>CAMTWF010000122.1:0-17571 GCA_947085355.1 uncultured delta proteobacterium
CCCCTGCGTGCCTGGGCTCAAGCCGACCAGGGCGCCGGGGTCGCTCCAGTCGGTCGTGTCGATCGCCAGCGCCAGCGCGCCAGGCGCGTCGCCCGCGGCCGACGCCCCGGACGATCCGGCGTTCGCCGACGGCGGGGCCGGCTGTGCGTGCTCCACGCCCGGTCGCCGTCCGTCCGGCGTCGGGTGGCTCGCCGCGCTCGCCCTCGTGTCGCTGGTCCGCCGCCGCAGGAGTGCCGCGGGTCCCCGATGATCGAGCTGCAGAAGCGGCCGGACTTTCTGATCTCCGTCGTCGAGGGGATCCTCTCGCCAGGTCAGGGGCAGGGGAACAGCGAGTCGTAACCGTTCACCACCATGCGTCCCAACCTCCCGCTCCCGCTCCCGCTCCCGTTCCTGTTGCCAGGTGACTCGCCGACCACGCCGGCCAAGCGCCCCAGCAAGCGAAGGGACGCCAAACACGTGCGGCACGAGAGATGCCGGGGGGGACAGCGGCGTGGCGAGCGTCACGGTTGACGCGGGGGGTGGGACGATCCGCCACGGCCGGCTGACGCTTGTCGTGCCGGAAGGCGCCTTGCACGCGCCGACCTCGATCACGGTGACCATTCGTAGTAGCGCGCCGGCGGGACTTCCTCCCGCAGGTCGGCCTCGGCCTGCTCGAGCCACGTACGGGCATACGCCGGGATGCCCCGAGCCATCGACGGCAGCATGCCAGTGGGGACGCGCATCCGCCAAGGCCCCCCTGCGGGGCAGCGTCGGCGGCGGCAGGTGCAGTTACGGGCAGACGAGTCCGCAGTCGGCCGTGTCCAGGCAGTCAGTCAGGCCGTCGGCGTCGTCGTCCACGCCGTCGAAACACCACCATTCGTAGCACGGCCGTTGCTCGGCGCAGTCGCCGTCCGCGCAGTCGGTGACGCCGTCGCGGTCGTTGTCGAGGCCGTCGCCGCAGCGGGATTCGAAGCACGGCCCGGGCCGCGGGTATGCCTCGCGGCAGTCGGGATCGGCGCAGTCGGTCAAGGTGTCCGAGTCCCCATCGACGCCGTCCCCGCAGAACCACTCAACGCAAGGCGGATCGGAGTTGCAGTCGGCATCCCTGCAATCCGTGAGGCCGTCGCCATCGTCGTCGACTCCGTCCCCGCAGCGCCATTCCCGGCACGCGTCATCGCGCGCGCAGTCGTCGTCGGCGCAGTCGGTGAGGCCGTCGTGGTCGTCGTCCCCGCCGCCGGAGCACCAGGACTCGCGGCAGTTGTCCGCGGTGCGGCAGTCCTCGTCGGCGCAATCGGTCATCCGATCGTCATCGTCGTCCATTCCGTTGGCGCAGGCCTGTTCGGGACACTCGCATTCCGAGTCGTCGCAATCCGTGAGCCCGTCGGCATCGTCGTCCCGGCCGTCGTAGCAGTGGGTCTCGGCGCAGGGGAACTCGCCGCGGCACTCCGGATCGCTGCAGTCCGTCCGCCCGTCGCCGTCGTCGTCCCGGCCGTCGGCGCAACGCCATTCGCGGCAGGCGCCGCGGTGACCGCAGTCGGGATCGACGCAGTCGGTCCATCCGTCGTCATCGTCGTCGAGCCCGTCGGCGCAATGCCATTCCGTGCATGCCACGGAGCCGCCGTAGTCGCAGTCCTGATCAGCGCAGTCGGTCAGTCCGTCCCCGTCGTTGTCGAAAGAATCCGCACAGGCCACCTCGCGGCATGGCGGGCCCAGGTCGTCGCAGTTCGGGTCGGCGCAATCGGTCAGTCCGTCGCCGTCGTTGTCGACGCCGTCGCCGCAGAAGGACTCCCGGCATGGGGACGCGTACTCGCAGTCGCGGTCGAAGCAGTCGGTATCGCCGTCCGCGTCGTTGTCGACGCCGTCACGACAGAGATCGTGCTCGGAGCACGGCCAGGAGTCGAGACAGTCATCATCGGCGCAGTCGGTCAGGCGATCGGCATCGTCATCGAGGCCGTCGCCGCAGCGGGTTTCGATGCACGGCAGCTCATGCACGCAGTTGGCGTCGCGGCAGTCCGTGAGTCCGTCGCCGTCGTTGTCGATACCGTCGCCGCAGCGCCACTCGAAGCACGCCGGTGACGGATCCCACGAGCTGTGGCAGTCGGGATCGGCGCAGTCGGTCACGCCGTCACCGTCGTCGTCCACGCCGTCGGCGCAGCGCCATTCGAAGCACGTGCTGCGCCGATCCCAGGATGCCCGGCAGTCGGGGTCGGCGCAATCGGTCAGCCGGTCGGCGTCGTCGTCGGTCCCGTCGGCGCAGCGGATCTCGATGCACGGCGGTACCCGGGCGCAGTCCTCATCGTAGCAATCGGTAAGACCGTCGGCGTCGTCGTCGACGCCGCCGGAACAGGAGGTTTCGACGCACGCCTCCCGGAGGCCGCAGTCGTCGAAGTCGGCGCAGTCGACGAGCCCGTCCTCGTCGTCATCGATCCCGTCTGCGCAGTTGCTCTCCTGGCAGGCCGGGGCCAGGCGGCAGTCGTAGTCGCGGCAGTCAATCCGGCCATCGCTGTCGTCGTCTTCGCCGTTGACGCACTCCGCTTCGCGGCAGAGCGGGCTGCGCCAGCATCCCCAGTCCTCGCAGTCCGTCTCTCCATCGCCGTCGTTGTCCAGCCTGTCATCGCAGGTGTACTCGTCGCATGCCGAGGCCAACGCGCAGTCATTGTCCCAGCAGTCGGTCCATCCATCGCCCTCGTCGTCCACGCGATTGTCGCAATCCATCTCGTAGCATGGCAGCCTGCCCCAGCAGTCCCGGTCGTTACAATCGACGCGGTCGTCCCCGTCGTCGTCCCGTCCGTCCCCGCAGTCCGCCTCGTAGCACGGCGGCTCGGCCCAGCAGTCCACGTCGGCGCAATCGGTGTGGCCGTCCTCGTCGTCGTCCTGGCCGTCGTCACAAACCCGCTCGATGCCATCCCCGCTCGCCGCAGGGGCCGGGCAGCCGACGAGCGGGATGCCTGCGCCGGGGACGGCGAGGGCGGCAGCCGCCCAAGCCGGCAGGAGCCGGTCCGACACACGGCGACGGCGTTCGCCCCCGGCGCCGATGCACGGGAGTTCTCGTTCGACCATGTGGTCCTCCATCGAGGAGGCTAGGTAGTCCAAGGCGCTTTCCTCCCGACACATGGGTGGGCCCGCGCCACGAAGGGCTTCGGACGAGCACCGTTCACGGACATGGATAGTACGGTGGATGCGGTAAGAGTCAATGGTCTGTGCAAACCGATCCCTGAGCGACGCCTGCCTGCCTGCCGGCAGGCAGGCAGGGGGCATCAACGGGCTTCGCGAATCGGCTACGCGCTCCCGGCCGGACGCTCCGCAGGGTCCCGGCGGGTGTTCAGGCGGTCGGGTCGCGGGCACGGGGTCGGGATGGGGGTACTCTCCTGGAGGCCCGCGGCGGCGAGAAACGCCTGCGCCTCCGAGGGGTCGCTCACCACGTCCAGCAGGCGCAGGTGGCCGCTGCGGCCCGGGCAGTCGAGCACGTCGATGTTGTGGGTCCGGCGCCGCAGCGTCGGCCAATCGAGTCGCGGGGAACGGGCCAGGAGCAGACCGTCCAGCAGGCGCGCCCAGTGCGCGGCGCTGAGACGGTTGTTCGGCGAGACGATCACCGGTTCGGCGGGAGGCGAGCCTGCTGAGAGACCTCCGGCTCACCCGGGCGTTCGCCGACAGCCTGCTGAGAGACCTCCGGCTCACCCGTGGTCAGGTCAGGGGCAGGGGAACAGCGAGTCGATCGCCGCAATCGCGGCGGACACATCGGCCTCGTCCGGAGCCGCCGCCGCCAGGGCGGAGCGCAGCACTTCGGCGATGCCGGGGTTGCGCGCGGCGGCCTCGCGGTTCAGGACGCCGCCGAGGATGCGGGAGAACTCCCAGGCCGCGCGGCGCTCGTCGCCCGACAGCGCGACCGCGAGTTGCATCCGCTCGCGTGCGATCAGCGCGACGCCGCGGATCAGCGCCCGGTCCATCTGTGCGATCGCCCGGTCGCGCGTCGTCGCATCGGTCGAGATGCCGGTCTCGTTGTCCAGGTTCTTCCAGCACCGAACCGCGAGGGCGCCGTCCCAGACGCGGTCGTGCGTCGCGGGATCCAGGCGCCGCACGTAGCGGCTCAATCCGAGCCCGGCGTCGCGGGCCTCGCCGCCGGTGTAGTACGCCCAGCAGGAGTCGCAGTCGCGGGGCATCTCGGTGCAGGTGAACGCCTCCTTGTAGACCGACAGGTAGAGGAACCACAGGAGAGCGGCTTCGATCCGTGCCGCGTTGACCCGGGCGTCCGAACCGGTCATGCCCGCGGCGAAGGCGTCGTTGAGGATCGGCAGGATCCGGGCGGGGCCGGCGCAGCGGTCCGGGTAGCGAGCGGGCACGCCCGGATCTCTGCACGTTCCCTCCGCGGCCGGGACCGGCGGGTAGTGGTGGTCTTCGCGTCGCTGCACGCGCGAGTCGAGCCCCTGGTCGGTGGCGTAGATGACGCGGGCCTCGGTGAAGTCGTCCGGCGAGGGGACGCGGCCGCTCCAGAGCAGCGCGGCGATCTGCTCGAACTGGGCGACGCGGGCGATCGTCGTGATCGTCTCCTCGATCCGGTGGTACCGGTTGTCGTCCGAGATGCACGGCGGCCAGTCGTCGCCGGCCGAGCCGTCCACGCGGGGAAGGTAGTCGCCGGGCAGCGGCTCGCACGTCGGGCCGTCGCCGTCGTCGGCCGGCGCGTCCGCGTCGTCCGTCGGAGCGTGGTCCTCGACCGTATCCGTCGCGTCGGTCGGTGTGGTCGGGGGTCCGCCGGTTTCGCACGCGGCGGCGGCGATGGCCGACGCCGCCACTATCAAGAAACGATCGGCAAGTGTCATCGCGAGACCTTCTTCCCAGGATGTAGGGGCGCCACCCAGCGGCCCCGAAGGGGGCGCATCTGCGCCCGCGAGTTCACCCAAGCGGTGGGAGTGTGCCCGCGGGCGCACTTGCGCGCGGCGCGTTGGCCTGCTGCGCCAACCCGCTTCGTGGTCGCGCGCCGCGCGCTGCGTGGCGCCCCTACACCCTGAGAAGGGTCGCCCCAGCCGGTCATGTGGGACACACCCGAACTTCTCCACATCTTCCACGTCTCCGCAATCGTCGCACCGCGCAACGAATTTCGCGGGTAGTGGATCATAGCGCCGCCTCCAGCGTCAAGCTTGCGCCGCGTGCCGGGCCGTTCACGCCGGAGCCGTGGTGTCTGTACGCGGCGTCGGCGAGGTTCTCGATCACGAGGCCCACCACGAGGTGTCTGCGGAGGCGGTAGCCGAGGCGCAGATCGAGGACGGCGAAGCCCGGCGTGCCTCCCTCGGGGATCCGCGCGTCGCTCAGGTCCTGCAGCGCCAGCCTGTCCTGCCCGGCCGCCCAGCGCATCGCGGCGCCGGCCCAGAGCCCCCAGTCGGCCCGCCACATGAGCTCGAACGTGCCGTTGAGCGGCGGGATTCGGGACAGCGGGAGGCTCTCCCGGTACGGCACGCGCGGATCCGCGGGGCGCCCCGCCGGGTTGGGTCCCTCGCCCCACGCCCACGCCAGGGTCTGCCGAAGGGCGAAGCCGGCCGGCAACGCGGCCAGCATCGAGAACTCGACGCCGAACACGTCCGCGCGGCCCGGCAGGTTGACGAGCTGGAAGCGGTTCCACGAGCCGCGGCACGCTTCGGCGCCGGCCGGACACTCGGACGCCTCCCTGGGCGCCCGCGCGATCGCACCCCACATCGGCGTCCAGTACGCCCACGCCTCGGCCGTGACCCGCGCCAGGCCCCACTCGGCGCCCGTCTCGACCGTCAGCGCCTCCTCCGGCCGCAGCTCCGCGTTCTCGAACTGGAAGCCCGGACCGGTCTGCTGCCGGGACGTCAGATCGTCCAGGTTCGGCGTGCGGTACGCCTGGTCCACGTTGACGTGCAGGACGAGCCGGTCGGCGACGACCCATCCAAGCCCGGCCCGCGCCGCCGGCGCGAACCACGTCGCGTCCACCGGTGCGCTCTCCGACTGCGGCTCGCCGGGCGCCCGGGCCGCGGACGCGCCGAGCCGGGCGCCGGCCGAGATCGTCAGGTCGTCGGCCACTACGATCTCCGGCTCGACCCAGAACCCTCCCCATGTGTACGTCGCCCCGTCGAGGTACTGGCCCCTCGACAGGCGGCGGGTCACGTCCACGTCGGTGAACGTCAGCCACGCGGCCGACTCGACCCTGTCGTGGTACACGTCGCCGCCGTACCGGATCGCCAGGTCCAGTCCCGGGGCGAGGCGGAGAGTCCCGGATCGGGCGCGGGCCGCGACGCCGTAGGTGTCGACGTTGTCGGCGCCCAGGCCGAGCGTGTGCGACGCGGGCCGCCGGAGGCTGCGCAGCTCGTGCTGCCGCTGATACGACACCGAGGCGCGCAGATCCGCCGCGATCGTCCCGTCGACCGGTCCCCGGAAGCCGGCGTACGCGAGCGTCCTGAACTGCTCGTCGTATTCGAGGCACTCGTCGTGCGGCGCCAGGCGCGGCGGGCACTGGTCGGTGCGCGGCGCGTCGTACTGCCGGTACCCGTACAGCGCGGCGACGACGCGGCGCCCTTCGCCCAGGTCGTACTCCGATCTGGCGTCGAAGGTCAGCTCGTCGAACCCGGTGCCGAGCTGCGTGCGGCCGTCGTCGGCGAACCTCGGCGCCGCCGCGGGCCTGCCGGTTGCGGGGCCGAGGACCGGCCCGCCGCTTTCGAGCAGTCCGACCGAGCGGAATCCGGCGCCGCCGACGAATCCGAGGCGGTCCCACTGCCAGTCCAACTGGAACCGCTGGCCGACCATGTCGTCCGCCGAGGAGAGCCGCAGGACGGACCGCGGAGACGCGCGGAAGCCGTCGATGTCCGGCCACAGGGGCGCCTCGATGGGCAGCGCCTCTATCGCGCCGCCGATCGCGTCCGATCCGTGCCGCACGGAGGCGCTCCCGCGGACGACGTCGATCGCCCGGATCGTGCTCGCATCCAGCGTGAAGAAGTACTGGTTCGGCCCCTGCCGGAACGTGCTGTTGTTTAGCCGGATCCCGTCGAACAGCATCACCGTCTGCTGGCCGGTGCGGCCGCGGACGAACGCCGAACCCTGGCCGTGCGCGGTCTGCTGGACGAAGACGCCGGGCTCGTAGCGCAAGGCGTCGGGCGCCGACCTCGGCTGGCGCTCCTGGATGTCCCGGCGGTCCACGCGGCTCGCCGCCCTGCCGCGCGCATCTTCGCCTTCCGGCTCGTCCCCGTGGACCACGGTTTCGTAGATCGGCTCCGCCCCAGCGACCGCCGGCGACGTCGCGAGGATCGCCGGCGCGACCAACCAGGTGAAAGGTCGGCGTGGGCGTGGGCGACCGCGTCGTCCAGGTCCAGATCCACGTCCACGTCCAGGGCCGGTCACCATCTTGCGGGAAACCGTACCCAGGATGCGCCGCCGGTCAACGCCGGTCGCACGCATTGGGCTCGCCCGGCGTGGGGCCGGCCTGGCGCCAGAAGTCGGAGGCGTTGTCGTCGGTGTCGACGACCCAGCAGCGGCCGATCGACGTTGCCGGCGCCGGCGGCGCCGCCACGGGCGTCCCCTCGCCTCGTCCGCCGCCGATCGCGGCGATGTCGGCGTCGCGCCCGTCGGGCCCGATCAGCGCGATCGCGGCCGGCGCGGCCGTTCCCGCCAGGCCGGACCAAACGACGTCGGCGCCCGGTACGCCGGCCGCCGACGCGACGACGACCAGCCCGTCGGCCGGGACCGACACGCCGGCGAGGGCGACGCGGCCGAGCGGCACGCCGGTCGCGGAGCGGCGCTCGACGGAGTACGCGCCGAGCGTCGTGCCGGGCGGTGCGGCCAGCTCGACGAAGGGGCCGGCCCCGCTCCACAGGTCGATCTCGTTGATGACGACAGGCGAGCGGATCGACACGACGTACTCGCCGCTCGTCCCCGTCACCGGACGGACGGAGATGCGGTGCGTCCCGCGTTCGGTCGTGCGCACCGACGGGATCCCGGCCGCGGCGGCGTCCCATGCGTCCGCCGTCACGGGGGCGCCGGCGGGTCCGACGACCTCCAGCACGGTCTCGGCGCGCATCGGGACCGCGCGTCCAAGGCCGGTCAGCACCTCGATTGATGCCGAGGCGGCGAGGTCGATCGCGTAGCGGTCGATGTCGAAGCCGCTTTCGAGCCTGGCGCGGAAGGCGACGGCGGCGCCGGGAACGGGCGGCACGATCCTCTCCTCCATCCCCGGGTCGTCGTTGCTGCCGGACGTCCCGGCGCGGGCCTCCACCTCGTCGAACCCGGGAGCGGCCCACCACGAGCCGTGATGCAGCCGGCACGCGGCCGGCGCCGGCGCCTCGACGACCAGGAACGCGCCGCCCACGCCGGTTCCCGACGGACCCAGCACGTGCGGCCACGGAACGGCCCCCGTGCCCGCATGCAGCGCCACGGCGCCGTCGGGTCCGAGCAGGGTCATGACCGCCGCAGGGTCGTCGCAGGCCGCCCTGGCCGCCGTCCATGCGGAGGCGCCCGGCAGGAGGCGAACGACCGGGACCGACGGTTCGAGGGCGACGGACTCCGATGCTCCCGCCGGGAGGGCGGCCGGGGCGGGGCCGGCGATCTCCAGGCGCACGGCGGCGGCCCCGCTCCCGCCGGCGAGGACGAGCCAACGCGGCTCGGAAGCGACGGCGCCGACACCGATCAGGACATCGGCCAGGACGCTGCCGCCGGGAGTCTCGGCAACGCGACCGGCCGTCAGATCGCTCCCGGAAGGGAACGGGATCAGATCCGCGGGTGCGCCCAGTCCTTCCGGCCGGAGGTCCAGCTTCCGCACGGTCGGCGATCGCGGCAGCGCGACGCGGTCGGGCGTCAAGGCCGGCGGCACGGGGAGCACCGGGAACACCAGCATCACCGGGGCGCCGTCGACCGTCATCTCGATGACGCCCTGGCTGCGCCCCGGGCCCGTCGCCCGCAGCACGAGCGTCGCCTTGTGGGCCTCGCGATCTTCCACGGAGACGACATCGACGCCGTCGACTCCGCGGGCCGTCGCTCCGGCGAGGACGGGGGCGCTCGACGAGACCGTCACGCGCGCCTCGGCGCCCGCGTGCAGCCACGCGGGAGAGAGAACCAACGGCGCCGGTGCGGGAACTCCGAGCCACACCAGACCGGCCGCTACTGTCCCGAACCCGTTCTTCAGGAACACGACGTGCCCGCCGGGCCGCCGCAGCGCCGCCGCAGCGCCGACCCGGACGGTGGCCGCCGTCCCGCTCGCGCCCAAGACCTCCAGCCGCTCGATGTCCGGATCGCCCGCGGGGTTCTCCGCTCGTGTCTCGCCGGACCACGCCGTCCCGGTTCCGACGAATTCGACCACCTGCGTGGCTCCCGGCGGGACGTGCCCGGTCGTCGCGACGAATACCGGCGGCGCTTCCGGAGGCAGGACCTCCAGCACGGCGGGGATCGTCTCCAGCCCGGCGTGCAGCATCACCACTCGGTAGCCCGGCGGGGCATTGTGGCGCGACCTGATCCACAGCGATAGGGCGGAGGGGCCGAGGACCACCGGGAGCGAGGCCCTGTCGATGCCGGAGTCGGGAGGCCACTCGTCGTCCACGACACCCCCGCCGACGAATGCCGGGCGATCGGCCACCGCCACGGCCATGATCTCCTCGCCCGCCCGGATCTGGAAAGGCGACAGCCGCGCCGCGCGGCGGGCGGCCGGCCAGACGGCGACTCGAACGCCGACGTGCCTGCCCCGACCGGCAGCGCCGGCCCCGCTTCCGTGGATCCCCACGGTGGCGTGGCCCGCCGGTGACGCCGGCGACACCGCGGCAGTGAACGTCATCAAGCCGCCGGCCGGGGGATCGAACGACCCGACGCGCACGCCGGGGAAATCGACACGGACGGCGGCCGGCCACGGAATCGCGCCGTCGAGGAACGACACGAAGCCGGACAGCACGACCAAACCGCGCTCGGCCGCGTCGGCCAGGAGATACGCCGGCTCGACGGTCGGGGCATCGCCGGCCGCCCGCGTGACCGCCAGCACCCCGTTCACGGCGTCCACGCCGGGCGCGGGCCGCAACGTCACCGTCGAAGGTCCGAACGGCGCGTCGCCGGAGATGCGCAGGACGGCCGAGGCGCGCGAGGCGTCGAGAACCGAGAACGACCTCACCGCGATTCCGCCGCCGCGCTCGACCTCCAGCCGGGCCGCCTCCGTCAGTTCCGCGCCGGCCACGACGATGTCGACCGCTTGATCGGCGTACGCGCCGCCGGGATGCTCGAAGACGTCCGGCGACAGGGTCATCGACGCGCACGGGGGCAGCACGTCCACCACGCCCGTCACCGACTCCGAGTCGCCGCCGCCCAGCGGCGTCTCGATTGTGATTGCCGCGGTCCCTTCCGGGACCGAGCGGTCCACCGAGATGGTGACGATCGCGTTGGTCGGCGTGAGGACCGCCACGGGGCCGACCACGAAACCGGGGTGGTAGTCGCTGCGGGCCGTCGTTCCCGGGTGCCGGAACGACGTGCGCGTTCCCAGGACGTGCAGCGCGGCGGCACGCTCGCCCGCGCACACCGCGGCGGGCGAGAACCTGACGGCCGGCGCGTCGCCCGCGGCTCGCAGCACGCGGAAAACGCCGCGCGCCTCGGCGCCGCCCGACCGGACGCGGCTGGTGGCGGGGCCTTCCCGAGCGTCGGCGGCGATCTCGATGCTCACATCCATCGTCGTTCCGTCGTCCCGGACATGGATGCCGTCCGGGGGAACCGTCACGCCGGGATTGAACGGGAACTCGACGCTCGCGTCGCCCGGCACGAACTCGATCCCGTGGCCTCGCACGACGACAACTCGGCGATCCCCTTGGCTGCCCGCCGGGGGATCAAACTCGACCCATGGACCCGAGACGACGACAATGCGCATCGGCACGCTGAGGATCAGTCCGCCCGCGCCGACGGCGGCCCGGCGCACCCCCTCCGGCGCCGCCGCCGAGACGGCGATGCCGACCCGCGCCAGATCGTCGCGCTCCACGTCCAGCGACACGACCCGGATTCCAGAATCCTCCTCGAACGCCGCCGATACCACGCCGGCCGAGAACCTCGTCCCCGACCCCACCAGATCGACCGTACCCTCGAATCCCGCATGGACGGCGTCCGGGACGAATCGGGCCGATGCAACCGCCGCGGGCGGCAGGATCGTGAACGGCAACTCGAACCGGTCCGGCGGCGCCTCCAGCACGAGCGACGTCGGCCCCTCCGGCGCGTCGGCCGGGATCGACAGCAGCAGGCGGATCCGGTCGTCCGCCTCGACGCGCGGCTGGCCGACCACCAGGGCGGCATCGCCCGAGAACCGGGCGGATACCGCCTCCGGCGACCGGAGGAAGCGGGTGTTCGCGCCGCGGACGATCGCGACCAGTTCCGCCCCCCGTCGCCCGGAGGCCGGCTCCATCGTCGCCGAGGAACGGGGCGGGACGAAGTGCGGACCGGCCTCGCAACCGGCCAAGCCGATCATCGCGATCAGCCACGGCCCTGCGGCCCCGGTTGCATCCATCCGCCGCTCTGCTAGCGTGCGCCGGGGCGGCGGCCCCCCGGCGCAGCGGAACGGAGGATGGACCGATGCACATCCCGAAGACCGAGGAGAAGCGGTACCACTGCCACAAGTGCGGAGGGAAGCTGGAGTTCGAGGTGAAGATGCAGCGGACGGATACGTGCGTCCACTGCGGGACCGACCTGCACTGCTGCAAGAACTGCGAGTACTGGGACCCGGGATCCTACAACGAGTGCCGCGAGCGCATCTCGGAGTACGTGCCGGAGAGGGAGAGGACGAACCACTGCACATTCTTCACGTTCCGCACCAGCGAACGGACCGCCGTCGACAAGGACAACGTCCGCAGCAGGCTCGACGCGCTGTTCAAGAAGACCTAGCGCGCGGGCCGCCCGCCGGCGCATGGAGCATAGCATGCCGAATCGAGCGGTCCACCTCGTGACCGGGGGCGCGGGCTTCATCGGTTCGCACCTGGTCGAACGGCTCGTGCAGGACGGGGCGAAGGTCCGCGTGCTCGACGACCTCTCGACCGGGCGCGAGGCCAACCTCGCGCCGTTCGGCGATGCCGTGGAACTGCTGCGCGGGGACGTGCGCGACCCCAACGCCGTCGCGTCGGCCGCCCGCGGCGTCCGCTGCGTCTTCCACCTGGCGGCGCTCGTCTCGGTCGAACGCTCCGTGCGGGACCCGGCGCTGGCCGAGGACGTCAACGCGATCGGCACGATCCGCGTGCTTCAGGCTGCCCGCGAGGCGGGAGCCCGACGCGTCGTGTTCGCCTCGTCTTCCGCGGTCTACGGGGACTCCGATGTCGTCCCGAAGCGCGAGGAGATGCCGGCGGACCCCGTCTCGCCGTACGCCGTCTCGAAGGAGGCGGCCGAACGGTACGTGCGGTTCTTCGCGACCCACCTGGGGCTCCCAGGCGTGTCGCTGAGGTTCTTCAACGTCTTCGGTCCGAGGCAGGATCCGGAGTCCCCCTACGCCGCCGCGATCCCCCGCTTCGTGTCGGCCCTCGTGGCCCGACGCCCCCCGACGGTCTTCGGCGACGGACGCCAGTCGCGGGACTTCTGCCCCGTGGAGGACGCCGTCGAGGCGTGCGTGCTGGCCGCTTCCTCCGAACGCGCCGGCGCCGGCGAGGCGATCAATGTCGGCCGCGGGACCCGCCTCGACCTGCTGAGCCTCCTGGCCATGCTCGGCGACATCACGGGCGCGCGCGTCGAGCCGCTCTTCGCGCCGCCGCGCCCCGGAGACGTGCGGCACTCGCAAGCCGACCTCGCGGCCGCTCGGGCGAAGCTCGGGTTCGTTCCCTCGGCTTCCCTGCGGGAGGCGCTGGAACGCACCGTGCGGTGGTATTCGGAGGGCGGATCGTGAGCACGGCTCCACGTAGGGAATTGGGAGGCTGTCGTGAGAAGCATGTCCGGGTACGGCAGTGGGGCGGCGTGCCGCGGGGCGGCGCGGGTCACGGTCGAGGTGCGCGCGGTCAACCACCGGCACCTGGAAGTGCGGGTCGCCGCGCCTCCCGGCGCGGCCGGCGCCGCGGCGGTGGTGGAGAGTCGCATCCGCAAGCGCTTCTCCAGGGGCCGGATCGACGCCGCCGTCGCGGTGGAGGGCGGCGACGACAGCGGCGCCAGGTCGGATGCGGTGGAGGCGGCGTACGTCGCCCTGGACGGGATTCGCAAGCGTCTCGGCGCCGGCGATCCGATCGACATCGGAGCGCTGTACGCCGCCGTGGCCGCCGGGCGCCCCGGCGCGCCCGCGGGTCCGGATGCCCAGGAGGCCGCGCAGGAGGCCGCGGACGCCGCCATCGACCAGGTCACGGCGATGAGGGAACGGGAGGGCAGGGAGCTGCGCGACCTGCTGGCCGCCGCGCTGCAACGTATCGAGACGCTCGTCGGCTCGCTGGAAGAGCGGGCCGCCTCGCTTCGCGCCGCGCTGCCGGAACGCGTTCGCGCCCGGGCGGACGCGGCCTTGCGGGCCGTGGCGGCCGGCACGATGGATCCCGACCGCCTCGCCGCCGAGGTGGCGATCGCCGTGGATCGCGCCGACGTCTCCGAGGAGATCGGCCGGCTGCGGTGTCACGTCGACCACCTGCGCTCGCTGCTCGACTCGGATGCCCCCGTCGGCCGTCGTGCGGACTTCCTCGTGCAGGAGATCCTGCGCGAGAACGGCACCACGGCCGCGAAGGCCCAGGACGCATCGGTGTCGGCGACCGCCGCCGAACTGCGGTCGCTGGCCGAACAGGTCAGGGAGCAGCTCCAGAACGTGGAGTGACTCCGGAATGGGAGGGCGCCGGATCGCCTTGCGTCAACGGAGCCCGCCGCGCTTTACGGAGATCCCTTGCGAGTGTACGTTCTCCGGCGGACGGGAGGGACGTCCATTGCCGCTGTTCCGCAGATCCGACGGTGACCTGGTGCGAGACGAGTCGCCCGTGCGGCGGATGATGCCGTACGTGATGCGCGGGCGGAACGAGAGCGCCGTGTACCACGAGACGACGCTCGACGTGTCGCGGACGCTCGAATGGCTCCGTGCTCGCAACGACACGCGGCCGGCGGAGGACCGTGCGACGATCTTCCACCTGTTCCTGTGGGCGTGCGCGAGGGTGCTGCACGAGCGTCCCGGGCTCAACCGGTTCGTCTCCGGCGGCAGGATCTACCAGCGCCGCGGCGCGTTCATCTCGTTCGCCGCCAAGCGGGAGTTCGAGGACGGGGCGCCGCTGGTCACGGTGAAGCTGGAGTTCCCGGCCGGCGAGGCTTTCGACGCCTGCGTGCGGCGGATCCGGGCGGCGATATCCGAAGGGCGCGGCGGAAAGCCTCGCGTGGTGGACCGCGAGGTGCGCCTGGCGCTGCGGCTGCCCGGGTTCCTCCTTCGGGCCGTCATCGCCGCGATCCGGTGGCTCGACCGGGTCAACCTGCTGCCGGCGAGGATGATCTCGTCCGATCCGATGTACGCGAGCATCTTTGCGGCCAACCTGGGATCGGTCGGAATCGGCGACACGTTCCACCACCTGTACGAGTACGGCACGACGAGCGTGTTCGGCGTGATGGGGCCGGTGCGCCCGACGGTCTTCGCGGACGCGGACGGGCGGCCGGCGGTGCGCGACGGCCTGCAGATCCGGTGGACGTTCGACGAACGGATCAACGACGGCCTGTACTGCGCCAAGGCGCTCGATATCGTCAGGCGGACGATGGAGGATCCCGAAGGGCAGGGGGCGGGCGCCGCGGGGTGAGCGCCGGCTGCACTACCTCGCCGCGACGGCGGCCGGCGAGATGCCGAACCGCTTCATCTTGTTGTAGAGGCTCATCCTCGGGATGCCGAGTATCCGCGACGCGCGGCTGCGGTTCCAACCCGTCTCGCCCAGGACTCGAACCAGGTGGCGCCGCTCGTTCTCGCGCAGCGACACGAGCGGACCTGCCGGGGAGGCCGAAGGCGCGGTCAGCGCCAGGGCCGTGCGGAAGTCGTCCAGGCCGATCTCGTCGGCCGTCGCAATCGCCGCGGCGCAGTCGATGGCGCGCTCGATCTGCCGCACGTTGCCGGGCCAGGGGTGCCCGATCATCGTCCTGCGGACCTCGGGGGCGAACCCGACGAACCGCCGCCCAGACCGCTCCCCGGCACGGGCCAGGAACTGCTCCGCCAAAGGAAGGATGTCCTCGGAGCGTTCGTGCAGGGGCGGCACGGAGATCACGAAGACCCTCCGATCGGACGCCAGCCTCGCGGCGATGTCGACGCCGGCGGCGGGCGCGTGCGACGCCGGCACGTCATCATCGGTCTCGGCGACCAGGATCCAGCGTGGCGATCCTCCGCCGCCGTTCGCACGCCTTCCGAGGACGAGCCGGAGGAGCCGCGCCTGCAGGCCCGCCGAAAGACTGCGCGGCACGTCGAGGATCACCGTCGAGTTCGCCGCCAAGGCCGGCAATCCGGAACGATCCTCGGCATCGAGCAGCTTCGCGGACACGACGGCGGGAGGCAGGTCGAGCGCGCTGAACAAGACGGGGGGCCGGTCGCGCCGCCTGCTGTTGCGATGGATCGTCGTCGCCACGGTCGTGCGGCCGGATCCGCGGGCCCCGAGGATCATCACCGGGAGATCGCATGCCGCCGCGAGGCGCGCCCGATCGAGCACCGCCGCCATGGGCGGACTTCGATCGATTACGGCGACATCGATGCCGATGTCGGCCTGTCGAAACATGGTCGGGCGCCCAAGATGGCGATCCGTCCGTTCGTGGAAACCGGTCATGACTGCTTCACTCATGCTGGACTCCATCCCGCCGGCCCATCCCCCCAGGATCGATACGCCCTCCGCCGCCCATCCGCCGACGGCAGCCTTCGGTCGCGGTCGGTCGCTGGCCCCTGCGGGTTGCGATCCAATCCCTTTTGTCAATGATCTTTGCGGCTGCGTTCCCGATGCGTAACGCCGGTCTTGCATTGCTGTTTCCTCTGGGTAACATGCGTTTCCCGGTGGGAAGTTGTCGGGGCGTCAGGAGAAGCGGATGGGCAGTTCCATTCTGGTGGTCGACGACGACGAGGCTTTCGCGGAGGCGCTCCGAGATCTGTTGCGCCATTCGGGTCACGAGGTGGCGATCGCGGGGACGTGCGCGGATGCCGTGAGGTTGCTGGGCGAGCGCGAGTTCGATCTGGCGTTCGTCGACCTGCGGTTGCCGGACGGGTCGGGCCTGTCCGTCCTGCGGTACGCCAAGGCGACTGCGGGTTCGGTCGGCGTCATCGCGGTCACGGCGTACGGATCGGTGGAGCAGGCAGTGGAGGCGATGCGGTTGGGAGCGTCTGGTTTTCTGATCAAGCCGGTCGAGCCGGAGCAGGTGAACGCGCTGGTCGATCGCACGCTTCTGGCCGGCAGGCTCGACCGCGCCGTCAGATCGGAGTCGCCGGCGACGGCCGCCGGGGAGGGGGCGTATTCCGGCATCCTCGGGTCGTCCGCTGGGGTGCGGCGCCTGAGGCATTTCGTCGGGCTGGTGGCCGGACACGACGCCAACGTGCTGCTGACGGGCGAGAGCGGGACGGGGAAGGGCCTGGCCGCCCGGGCGATCCACGAGATGAGTCCGCGCCGTTCGGCGCCGCTGGTGCACGTCTCCTGCGCCGCGATCCCGGAGACGCTCGTCGAGTCCGAGTTGTTCGGCTACGAGAAGGGCGCGTTCTCCGGCGCCATCGGCCGCAAGCCCGGTCGATTCGAGGTCGCCTCCGGCGGCACGGTGTTCCTCGACGAGATCGCGGACATCCCGCCGGCCGTGCAGGCGAAGCTGCTGCGCGTGATCCAGGACAAGGAATTCGAGAGGCTGGGCGGGAATACGCCGATCCGGGTGGACGTACGGATAGTCTCGGCCACCAACCGGGTTCCGAAGGACCTGGTGGAGTCCGCCGTGCTGCGGCAGGACTTGTTCTTCAGGCTCAATGTCGTCGCGTTCCATCTGCCTACGCTGCGGGAGCGGCGGGAGGACGTGCCCGTGCTGGCCGCCTCGCTGCTGGCCCGCTACGCCGATGCCTCCGGCAAGAGGATCCGCGGCATCGCCCCCGAGGCCCTGGACGCGATGATCGGCCACCCGTATCCCGGCAACGTCCGCGAGTTGGAGAACATAATGCAGCACGTCGCGATCCTGTGCCCGGACGGGGAGACCGTCCGGCTCTGCCACCTCCCCGCGGATCTGGCTCGCGGGGCGGCGGGACCGATCGGTGAATCGGATCGACCGCCGGCGTGCGCGCCGCCGGCCCCTGCGGCCGACCGCCCCGCGACGCTCGCCGAAGCGCTGGCTCGCGCCGAGTCGGCCGCCATCCGGGCGACGCTGGAGCGTGCCGGCAACCGGCGCGCCGAGGCCGCTCGGCTGCTCGGGATCAGCCGCAAGAGCCTCTGGGAACGGATGCGACGTCATGGCATCTCCGATTGAGCCGCCGGCCGGCGCGACGGTTAGGCCCGACGCCATGACGGGTGCATCCGCGATTTGTGGGGGGCGATCATGGGGCCCCGTAGGGCAGCCATTCCAAGGGTAACTTCTTAGCGCGGCGGCCTGCCTGCCGGCAGGCAGGCGCCGCAACCAAACGATGAATCACCGCAGAGACCGCAGAGGGCGCAGAGAATGGTCTCTGTGTTCTCTGCGTGCTCCGCGGTGACCAATATCGTCGCGCCGTGCGACGAA
>CAMTWF010000123.1:0-11093 GCA_947085355.1 uncultured delta proteobacterium
CATCCGGGATCCTGGCGCCCGTCACGGCCACGAGGCCGTTTGGAAAACACTTCCTGAACAGCGACGACTTGAGGTTCTTCCCCACGAAGAGGAACAGCTCGCCGTGGAACCCCGTCACCACCTCGTCAAGGTCGTCGTCGGCGCCGTCGTGGTGCGCGCGCGCCTCGACCAACGCCCACTCCGCCCGGTCGGCGGCCGCCGCGACGGTCTGCAGCGCCTCGAACGCGGGCTTGATGAGCGGGACGAGATGCCGCGTCCGTCGGTTGCGCGTCAGCCGCGCGGTCACATAGACGGCGACGCGTACCCACGTCTCCGTCGAAGCGTCCACCCTGGGCATTCTCATGATTCACCTTCCTTCTTTCGCCGGTCGCACCGGCATGACGGACGAAATTCCGGCAGGACGCCGCGACGGGCACAACCTGTCCCCGCCGGCGCCGGCCGTGGTCGGTTGAGGGGTTGCAACGGACGGCGGCGATCCCGCTCACAGATCGTGGAGACGCCGATCCGCCCGGACCAAGCGTCATCTCCACGCCGGGAGACGTACATCCCGCCGAGGCCGAGGGCATCTCCACGGCGGGAGATGCCCCCCGGATCGCCCGCCGGGCAGCCCCGCACACCCGGGAGATGGCCCTTGGCGCGGGCGAGGGAGCATCTCCACATCGGGAGGCAGCGGGTCGGCGGCGCCGATCGTGTCCTCCCCTTGTGCCGGCCGCCGATGGGGGCCGCCGGAGGAGCGCCGTCAAACGTGGAGATGGCCCTCCGTCCGAACGAAAGACCATCTCCCCGGAATTGGCCGATCGCCGACGTTCGCGCCGTCACGACGCACACGCGCGCCGGGACGGCAAGTCGTGCCCGACCCGACAGCGCAACGAACGGAAATGACAGGACTATTGCGGGGGGAGGGGGGGGGCGAATTGACCGTCCGTGCCGGCGCGGCCGGCGTCGCGGGCGGCGCTGGTCAGACAGGCGCCGTTGAGGGCGTGCGACGAACCCCGGCAGGGCGGCGTCTTCACTTCGCGTTCCCCTCCAGGTCGGCGGCGCCCGACCGGCCTCCGATGCAGCGATCCCGCTCCGGTCACCGCGACGAGTACCTGGGTACTTCAGCTAAAAAAGCCTGTCAAGCACTATTTTCGAGATTTTCGTAGCCGTTCACGGCGGGTACCTACTCGTAGCGCGGCCGACCCTCCACGTCAGAACGCGCCTATCGGCAGGCTGACGATCCACGCGTGCTCCGGCGCGCCGTCGGTTGCGTAGACGACCGCGAGCATCGCCGTCGCGAGCGCCGCGTGCAACCAGGCGAAGAGTCCCGCCGTCGACCAGAAATCCTCCCCCCACGCCCCGCCGAACAGCGGCGGCAGGGCCATGGCGGATGCGGTCGCCCCGATCCACGCCGAGGACCAGATCGCCGTCTCGGCGACGGACGGGCGCGCCGCACGGTACGGAGGCTCCCTGACGAAGCGCATTGCCGCGTACATCGCCGCCAGGTCGACGCCGGCCACGACGATCGCCTGGGTCGCCGCCTCGACCCAGCAGGCCGCCCGGCCACGCCCCTGGCCGCACGGTTCGCCCCACAGCGCCAGGATAGCCGCGGCGGGCGCGGCGCCTGCGACGGCGCCGACGGCCACTCGCGCCAAGGCGTCGTCCAACGGGCGGCCAGTCGAGTGAATCGCCCCGACGGTCGCTCCCACGTGCAGCACCAGCGCGCCGAAGGGCCACGCGGCCGAGAGGCGGTCCTCCTCGCCGGCGGCCGCACGCGCGCCGGTCGACGCCGCAACCGCGACCGCGACCACTCCCAACGCCGGCGCCCGGAGTCTCCGCACGGCGCGCATGTTCCACAAGCGGCCCCGCGACGGCAACCACACCGGTTCGCGGTTCGCGGTTCGCGGTTTCCAGTTCCCGCGAACCGCGAACCGCGTTTGACCGGCCCGGATCCGCGTGCTAGATTTCCGCCGTCCCGTTCGCCGCGGTCCGAGGGGGAGTGACACGCGGCGGGGACTCCGGAACGGAGGAAACATGTCGAGGAAGAGCTTGCTGGCATTGGCGATGTCCCTGGCGGCGATCGGCGCTATCGCCGCGGTCGTTTCCTGCGGCGACGGAGGGAGTTCCCCGAGTGACGTCGGGACCGACGTGCCGCGCGACGACGGGGACACCTCCCCGGACGATGGCGCTCCGCCCGACGTAGAGGTCAACTGGAACGACGGAGTGACGGCGGACTTCGTGATCGACACGATGAGGATCGGCCGCATCAATCTCGGCGAGGGCTTCAACCTCGACAACATCCACACCGGTCCCGGGCAACTCCTCCCCGAGGACGGTCCCGACGGCGTCGACAACCAGCTCGGCGCGCTCATCCAGGATCTCCAGGAAGCCGGGCTCGAGTTCAGCGCGGACGAGAGCATCGCCGAGGGAATCGCGGATGGCAGCCTTCTGATCATCCTGAGGCACATGGACGTCGACTCCTGGACGCGGGACCCGGACCTGGTCCGGCTGCTCGGCTACTCCGGCAAGGACGCCGACGCGGACCCGTTGAACAACCTGACAGGCGACGGGGAGCTTCTGGTGGATGCACGGTCGTTGACCCCCCCCGGCACGACCGACCTCATGTCGTCGTTGATCCGGTTCGACAACGGCGTGCTCGAGGACACTCCGGAGGCCGACCTGGTGTGGCAGGAGGGCGACTTCGAGGCCGGGCCGTCGGTTTTCAACGTGGATATCCCGGTCGAGGAGGAGATTCTCAGGCTGTCGGTGAACGGCACGCGCATTGTGTGGGATCTCGACACGGCGCCGACGGGGACCCCACCGGTGGGCGGCAAGATCATCAACGGCATGCTCGGCGGCTACATCTTCCTGAGCGACGCCGCCGAGGCGATTTCCCAGATCGACCTCTCCGGAACGACGATCACCGCCAACACGATCCGGACGATCCTCTCGGGCCAGGCGGACATGGACGTCATCCCAGAGGGCTTCACGGCCAACTCGTGCGACCCGGCGACCGTGATGGACAATTGCGCGCCGGGCCAGACCTGCGAACCCAACCCCGCACCCGGTGGCCCGACGTTCTGCTACGAGCAGCCGGACAACCCGGACGCCATCTCGCTCGGGATCGTCTTTACCGCCGTCTCCTGCCGCATTACCGGCATTTGGACCGACCCGTCGCCGTAGGGGTTCGGAATCCGCGAACCGCGCCCGGAAGCCCCCAGGATTCCGTCGCGGCCCGACTCGCGCCACCCGCGTGCAGCCGGACGCCCCTGATGCTCCCCGATCACGTTGCAGAACGGGCTATCACTGCATAGAATCCGGTTCACTGCGCGGCGTCCAAGGGCTCGGCAGCGCCGGCACGGGGGAGGATCGACCGAGGAATTCGGGTCCGCAAGCCGGGGGCCGTCGAGGAGGAGGCAAGGATGTTGCGACCGGTGCTGGCGGGGGTAACGCTGGCCGCGGCCGGACTGGCGCTCGCACAGACGGCAAGCATCCCCGACGTGGCGCGGATCGTTCGGGAGGCGGAGCGGAACGAGTTCCGCTTCGACGACCAGACGTACAGGATCCGGATCCGCCTGATCGAGACAGGCCGCGTGACGCGCGAGATAGATCTTCATGTTCTGGCGAAGGGCTCGGACAAGCTTCTCGTGAGGATCCTCGCCCCGGGCGAGGTGGCCGGCATGGCGATCCTCCAGCTTGGCTCGTCGACCACGTATGTCTACAACCCCGAGGATCGCTCCGTACGTCTCGTGGCGGCATCGGCCCGCGCGCAGGGCTTCCTGGGCACCGACTGGGGCGCCGCCGAAACGTCGCTCGCCGGCATCTCGCGCGGCTTCCAACCGTCGCTGATCGAGGCCACGGACGACTACTACAAGGTGCAGCTCCTGCGCACGACGGCGGACTTCCCGTACGAGAAGCTGGTGTTCAAGTTCGACCGGCGGCGCAACAAGGCGTCGGAAGTCGAGTACCACCTGGACGGCGTCCTGTCGAAGAGATTGGTGAGGGACGAATGGCGGACGCAACACGGGGTGGAGGAGCCGACCCGGTTCCGCGTGATCAACGCCTCGGTGGACCGGGTGACCGAGGCGCACATCTCGGACTGGCAGATCAACACGGGCCTGGAAGACCGCGTCTTCACGAAGCGGTCGCTGATGCTGGGGGAGTAGGGGCAGGCCGCGACGTGAACGTCGGGCGGAGAGCCGGACGGCGCCGGTCGAGCGCCGCATCGACCGGGGCCATCCTGCTGGCGGCAAGCGCGCTGGCGGCGGCCGAGGCGGCAGCCGACGGTCCGATCCTGTCCGGCTCGGTGGCTACCGATTTCCGCGCGTCGCTCGGCGGACCGATCGCCGGGTCCGACTGGCCGGCCGCGGCCGGCCCGGAGGATCGCGGCGATCTCATCTGGAACATCAACCAGGCGGAGTTCCGCCTCAGGCAGCGCCTGGGGCCGCACATCCGGTACGAGGCGCACCTGCGGCTGAACTTCGACGGCATGTCGCTCGCGGGGCAGTCGGGCGACCGGGCGCTCGGTCAGCTCGACGAAACAGGGCTGACGGGGCCGGCGGCCGGCGAGACCGGCGACCGGTGGCGATCGGTCGACGCGACGCTCGATGACCTCTTCAACGGGTGGACGATCGACCCGTTCTGGGTGGAGTCGGACGCGGCGTACGTCGAGGTCCGGGATCTGTTCCCGGGGTTCGACATGGTGTTCGGCCGGCAGGTCGTCACGTGGGGCGCGTCCGACCGTTTCCGGCCGACCAACATGCTCAATCCCGACGACCTGTGGGACCCGCTCCGGTTCGGGATCACGCAGGCGAACGAGATGGTGCGCCTGCTGTACAACCCGACGGGCAATCTGATCCTCGAGGCGGTCGTCGTCCCGGTGTTCCGGCCGGCCCGGCTGCCGCGCACGGCCGCCGCGACGCTCGCGGATCCCTCCGCCGCCCCGCCGTTCCTGGACGTCGCGCCGATCCGCGCGGCGCTGGGACCGCGGGAGACGATGGACGAGTTGGGCCTGCTGTTCGACGACACGTTCGCGTTCGTGGACGTCCCCGATGCGTCGCTGGAGAACGTGCAGATCGGCGCCCGCGCCACGTGGCGTTCGGGCGACTTCGACATGTCCTTGTCGTTCTACCGCGGCTTCGACGACTTCCCCCGGCCGGCCTTCTCGACCTCGAACGTCGCCGGGGGCCTGATCGACAACTACGTCCTGGTGCGCTACCCGCGGATCACGGCGTTCGGTTTCGACCTCGCCGGATCGATCGGATTCCTGGACGACGCGGGCTTCCGCGTCGAGGGCGCCGTCATCTATCCCGAGGCGATGACGATGACGGTGGACATGCCGATGTTCCTCCCCGACGTGGACGGTCGAGTGCTGGACGGCAGGCCGTACTTCAAGGCGACGGTCGGGATCGACTACACGTTCACGCGCGACATCTTCGTGCTGGCGATGCTGGTGCGCGGCTTCGCCGACGAGGCGGGGCCCCTGTCGACGCGGGACTACCCGACCGAGGTGACGATCGGGGACGGGGACGCCGCCCGGCGGATCCCACTCGCTCCGCAGGGCCTCGCGGACTACGTGGTCGCGGGAGCGGACTTCAAGTTCCTCAACGGCAAGCTGCTGCTCCGGGTTTTCGGGATCGCGGCGCTCGACATCGAGCGATTCTGCGCGGTAGCCTACCCGCTCCTGCAATGGAACCCGTGGGGCGCGATGGAGCTGGAGGCCGGCGGGTACGTGCTTTTCGGCGAGCCGGAATCGAAGTTCGGCCAGGCGGCGGCCGGGAGTTCGATGGCGTTCCTGAGATCCAGGGTGAGGTTCTAGCCGTGTGGGGCGCGGCCTTCGACCAGCCATGAACGGTACGGGAACGGCTGCGGAGGACCGCGGGACGCGGAGGCCCCGGGCGCTGGAGGCGGCCAGGCGCTACTCGCACTTCGTCTCCCGCAACCGGTGGTGGGTGGCGCTGGGCGTCGTGGCCGTGACGGCCGTGGCGCTGCTGCCGGTGCCGGACCTCCTGAGGCACGTCACGACCAACCGTGGCGCGCTGCAGAACCCCGACGAGCCGGCCAGGCTGCGGTTCGATGAGGTTGTCCGGCGGTTCGGCACGACGTTCCTCAACACGGTGATCATCGAGGGCCGCGACCGGGAGGCGATGCGCCGGGCGGCCGACCGGATCGCCGCGACTCTCACGGCGCCGCCGCCCGAGGGCGAGACGCCGCGGGACCCGTGCACCGACACCAGGTTCGCCGCCCGCCAGGTGCGCGACGTCCTGTACAAGGTGGATCTCGACGAGTTCGAGCGACGGGGGATCTACTACCTCTCGGCCGAGGACATCGAGAAGCTGGGCGAAGCGTTCGCCGCGGCCGATACGGCCCCCGGACGGTCGGCCGCCCCGCCGCTCACGGGGCTCCAGGCGATGCTCGACGGCGTCGCCGACGGCATCGAGACCGGCACGGCAACGCCCGATTCGGATGATGCCGGGAACGCGGCGGTGATCGATCGGCTCGCGGACGCGGTGGAACGCCTCCGGCGATGGCTCGACGCGCCGTATCCCCACGAGCGGCTCGGCGAGTCGGCGGCGCCGCGGCTGACGGAGGAGGATCGCCGGGGCGTGGACGAGGCGGGATACATCTCCGAAGGGACCGACCCCGTCCTGATGTTCCTGTTCGTGCGTCCCGTGAGCGATTCCGAGGACGAGGACGTCTTCCGGTGCTTCACGCGCATCGTGCGCGAGGCGGTGCGGGAGGGCATCGCGGCCGCCGGACCGGGCGCCGGCCGGATCCGCGCCCTCGTCACGGGCATGCCGGCGCTCGTGTCCGACGACATGGACGTCATCGTCGCCGACTCGTCGCGCGTCACGATGATCTCGGGCGCCGCGATCCTGACCCTCCTTCTGCTCTATTTCCGCTCGATCCGAACGACCGTCGCCCTGTTCGTGCCGCTGCTGGTCGGCCTCGCATGGACGCTCGGATTCACCGCCGTCGCCGTCGGCCGGCTCACGGTCATCACGGCGTACTTCGGGGCGATCCTGTTCGGCCTCGGCGTCGACTACGCGATCCAGCTCCTCATGCGATACGACGACGAGATTCGAGCGGGCCGCGTGCGGGAGGAGGCGTGGGCCCAGGCGCTGGCCAACACCGGCGGAGGAGTCCTGACGGGGGCGGCCACGACGGCGCTGACGTTCTATGCGATCGGATTCACCGAGTTCGAGGGGTTCGCCGAGTTGGGGATCATCGCCGGCACGGGCGTCGTCGCCATCTTCACGGCGACGGCGATCGCGCTGCCGCTGCTGCTCTTCTTCGTCCACAGGACGCGGGACCGCCGCGTGACGCTCGACCTGGGCATGGTCCGGCTGCTCCGTGCGCGTCCGTCGCGCATCGCGGTCCTGGTCGTCGCCGGCATCGTCGTCGTCGGCGGTTTCGGCTCGCTGGCCCGGCGGGTTTTCGACTACGACCCGATCCGGCTGATGGCGCGGGACGCCGAGTCGGTCGCCGGCGCGGAGATGCTGCTCGGAACCGACTTCTCCCACGAGACGGCGATAGCGACGGCGCCCACCCAGGCCGCCGCCGCCGAACTCGCCGCCCAACTCGAACGCCTCTCGAAGACGACCGGCGATCCGGCAGGAGCGGGCCGGGCGTGCCCGGACAAGCCGCCGACGATCTCACGGATCGAATCGCTCGATCGGTACGCACGGTTCCTGCCCGAGATGAGTCGGCGAAAGGCGGATGCCGTGGACGCAATCGCGCGACACCGGGAACTCCTGGTCCGCATGCGCTCGCAGGCCGCAGCCGCCGCCGCGTCGCCGCCACCGGTGAATCCGGCTCGGGCCGCGGCGGCGGTCGAGCGGATCGCGGATTCGGCGGGGAACGTGGCGTTCGACCTGCGCGGCAGCCGGCCGGGCTCGCCGCTCGCCGCGGCCCTGACGCGCCTGGCCGGATCGGCCGAGGATCTCGCGGGACGGATTCAGGCCGGGCCGCCGGATCTCGTCGCCGAACGGCTCGCGGGCTTCCAGAAGTGGCTGCTGGACCAGATCGACTCGGGCCTGGACATCGTCCTGGCCGGCCTGTCGCTGAACCCGACCGCCGTGCGGGCGCTGCCGGCCGAGATCGAGGACAGGTTCCGCTCGCGCGACGGCGCCGAGTACGCCGTGTACGTGCATCCGACCGGCAACGTCGGCGACTTCGGCTTCCTGCGGTGCTTCGTGGCCGACCTGCACTCGGTGGATCCGCGGGCGACCGGCTTCCCCGTCACGCACCTCGTGTTCGCCACGATGGTCGAGCGGAGTTTCGAGGAGGCCACGGCATTCGCGTTCTTCGCCGTAGTGCTGTGCCTTCTCGTACACATGCGGTCGGGGTGGCAGGTGCTCACGGCGATGTCGCCGCTGCTCGTCGGCATCGCACTGGCCATCGGCGTCCAGTCCCTGGCCGGGATCCCCTTCAACTTCGTCAACGTCATGGCGCTCCCCGTGCTGCTCGGGACCGGCGTGGACTACGGCATCTACCTCGTCCACCGCTACCGCGAACGCCCCGGCTCCGCCGAGGGGCTCGCGGGCACGGCGACCGCCATCACGCTGTCCGCGCTCACGACGACGATCGGCTTCGGGGCGCTCATGTACACGAGCCACCGGGGGATGTGGAGCCTCGGTTTCGGCCTGACGGTCGGCATCGCGGGCTGTCTCGCGGCGGCCCAACTCGTCGTCCCCGTCGTGCTCTCGATGGCGCGCGGCGGACGCGCGCCGGAAGACGGACCGGAGGGTGGGAGGATCGCCGATGGACGACCGACGTGAGCCGCGCGGTTCGAGGGACAGGGACCGTTCCTGGCGTGAGATCGACAAGAAGCGCGACGGCAGCAAGCACAGATCGGACGAACGCCCCGCACGGCCCGGCAAGAAGCAGGCGGTCACGGGACTGGCGCGCTACAAGGGCGACCTGGGGCGGCTCTTCGAACACGGCGCCGCGAGCGCCAAGCTCCGGGCCGTCGCGGCCCAGAGGGGCATGAAACTCGGCGCCGACCAGCCGGAGAGGCAGGCGGCGCTTCGAGCCATCCTCGATGCGGCCGGGTCCGAGGCGATCGGCAAGGCGGTAGATGCCTTCGCGGCGAGGTTCGGTGAACTGCCGGACGACCCGCAGGTCCTGATGCAGGCGCTCGATCACCCCGACGAGCATGCAGCCGGTGCGGCCCTCCGCCGCCTGCGCGACTACGTCGCCGGGCGCCAGCCCCCCCGCCGGACGCTCTTGCTGCAACGGGTCAAGGCGATCGAGACGCGAGCCGAGTCCGACGAGATCCGCGACCTGGCAAGTCGCGTGCGCGAGCTGCTGGGCGCCTAGAGATGTCGAAAAAATGACCCGGGTGGAGGAAGTGGGGGGGAACCTTCCTCCATCCCGGGCCAAAAACCGGGAAACTCGCGCAAGGCTGGGGGGGAGACCAATCGGAGCGCGAGTCTCCCGAATCGTAGCGTCGGTCGGTGGTGTATACGGACTTCGTGCCAAGCCATCAACGTGAACCGATGGAGGACCGGAATGACCGGATGCCATGCATCAACCAGGCGATCTATCACATGTATTGGGGCCCGGCGCCACCAGCGACCGGATGAGTTGCCTGACCCACAGCCCGACGAGTTCGGTCCTTCCATTTCATCCGTGAAACTTGCGGTTTTCGTTTTCGCTATCGTGGCGCTTGCCGACCCGGTTGCAGGGTGCAGGTGCGGCGCGCAGGACGGCACCGTCAGGACGATCCCCGCATCGGCCGACGAGGCGACGGGGGCGGCGCGAGCGGGCGGGGAGGATTCTCCCGGCGCATTGGAAGCGGCGGATGCGGCGCCGTCGGGCGCAGCGGCGGCCGGGGCGCCGGCGCCGCTCGATGAACCGGACCGGTTCCGCGTGCTGCGGGCGGCGATGGTGTCCGAGCAGATCGCCGCTCGGGGGGTGAGCGATCCGGCGGTGCTGCGGGCGATGGGTCGGGTTCAGCGGCACCGATTCGTCCCGACGGTGCAGATGCCGTTCGCCTACGACGACACGCCGCTGCCGATAGGCCAGGGCCAGACGATCAGCCAGCCCTACATCGTGGCGGTGATGACCGAGATGGCCCGGGTGTCGCCGGGCGACAAGGTGCTGGAGATCGGCGCCGGCTCCGGATACCAGGCGGCGATTCTCGCCGAGGTCGGCGCCCGGGTCTTCACGATCGAGATCGTCCCCGCGCTGGCGGCCTCGGCGCGAGCGCTGCTGGAGTCGCTCGGGTACGCCGGCCGGATCACCGTCCGCGAGGGCGACGGCTACCGCGGCTGGCCGGAGGAGGCCCCGTTCGAGGCGATCGTGGTGACGGCGGCGCCGCCGGAGGTTCCGCCGCCGCTGGTCGAGCAGCTCGCGCCGGGCGGCAGGCTCGTCGCCCCCGTGGGAGACATGTTCCAGGATCTGATCGTGGTCGAGAAGGCCGCCGATGGCGGCGTGACGCGCCGCAGCGTGCTGCCGGTCCGCTTCGTTCCAATGACCGGGGAGGCGCAGAGGTAACCGTTCACCCCTCCCCGTCGCCTCGTGCTCGTGCTCGAGGGCGCCTCGTTGGCGTTCACGTCATTCGCCGCGACCGTCACGGTGCAAGATGCGGCCGACACGGCCCAGGCACGCGAGTGCGGGATCGAGCACGAGCACGAGCACGAGCACGAGCACGACATTCCCATGGGGCCTGAAGGGTTAGGCGCAGAGGTAGGCGACGGCCGACGGGCTCGCCATCACGAGACCGGCTGGAACCACCGCCTGACGACGAACGTCGGAATACGCTCGGAACGCTCGAACGTCCGCCGGTACCGCTCGGCATCGCGCTGCGAAGGGAACGGGCCGACCCGGACCCGCCAGATCGTGCCGCGATCGCCGCCGTCCGCGCGCACCAGGAAGGAGCCGTGCCCGCGCTGCCGCAGCACGTTCATGAACGCCACGGCCTCCCCGTGGGTTGCGAACGATGCGACCTGCAACGTGAAGATGCCGTCCTCGCCGGGCTGGGCCGCGTCGGGCACCGGTTCCTCGTCGAACAGCGGGACGGGGTCGCCCGGCGGCAGCGGCGCCGTGGCGTGCGCCCCGACCGGCGGCGGCATCGCGCCCGCGACAGGCGGACTCGCGGCCGGGCGGGC
>CAMTWF010000124.1:0-25285 GCA_947085355.1 uncultured delta proteobacterium
GCCCCTCGCGATGTTGCAGACATGACCGCCAGACTACCCGGCATTCGCCGCCTGTCAACCTCGGGCTGCGCCATGCGCTGTGCGGCATGCGCTGTGCGGTCAGAAGGCTTCGGATGCACCTTCGTCCGAACGCATGGCGCATAGCGCATAGCGCATAGCCCCTCCCTTCCCCGCCAGCCTTCTCGCCGACCCGCCCCCCGCTTGGGGAGATGCACCCGTGAGCTTCCCCCGTCTTGAAGCTGGTGACTCCGGGCGCTATGCTTGCCGGTGTTCGGGGGCTGGGCCGGTTCTCGATCCGGCGCCGGGAAGGAGACGGAAGATGATTGGTGGATCGGTTCCGGCGAGAGCGCTGGCGGCGGCGGTCGTAGCCTGGGCGTGCGGCTGCGGGGGCGCGGCGTCGCGCGATGGCCTTTGCGGCCCATCGATCCCGTGCGGGCCCGGATCTGTGTGTGTCGACGGCCGCTGCGTGGCGACCGACGCCGGCGTGGAGGACGATGCGGGCGGCGACGATGATGTGGACGTTCCCACCGTCGACGTCGATGCGCCCGATGTCGATGTCGTCGAAGAGGACGACGGCGGTACGGAGACGACGGATGCCGGCGACGTCGATGCCGACGCCGACGTGGAGGCGACGGACGACGGCGAGGAGGAAACCGGGGACGGGGAGGAGACGCCGCCGACCTGCGTCCCGACCGACGAGATCTGCGGCACGGGGATCGACGAGGACTGCGACACGTTCATCGACGAGGAGGAGTGCCTGTGCCGTCGCGGCCTGCTGGAGGCTTGCTACGACGGTCCGTGGGGGACGCTCGGGCGGGGCATGTGCCGCGGCGGCGCCCGCGCGTGCGGCGACGGAGGCGCCTGGAGCGACTGCGCCGGGCAGGTTCCGCCCGGCGAGCTTCCGGAGGCGACGTGCGACGGCATCGACAACGACTGCGACGGCGCCGTCGACAACGGCGTCGCGAATCCGTGCGGAACGTGCGGGCCGGCGCCGGCGGAACGCTGCGGCAACGGGCTGGACGACGACTGCGACGGATCTGTGGACGAGGGCTGTCTCTGCGACCCGCTGTGCCTGCTCCCGGATCCGACGCAATGCCGCCCGCCGACGAACCAGCCCTGCTACGAGGGGCCTCCCACGACGCTGGGGTTCGGCATCTGCCGTGGCGGCCTGCACGACTGTTCATGGACCGGAGGCGTCTGGTCGTGGACGACGTGCCGCGGCCAGGTTCTGCCGGCGACCGAGTGCGCCGGCGGCGCGGCCAACGGTGTGGACGACGACTGCGACGGGCTCGTCGACGAGGACTGCCTGCCGGACCGCGACGGCGACGGCTTCCCCCCGCCCGCCGACTGCAACGACGGGGATGCATCGGTCTTCCCGGGCGCCGCCGAGGTGTGCGACGGGATCGACAACGACTGCGACGGCGTTCCGGACGACGGGGTGACGAACGGCTGCGGCGGGTGCTGGACGCCCGCCCCCGAGGAGATCTGCGGCAACGGCTACGACGACGATTGCGACGGACTGGTCGAGGAAGGCTGCGCGTGCACGCCCGGCGACGAACGGTGGTGCTACCCGGGTCCTCCCGGAACCGAGGACATGGCGCCGTGCAGGGTCGGGGAGCAGGTGTGCCTGCCCGGCGGGCAGAACTGGGGTCCCTGCGTCGGGCAAATCGTGCCGGCGCTGGAGGTGTGCGACGGACGTGACAACGACTGCGACGGGGTCGTCGACGAGCGCGGCGCGGCCGGCGCCAATCCGTGCGGCGAGTGCGTTTTCACCGAACTGTGCGACGGCGTCGACAACGACTGCGACGGATTGACCGACGAGATGCTGCGCAACGCCTGCGGCGACTGCCTGCCCGTGCCGGCGGAGACGGTGTGCGACGGGCGGGACAACGACTGCGACGGCCTGACGGACGAGGGGCTCCTGAACGCCTGCGGGAGCTGTCCGCCCGCCGAGTGCTTCGAGACGCCGTACCCCGATCCGGGGCTCTGCACCCAGCCCGGCCGCACGTGCACCGGCACCGAACCGTGGCCCGGCGACCCGACGTCGATCACGCTCGGCCAGGGCACCCTGCGCAACCCGTACATCTACATCGCTCTCGACGGCCGCGCCCAGGTGGCCAAGCTGAACACCGAGACCGGCGTGAAGGTCTGGCAGGTGTCGAGTTGGGGCACGTCGCCGTCCCGCACGGCCGTGGCGCTCGACCACACCGTCTGGGTCGGCAACCGCGGCTTCGACGGCCCCAACGACGTGACGCGCTCCAACGCCGTCCACCTCGACGCCGACGGAAATCTCATATGCCGCGCCGACGTGCCGGGCATAGTCCGCGGCATCGCAATCGACGGCGACGGCCACGTGTGGGCCGGGGCATGGAACACGAACAGGGTCTGGAAGATCCACGGCACCGAGGTCGACCGCACGCTCACGCCGCCCCGCTGCCGAATCCTCACCCCCGGCGGGATCGACGTCGGCGTCCCGATCTACGGCCTGTCCGTGGACGGCACGGGGCACCTGTGGTCATGCTCCCCCACGGGAGGGTCCACGGCGCTCGCCCCGCGCTCCATCAGGCTGAACACCCGCACGCACGCGTTCGAGTTGGTGCCGATCAACGCCTGTTACGGCATCGCCGTGTCGCCGCGCGACGGTCGCATCTGGTTCGGGTCCTATTGGGGCACCGGCTGCGTCAACGCCGTCGGCGGCACCGCGCCCTACACCAGGTTCAACACGAGCGTCGGCTGCGGCGGCGTGATCACCGCCGTGACCGTGGACATCGACGGCTTCGTCTGGGCCTCCAGCTACTCGCAGAACCGCGTCTACAAGATCGACCCGACCACCGGCGCCCAGCTCTGCTCGGCGCCGATCAGCGCGCCGGGGGCCTCGGACGCCCGCGGGGTGGCGATGGACGCCGCGGGGAAGATCTGGTGCGTCCACCGCGTCGGCGGCTACGCCAACCGCTACCTCCGCGCCGACTGCTCGCTCGACCCGGCCGGCAACACGTTCCCCGTCGACCCGCCGAACACCGCCTACACGTACTCCGACATGACCGGCATGCAACTGCGAACGGTCACGACCCGCGACGGGCGATGGATCCAGAACTACGACTCCGGCTACGCGAATCCGGTGTGGAGCCGCATCACGTGGGTCGCGGACGTGCCGCCCGATACGACGGTGGAGGTGACCGCCCGGGCCGCGCACACCGAGGCGGAACTGGTGACGCGACCGACCGCTCCGTGCGGCCCCTTCGCCACGTCGCCCGCCGACCTCACCGCCTGCCCGTGGCTGGCCGGCCACCGCTGGCTCCAGCTCGACGTGCGCCTTTCGACCGTGCGCGACGGCGTCCGCCCGGTCGTCCACGACGTGCGGGTGTACTGGTCGTATTGACCGCAGTACACCGCCCCGCAAGTTGACCCCTGGACCTGGACGACGCAGTCGCCCACGCCTACGCCCACGCCTTCCGGCGGCAGCCGCATCGGCAGAGGGGGATTCCTGTTCCCGGGCCGCGCTTGCCCGCGTGGACGCCTCCCTCGTATCATGGGGCGTGCGTCGCTGGACCGTTTCTCTTCGTGTGCTGGCGTTGCTTCACGCCGTCGCCGGCTGCCAGGTGCTGGTCGCCTTCGATCCGATCCACGCCGACGCGCCGGACGTGCCGGACGACGGCGAGCCGGGCGAGGCCGACGGCGAGAACGGGCCGGGCGAGGCCGACGGCGACGCGGAGGAGACCGAGGACGACGGGCGGCCGGACCACCTCCCCGACTGCGGCAACGGCGTGCTCGACCCGGACGAGGACTGCGAGGGCGCGGCGAGCGGGGGGTGCGATACGACGTGCGGATCGACCGGCACGCAGACGTGCGCCGGCTGCCGCTGGGGCCCCTGCGAGCCGCCCCCGGAGGCGTGCAACGGGATCGACGACGACTGCGACGGGGATCCGGACAACGGCTTCCCCTGCGCGATCGGGAGGGCCGTTTCGTGCGAGCGCACCTGCGGCTCCGCCGGAATCGGCGCCTGCACGCCGGCCTGCGAGATCCCGCCGCCGGGGCCGGAGTCGTGCCCGCCCGGTCCCGAGACCTGCAACGGCCAGGACGACGACTGCAACGGCATCACGGACGACCCCCTCCCCTGCGCGGCGGGCGCACGGCTGCCTTGCAACACCGACTGCGGCTCGGAGGGCTACCGCGTTTGCACCGCCGACTGCGCCCTGCCGGGCGGCCCGTGCCTGGCGCCTCTCGAGGCCTGCAACGGCATGGACGACGACTGCGTGGACGGCTGCGACAACGGCTTCGCCTGCTGCGCCCTTGCTTCGGTCTCCTGCCTCACGTCGTGCGGATCGACCGGAACCGGCTGGTGCACCGACCGCTGCGCCGTCCCCACGGGCGCGGCCTGCACGCCGCCTGCCGAGCAGTGCAACGGGGCCGACGACGACTGCGACACCGCGTGCGACAACGGCTTCGCGTGTTGCGCCGGACGACCGGTCACCTGCACGACTCCGTGCGGCTCGCCCGGGACCGGCGCCTGCTCGGCGTCCTGCGAGGTGCCCGGCCCCGCCGAATGCTCGCCGCCCGGCGGGGAAACGTGCGACGGGGTGGACAACGACTGCGACGGCTGGACCGACGAGGACGCCTATGTGGAGATCGCCGACGACGTGCGGATCACGACGTCGCCGGGCGCGTCGGACCGGCCGGTCGTTGCCTGGTCGGGGACGGAGTACGGCGTCGCCTGGAGCGACGATCGCGAAACCGGCAACCGCGAGATCTACTTTGCGCGGATCGGTCCCGGCGGCGTGAAGATCGGCGGCGACGTCCGCGTCGCCTCGGCGGTCGGATCTTCCAGTCATCCATCCCTCGCCTGGGCGGGGAGTGGGTGGGGCGTGGCGTGGCGCGACGAGCGCGACGGGAACGGGGAGATCTACTTCGGCCGCATCGGGGCGGACGGTGTCCGGATCGGCGGCGACGTCCGGCTGAGCGACACGCCCGGGCTGTCGACGCAGCCGTCGCTGGTCTGGGCCGAAGGGGAGTACGCCGTGGCATGGCGCGACGAGGCGTCGGGGGCGCCGGTCATTCGCCTCACCAGGATCGACGCGGGCGGATCCGAGATCCCGGGCGCGGGGACGCGGTTGAGCGACGCGCCGGGGATGGACGCCGGCCGCGGCCCGTCACTGGCGTGGACCGGGTCGGGGTTCGGCCTCGCATGGGACGACACGCGCTTCGGCAACCCGGAGATCGTCCTGGCCCTGCTCTCCACGGCCGGCGAGCTGCGCGGCCCGGTGATCCGGGTGACCGACGAGCCGCGCAACTCGACGGGGCCGTCGCTGGTCTGGACCGGCGCCGGCTTCGGCGTCGCCTGGCGCGACTTCCGCGGCGGGAACTTCGAGGTGTACTTCGCCCGCTTGGGCGCGGCGGGGGCGCGTCTGGACGCCGACGTGCGGGTGACCGCGGACCCGGCGCTCTCCACGACGCCGTCGCTCGCCTGGACCGGCAGCGAGTTCGGCCTGGCTTGGCAGGACAACCGCGACGGGAACGCGGAGACATACTTCGCGCGTCTGGACGCCGCCGGCGCCCGGGTCGGCGGAGAGATGCGCGTCACGTCCGCCCCAGGCGAGTCCGCCGCACCGGATCTCCGGTGGTCGGGGGACGCCTACGCGCTGGTCTGGCATGACTTGCGCCTCGGCGACGCGGAGGTATATTTCACGCTGATCGGGTGTCCATGACGGCGACGGCGGGTTCCTCGGGAGGGCCCGCCGTAAGGAGGGAAGATATGTCGTCCAGGATCATGGTGGCGTTGGTTGTCGTCGTCGCCGGTTGCGGCGGCGATCAGGCGTTGACCGGTTCGTCGGGTCTTGCCTGCACGACGGTGGGCGAGCGCCGTTGCGACGGCGACGACGTGCAGGTCTGCGGCGAGAACAACCGGTGGGTGCGGGAGGATCGATGCGCGACGCGCTGCGAGGCGGGGGCGTGCACGGCGCCGGCCTGCTCGCCGGGAGCGACGCGCTGCGACGGGCAGGACGTGCAGCAGTGCAACGAGCGCGGTACGGCATGGGTCTTCCGCCAGGCGTGCTTCACCGGCTGTTCGGCCGGCGAGTGCGTCGCCACGGTCTGCTCGCCCTGGAGCCGCCGCTGCGACGGGCTGGACGTGGAGGAGTGCGACGAGCGGGGAGCGGCGTGGCGACGCGTGGAGACCTGCAGCGCGGCCTGCGAGGGCGGGGCGTGCAGTACGACGCGGCCCTGCACGGAAGGCGCCCGTCGTTGCAACGCGCGCTTCGTCGAGGAGTGCTTCGGCGGGGTGTGGCGGTTCCGCGAGACCTGCGAGGCGACGACGTGCATCGACGGCGCGTGCGCCCTGTGCGTGCCGGCCGCCACGCGGTGCTCCGGCGCGGACGCCCAGCGGTGCGCGACGAACGGCAGCGTCTGGGACGTGGTCGAGACGTGCAGGACGGCGTGCGTCGATGGGCGGTGCGCGTCGTGCAACCCGGGCGAGCGGCGGTGCGTCGGGACGACGGTGCAGATCTGCGCCGCCGACGGCTCGGGGTTCGTGCCCGCCAGCTACTGCGCCACGCGCTGCGAGGCCGGGGCGTGCGCGCCGCCGGTCTGCGCGCCGGGCGCCGTGCGCTGCGATGCGGGCAACGTCCAGGTGTGCGATTCCGGCGGATCGTGGGTCACCACCGATACCTGCGAGTACGGCTGCACGGCAGGGCGGTGCACGATCTGCACCGCGGGCACCCTGCGCTGCTCGGGCGCCGCCGTCGAGGCATGCGCCTCCGACGGGACGGGCTGGAGCTTCGTGCGCCATTGCGCGACGGGCTGCACCGCCGGCGTCTGCAACCCGTTCACCTGCACCCCGGGCGCTCGCCGCTGCGACGGCCTCGCCGCCCAGCTCTGCGACGCCACGGGGACGGTGTGGACGACGATCGAGACCTGCGCGACGGCATGCACGGACGGGCGGTGCATCGCCTGCACCGCCGGCAGTCTGCGCTGCTCGGGCGCCGCCGTCGAGGCATGCGCCTCCGACGGGACGGGCTGGAGCTTCGTCCAGTACTGCGCGACCGGCTGCACCGCCGGCGCCTGCAACCCGCTCACATGCTCGCCGCTCGCCAGGCGCTGCAATGGACGCAACGTCGAGGTGTGCAACCCGACGGGGACCGCCTGGACGACGCTGGAGACATGCACCGTCGCCTGCCGCGACGGCGTGTGCAGCGGATCCACGGGAGGCGTCTGCGTACCGGGCGCCTACCGCTGCACGGCGAACGACGTCGAGGCGTGCGACTCGGTCGGCGGCGGGTGGTTCTACATCCAGACCTGTCTCGAGGGGTGCTCCGCCGGCCGGTGCGTCGGTTCGGCGTGCATGCCTTTCACGCTCACCGCCGTGCCGGCCGGCGCGCGCGCCGACGGGGAGTCGTCCGTGCTCGTCTACTCCGCGCCGATCGTCGACGTCGCCGGCACGCCGCTCCCCGACGGGACGATGATCGTCATCGATACCACCGCGGGGACGCTGCTCGCCGCCGACGCCGACCCCGTGACGACGGAGCGCGAGGTGGCGACGTTCCGCGGGCGAGCCGACGCGGTGCTGCGCGCCCCGCCCGCCGCGGCGAGCGCCACGGTGCGCTTCACCGTGCGCGGCGCAAGCCGCTGTACGGGTGAGGCCGCCGCGGCGTTTCCCGACGCCGGCACGGCCGACCGCAGCGTGGGCGCGGACTTCACCACGACCGGGATTCGCGATACCGCCGCAACCACCGCCTTCTGGGACACGGCGCTCGGCCGCCTCACCGCCGGCACCACGACCTTCGGCTTCGGCGAGGACGGCGACCTGGTGGTCACCGGGAGCTACAACCTCAACACCTCGGTGCGCGCGGGCCGGACGCGCCCCGACGCGGTGCAGTTCCGCGTGGCCTTCATCGAGGCGAACAGCGTGACGCTGGACGCCCTCCCCAACGGGCTCTCGCCGGGCGATGACGTCCTGCTCATCAACCTCCAGGGCTCCGCCGCCTCGAACACCAGCGTCGGCAACTACGAGGTGCTGACGGTGCTGCGCACGGAGGGGCTCCGCGTCTTCTTCGTCTCGCCGATCCGCGGCGCCTACGGCGTCGGCGGCAACACCGACCTCACCGGCCAGCGGATCATGCTCCAGCGCATCCCGCGCTACCGCTCCGTGTCGATCGACGGGACGCTCACCGCCAGCGGCTGGAACGGCTCCACCGGCGGTGTCCTCCTCTTCAAGGCCAGCAGCACGGTCTCGGTGAACCTCGGCGGACGCATCACGATGGACGGCCTGGGCTACCGCGGAGGCTGTTGCAGCTCCTGGACCACTGCAACGCAGGGTGAGAGCTTCCCCGGACCCGGGACGGGTACGACCAGCGCCAACGGCGGCGGCGGCGGCGCGACCAACGTCTGCGTCACCCCAAACCTCTGCGGCGCAAGCGGCGGCTACGGCAGCGCGGGGACCGCCACCTGTGGCTATGCGACGGGTGGCGCGACATACGGAACCCCCATGCTCGACAAGTGGTTCCTCGGGTCCGGCGGAGGCGGCTACCGCGACACCTGCGGCTGGGGCTACTACCATGCCGGCGGGGCCGGCGGAGGCTTGATCGTCATCTTCGCGCCGACCATCACGAACGCCGGAGCCATCTCCGCGGCGGGAACGGCATCGTCCAGCCCCTGGGGGTACCGAACATCCGGCGGCTCCGGCGGGACGATCTACCTCCTCGGCAACACGGTGACCCTCGGCGCGAGCCTCGTCACCGCACCAGGCGGCGCCCCTCCCGCAGGCGGGTCGACGGGCGGCGCCGGCCGCATTCGCGTCGACGGCGCGACGGTCACGGGCACGACGAGTCCCACGTTTGCCGCGGGCCCGGCGCCCACGCCCGTGGTCGCCACCGCGCGCACCGTGGCCATCGACACCACGACGGCGACGGTCCGCACGGCGCGGATCCTCCACGCCGAGGCGTACCTGCCGGGCACGAGCCGCCTGCGCTACTTCCTCGGCAACGACGGCGGCACGACGTGGACCGAGACGACCCCCGGCAGCACCGTCACCTTCTCCACGACGGGCAGCGACCTGCGCTTCCGCGTCGACTGGGAGGCCGTCGGACCGGCGGGCGTGCCCAGCCTGAGCGCCCTGGCCGTCGAGTACGCCGCGGACTGAGAGCGTGAGCAGCAATCCCTCCCGTCGCCGGCATCGCCGATCCGCTTCGCATCGCTGCGTCGCTCCTCCTCGCCGCACTTCCAGTACGGCTTCGTCGTCGCTCCTTGCGCTGCTCGCGTCTCGGCGCGCCGGCTCGGTCCGGGATTCCTGCTCACGCTCTGACCGCGCGGCCGAACTCTTGCGCCGTCGGGTCCGGCGCGGTAGGCTTCCAGGCGACGGCGGTGTGGTGACGCGGTGAGCACGGAGAAGATCATCCGCGGATATCGGCTGATCAGGCCTCTCAAGTCCGGCGGGATGGGTTCCGTCTACGTCGCCGAGAAGCTCTCGACCCATCAGCACTTCGCCGTCAAGTTCATGCTGGACCACCTGGTCGAGGAGCAGAGCTACATCGTCCGGTTCGAGCGGGAGATCAGCGCGCTGCGTTCGATCCGGCACCCGCACGTGGTGGACGTCTTCGAATGGTCGCTGCCCGAGTCGGGGGGCGCCGGGCCGCCGTTCATCGTCATGGAACTGCTCGAGGGCGAGGGGCTTGACGCACTGCTCAAGCGCGTGCAGGCGCTCCCGCCCTCCATGGCGGTCGAGATCACGCTTCAGATCCTGGACGGCCTGGCGGCCGCCCACGAGGTCGGCGTCGTGCACCGCGACCTGGGCCCCACCAACGTCTTCCTGGAAGCCCGACCGGGCGGCAAGTTCCACCTCAAGATCCTCGACTTCGGTCTGGCCCGCGCCGACGTGGGGGAGGGCGGCGTCAACGTCACCCAGGAGGGTACGTTGATGGGCAAGCCGGCCTACGTGGCTCCCGAGATGTTCGCCGGCGGCCAGGTCGACACGAGGTCGGACAACTTCGCCTGCGGCGTCATGCTCTACCGCATGCTGACCGGCAGGTTCCCCTACAACGAAGCCAACCAGCAGATGCTGTGGGTGGAGCGGTACGCCGATCGGGACAACGACAAGGAGTATCCGTCGCCGCGCACGTTCGTGCCGTCCCTGCCGGAGTCGCTGGACGCCGTCGTCGCCCGGTCGATCCGGAAGCGGCCGGAGGACAGGTACCAGACCGCCCGCGAGATGCAGACGGACCTGCTCGGGGTCGAGGAGGAGATCGAGGACGGGACCGAGACGGTGCTCATCCAGCCCGCCGCCAAGCCCGAGGGCGACTCCAGGTCCACGGTGGCGGGCCGAGCCGCGCAGAGCCTCGTAAGGCGGAAGTCCAGGCGAACGAGGCTGGTGGCGACTGTCGCGGCCGCGATCGTCGGGGTCGGCGTCGTGGCGACCGTGGTCATACTCGTCGTCGGACGTTCGGGGGACGGCGCGAACCCCGTCTCCGCGGTCGAGGCGCGGGCGTCGGATCCGGCCGGGCCGCCGGGCCCCGCGGTTCCGGCGGAGCCGCCGTCGCCCGGTGGACGGGAGGTCCAGGAGGGCGGCAAGGTCCACATCGTCGTCGTGGACGCGCCGTCCGGCGCCTTCGTCAGGGTCGGCGCGGTGGCGTTGTCGGGGGATCCGCCCCATGGCCACGTGCCGAGGGCCGGAGAGCCGGTGGAGATGATCGTCGCCGCGGAGGGCTTCGAGACCTACAGGGCGACCGTGATCCCCGATTCCGACAAGACGATACGAACGGAACTCAAGCCGCTCGTCGTGACGACGATGAACTTCGACGATCCGGTTGCGACGGCCTCGCCGCCGGAACGGGGCCCCGGCCGCAGGGACTCGGGCGCCACGGTCGTCCGCCGGGACGGGCGGGACGCGGGCGCCGGAGCCGTCCGGGCCGCTGACGCCGGTGCAACGAATCGCGGCGGCGGAACCGAGGCGCCCGACGCCGGCCGCGCCGCGCCCGACGCTGGCGGCGCGTCTCGTCTTCCTCCCGATCCGTTCGGAAGCTCGCAGCGCCTGCCGCAGGACCTCCCGTTCTAGGAGTCACGATGTTCTCGACGACATCTTGCACGTCATTGCGCGGCGCGGCGCTCGCGATCGTTCTGGCGACCGGCGTCGTGGCGGTCGTCGCGCCCGCATCCGCTTCGGCGCAGCGGCCGGGGACGGCCGCTCGCGAGGACCAACTCCGGGCGGCCGCTCGCGAACGCTACCTGCGCGGCCGCGATCTCCTCGGGCGCGACGATGCCGTCGGCGCCCTCCAGGAGTTCGCCGCATCCTACGAGGTCTTCCCGACCTGGGCCGCTCTGTGGGGCATGGCGATGTCGCAGGACGCCATGGATCGTCCCGCCGAGGCGTTGCGCCTGTACCAGAGGGTCCTCCAGGAGGGCGGGGAGGCGGTGCCGGCCTCCGAACGGGTGTCGATCGGACAGCGGATCGCGGAGCTGCAGCAGAGGCTGGGTCAGACCGTCGTCGCGGCGCCCACCGGGCGCCTGGCCGTGCGCACGACGCCGGCGGGCGCCCGGATCGCGGTGGGCGGCGAGCATGCCGGCACGGCCCCGCTGACCGTCGATCTCTCGCCCGGTCCGCACAGGGTGGAGGCGATCCTCGAAGGTCACGTGTCCCAGGTGCGGTGGATCGATGCGACGGCCGGGGCGGAGACGGTCGTGGAGTTCACGCTGGAGCCGTCGGTCGATCGGCCGCCCGGCGCCGGCTTCCTCGTCGTGCGGTCGGATGCGCCCGGCGAGGTCTGGGTGGATGGGACGAGGATCGGCGCGACGCCGCTTCCCGCGACGGAGGTCGCGGCCGGCACGCGGGACGTGAGGGTCGAGGCCGGGGACGGACGCGCCTGGAGCGGCCCGGTGGAGTTTCATGCCGGTCGCACCGTGAGCCTCGACGTGCGACTCGGTTCCGAGGGCCTCAGTCCCGCCTGGTTCTGGACCGCCGCGGCGCTGGCCGGCGCCTGCGCCGTCGGAGGCGCCGCCATCGGCGGCTACGTGCTGTCGCTGGAGAGCAAGTACTACGACGACGCCACGTCGCCTGCCGAACGGGACGACATCAAGTCGACCGGCGATCCCCTGCGGATCGTGACCGACGCGCTCTTCGGCGCCGCCCTCGGCCTGGCGGCCGGCGCGGCGACGCTGTTCTTCTTCACCGAGTTCTCGGGGGGCGGCCCGGAAGCCGACATCTCGACGCTCCCGCCCGAGGTTGCGCCGGCGGTGCTGCTCCAAGGGGCGTTCTGAGGTGGCCATCCGTCTCGTCACGCTTCTCGTCGCCGCGTTTCTCCACCCTGCCTGTTCCTTGTGGGTGACGTTCGACCCGCCCGACGCCGGCCCGGAATCGATGGTGGAGACCGACGCGGAGGGCGAAGCGGACGCCGCCGACGACGCCGACGACGGCAGAGACGTGGACGTGGACGTGGACGTGGACGTGGACGTGGGCGCCGACGCCGATGCCGACGGCGACGCCGATGTCGACGGCGACGTGGAGACGGGACCCGTGTGCGGCGACGGCGTCGCCCAGGGAGACGAGGAGTGCGACGGGGACGGCCCGCGCGACTGCACGACAAGCTGCTCGACGCCCGGCACCCAGTCGTGCGGCGCCGCCGACTGCCGCTGGGGGCCGTGCGAGACCGCCGGCGGGGAGACGTGCAACGAGCTCGATGACGACTGCGACGGCTTCACGGACGAGACGTTCCCGTGCGTCCAGGGCAGATCGGTCGCCTGCGACACGATCTGCGATCTCCCGGGCGCGCGCAGCGGACTGGGACGCTGCACGGACGGGTGCGACCTGCCATCGGGGGCGGCCTGCACGCCGCCTGCCGAACGCTGCGACGGCATCGACAACGACTGCGACACCGGGACCGACGAGGACTGGGACTGCGCCGCGGGCTCGACGGTCTCGTGCACGACGACGTGCTCGACCAGTGGGAACGGCCTGTGCACCGCCGCCTGCCGGATCCCGACCGGCGCTGCCTGTGTGCCTCTCGCGGAGACGTGCAACCGAGTGGACGACGACTGCGACACGCTCACCGACGAGGGGTTGTGGCGCCCGATGCCGGCGCCTTCCCGCGTAACCACGTCGCCGGCGTTCATCTCCGAGGAACCGAGGATCGCCTGGAACGCGGCCGACCAGGAGTTCGGGATCGCTTGGGTCGATCGGATCCCGGAGGCTCCACCGCCGGGGGAGAGCGACGTGTACTTCGCCAGGATGTCGGCCGACGGCGCCAAGCGGACTGGCGACATTCTGGTGTCCACGATCACGCCGCCTCCAGCACCGAACGGCGGCTACCGGCACGAGCATCCGTCGCTGGCCTGGAGCGGCACGGAGTGGGGATTCGCATGGAGCGACGGCCGGATCGGCGTGTCGGAGATTTACTTCCGACGGCTGACGGCCTCGGGCTCGCGGTTGGGCGACGAGGTGAGAATCACGACCGCCACCGGAGTGTCGCAGAACCCCTCCCTTGTCTGGACCGGAACCGAGTACGGCTTGGCGTGGAACGACGGGAGGGACGTGAGCGCGACGAACATCTACTTCGCCCGCATCTCGTCCGCGGGCGTCAAGGTCGGCGCCGACGTCCGCGTGGCGAACACGACCGATTTCTCGGCCCGCCCGGACATGGTCTGGACCGACAGCAGGTACGGCCTGACGTGGTACGAGATATCCGGAACCGATCGAGGAAATCCGTACTTCACGACGGTGTCGGGGACGGGTGTTCCGGGGTCGCCCAGCGCGGTGCTGATCGCGCCGTTGGCGCAGACGCATCCCGATCTCGCCTGGAACGGAATCGGGTACGGCATGGTCTGGCTCGACGAGGTGGCCGGAAGCTTCGACCACGTCCGGTTCGTCCGCCTCGACGCCAACGGCTTCATGATCGGCTCCCCCACGGCAATCACGTCGCCGGCCGCCACGCCTGGCGCCGAGGCCCCCGCGGCGTTGGCCTGGAGCCCGACGCTCCGCGAGTACGTCGTCGCCTGGGCGGACATGCGACACGACGACGCTTCGTGCGACCCGGGCGGCCCCGGCGATGCCTGCGGACTCGAGATCTTCTTCGCGAGGATCGCCGCGGACGGCCGGATCATCGATCCGGCCGTGCGAGTGACGACTGCGAGGGGGAGATCGACCCATCCGTGGCTGGCCGAGGGGCGCGACCGGGGCGCGCTCGGCGCCGGCTTCGGCCTCGTGTGGTCGGACGAGCGGGACCGCACGGCCGACGACAGCAACGCGGAGATTTACTACACCGAGCTGGGGTGCCGGTAGGTCGTAGGGGGATAGGACTTAGGACATAGGACTTAGGACCTAGCGGGGGTCGCGGAGCCTGCGGCGAAGTGTGTTGAGCATCTTGCCTACTTCCACGATGAGGTTACGCACGGTTGCCGTCTTCCTCCCATATCCTATCTCCGCCTAAATCCTAAGTCCTAAGTCCTAAGTCCTAGCCTTGCCGATCCCGCAAGCGGCGGAGCGCCTTGAGGTCCTCGAGGTCCTTCGGACGTCCGGCGGCCTCCTTCATGGCGATCAGATCGTCCAGCGATGCCGCAAGCGCGGGGACCCCGCCGATCTCCGTCGCCACGGATCGGGCCCGGACGCCTTCGTAGTCCGCGCCGCGCACCGACGGGTGGATGTCCGTGCGCAACCCGTACTGACGGAACAGCACCTTCTTCGTCAGCAACGTCTCCGGCGCCAGGTCGCCCACGTCGTAGCCGGCGTCGGCGAGGGCCGCCAGGGTCCGCTGCACGTTCCCGGTCGTCGGGCGAATGAACAGATCGATGTCGCGCGACGCCCGGAAGTACCCGTGCACGGGCATCGCCAGGGCGCCGATGACCACGTAGTCAACTTGCCGGGCGTTGAAGCACGCCAGCAGGCTCGCGATGTCCATGGCGCTCCATCATCTCGACGATCAGCAGCGACAACCGGATCGCCTCGGCGTACCGGTCGGCCACCGACATGGCCGCGATCGCGTCGAGCTCGAAATCCAGCTCCACCGCCTCGTCGTCGCCGTCGTGCAGCACGAGATGGTCGTTCACGCGTTTCCTCCCCTCCGAGGCCCGCCACGTCGATCGGCGGGGCTCCAACGGACGCGAATCCCGGCGCCCCTAGATCGGATACGGCGTGCAGTACTCATCGAGGATCACGTCGCCGATCGCCTCGGCCATGCTCACCGAGCCGCTCATCACGTTCATGATGTCGAAGACCGGCGCGCCGGTGGCCTCCGGCAGCGGCGGATCGGCGCCGTACGGCGTGAAGAACCCGGGCTCCGTGTCGTGCAGCGGCGGGATGCCGCAGTTGGACGATTCGCGCGCCGCGAAGGCGGCCACGCGGATCTCCCGCTCGCGCAGGGCGGCCAGCACCTCCGGATACGTCCGCTGGACCATGATGTCGGCGCTGCCCAAGGTCTGCGGGCGCTCGACGAACGTGTCGTCCGTCGCAAGGATGATCATGCGTAGAGAGTCCGGCCGCCACGGGAAGCGGTTCGCGGCCTCCCACAGGGCGTCCAGGGAGTTCTCCGGGCAGTCGTTGTTGAAGCCGCTGCTCCCGCCCGGCTCGCGGTTCGAAGAGCAGAACTCGCGCCAGTACTCGAACTCGTTCTGCAACGTCCCCATGGTGGCGTAGGTCCGCCCCTCGTTGGTCACCCGGACGTCGTCCACGAAGACGACCAGGCCGAACCATGGGTCGGGAGAGATCTCCACGGCCCGTGTCCAGACGTCCGCGATCCCGTCGCGGAGGGCCGACAGCACCGGGGTCATGCTGGTCGAGACGTCCAGCACGAAGACGATGTCGAGATCCTGGACGCATTCCGTCTCGTCGGTCGTCCAGTCGGGGATCCCGTCGTCGCGGCCGTCGGGGTTCGCATCGCCGCCGGTGTCCGATCGCCCGTCGTCGCCGCCGTCCGCGTCGGGACGCGGGCCCGGACCGTCCTCCCCGGGCTGCGTGCAGGCCGCCGCATGCGCGGTCGCCAGCAGCGCCGCCAAGACCAGCCGATTCCGCCAAGCATCCATCTCTATTCCTCCTCCGGCCCGGTCCGTGCGCCGGTCCGTTCTACCAACCCCACCACCTGCCGCAGTGGTGGAGGATGATCCCGGAATCTCCCGCGACGAAGACGTTGGTGTAGGACGATCCCCACACGGCGCGGAACGCGCCGGAGACGCCCGGCGGCACCGGAAGCTGGTGCCACGCGCCGCCGTCGTAGCGGAGTATCGTGGTCCCGCCGGCGCTGACGATCACGTTGTCGGGGCCGGAACCCCAGATTCCGGTCAGGTACTGCAGCGTCCCGGGGCTCATCAGGAGCCAGCTCCCGGCGCCGCGGTAGTGCCTGATCGTCCCGAGATCGCCGACCGCGAAGACGTTGGAGGGGGACGATCCCCAGACGTCGGTCAGGTGTCCCGTCGTGCCCGAGTCCATCGCGGTCCACGTTGTCCCATCGTACCGGCCGATGCCGCCCCGCATGCCGACGGCGAACACGTCGGTCGCCGAGGCTCCCCACACGCCGAAGATGCCGGCGATCGTCAAGCCGTGGACCATCCGCCTCCATGTCGACCCGTCGTAGCGCACTATGGTCGACGAGGATCCGGTCGCGAAGATGTTGTCGGGGCCGGAGCCCCAGACGGCCATGAGCTGCGCGGTCGTGTCCGACGTCATCCGCGTCCATCGCGAGCCGTCCCAACGCAGGATCCAGCCGCCGTCGCCCACCGCCACGGCGAAGGTCGGGGAGTGCGCCCAGATCCCGTTGATCCCGGGGACCGTCGTGCCGGTCTCCGTGCGCGACCACCGGGCGCCGTCGTACTTCAGGATCAGGCCGCTCTGACCGCCGATGAACACGTTGTCGGGGCCCGAGCCTCCGATGGAGAACAGCAGGTCGGTCGTGTTCGACTCCTCCTGCACCCAGCCGTCGGCGCACGCGCATCCCTCGTCCGTCGTCCCGTCGCAGTTGTCGTCGAGGCCGTTGCACGCCTCCGTGTCGCCGGTCGGCACGCACGGCGCGTCGGCGCCTTCGTCGCGCGCGTCCGCCTCGTCGGCCGGAACGTCGCTCGGCCCGGCGTCATCCGCCGTTTCCGGCGGCGCCGCGTCGTCCGGCCGTGCGTCGTCGGCATCGTCGAGCGTCTCCGCCGCGATGTCGTTCGTCTCGTCCCCGTCCGCGTCCCGGCCCGGTCCCGGGCCGGTCGTCGTCTCCGCGCACGCCGCCGCCAGGGCGAGCGCCGGGGCCCACCATGCATTCTTTCCGATCATGCGGCTTCCTCCGCCACGAGCCCCCGATACGTCTCTGGAAGGTCCCGTTGCCGCCGGGCCGGCGGCAGCGCGGTCCCGCCGCGCCGCGGCCCCGCGGCGACCGATGTGCCGAAGTAGGTGTCGGTCAGCGGAACCGGGTTCGACAGCCGCCGCGTCGGCGCCACCGGCAGGCCGCCGGCCGAACCGTGGTAGACGAACGCAGCACCTTCGTCGGTCGCCGTTCCGTCCTGCTGGTCGGCGCCGATGACGGCGTCGCCGAACCCGTCGCCGTCGAAGTCGCCGCCGTGCGCGACCGACACGCCGAACGCGGCGTACGACTCGTCGGTCGGGTTGTCGATGGTCCTGTCGGGCATCAGGCGCAGGCCGCCTGGGACGGGTGCGCCCCCGTGGAAGACGAAGGCGTTGCCCTCGTCGGTCGCCCCGGCGGTCTGGTCCGGGGCGCCGGCGAGCAGATCGTCGACCCCGTCGCCGTTGAAGTCGCCGGCCGCAACCGAGGCGCCGAAGTGCCCGCTGATGTCGTTGGCCGGGTTGTCCAGCGTGACCGACGGCGCGACCGGCGGCCCGGCGGGTCCGCCCCGGTACATGAAGACGTTCCCCTCGCTGGAGGCCCCCGAGGTCTGGTACGGCGCGCCGACGACGACGTCCGCGTAGCCGTCCGCGTCGAAGTCACCCCCGCCGACCGATCTGCCGAGGTATGCGTACGAGTCGTTGGTCGGGTTGTCCATCGTGACAGCCGGGGTCACGGCCACGCCCGTCGCCGATCCCATGAAGACGAAAGCGTTGCCCTCGTTGGTCGTTCCGGCGTCCTGGTTGGGGGCGCCCACGACGACGTCGGCGAACCCGTCTCCGTTCACGTCGCCGGCGCCGCCGACCGCCTGGCCGAAGTCGGCGCTCGACTGAGGGAACGGGTTGCCGATCGCCGTGGCGGGAGCGGCTGGCAGACCGGCGGCCGAGCCGTGGAAGAAGTACGCCGCTCCTTCGCTCGATGTTGGAAGCCCGGGGAGATCCTGTTGGGACGCCCCGATGACGACGTCGGCGAAGCCGTCGGCGTTCACGTCGCCGGCCGATGCGACCGAGTAGCCGAAGTAGCCGGACGCGTCGTTCAGCGGGTTGTCCAGGACCCGCGTCGGCGATCGGTCGATCCCGGCGCTCCCGCCATGGTAGACGAACGCGTTGCCCTCGTAGGTCGCCCCGGCCGACTGGCGGTGCGCTCCGACGACGAGGTCGGCGAAGCCGTCGGCGTTCACGTCGCCCGCGAGCGCGACGGCGAAGCCGAAGTAGGCGTACGAGTCGTTCGCCGGGTTGTCCAACGTGACGGCCGGAGCGGCGGCGACGCCGGTCGCGCTCCCCGTGAAGACGTACGTATTGCCCTCGTCGGTCGCGGGCGCGGCGGCCTGGTGCGCGCCCACGACGGCGTCGGAGTAGCCGTCCCCGTTGAAATCGCCGGGGCTCCGGGCGACATCCACGTACCGCACGGCGCTCCATGCCGTGCAGCCCAGCCCGTCCTCGCAGGCCCGGACGCGCCAGTAGTAGCGGCGCCCCACCGGAGCCGTCGCCGACACGGCCAGGTCGGCCGGCGGCCGCCAGTCCAACGACGTGAACCCCGCGGCCCCCGCCTCCGGGCTCGGGAAGGCGCACGCCGCGAACCCGGGCGTCGCGCAGGAGTCGTCGATCTGGATCTCGTAGGTCGCGGCCCCGCAGCCGCCGGTCGCCGCCGTCCAGCGGAACCTCGGGCGCCTCACGCCGGCGCTCGGCGGCGCGTGGACGCTGCCGGTGAGCGTCCCGTTGAACGGGACGAGCGGCCTGGGGGGCGTCAGGACGGCGCCCGCGCTGCAATCGGTCGGGCAGGTGCACGGGTTCTCGGCGCCGTTGCAGCACCCGTCGCCGCAGGCGAAGCCGGCGCCGACCTCGTCGGTCAGGCCGTCGCAGTCGTCGTCCCGCCCGTTGCACGTCTCGTCGGGCGGCGAGCAGATCGTCGGTCCGGGGATCTCGCAGGTCGCCGTGCATGCGCCCGTCCCCGTGGAGCCGCACGACGTCGGGCAGGGGACCGTCGCTCCGCGGCAGCACGCGAACGTGTCGTCGCAGCCGTCCACGCAGTCGTCGTCCTCCCCGTTGCACGTCTCGGCGGGCGCTACGCAGGCGCCCCACGCGCACGTCGAGGCCGAACATGTCCGCGTGCCGGTCGAGGCGCATGGCGTCGGGCAGGCTTCCGCCGCGCCCGCGGCGCACGGGAAGCCGTCGTCCGTCTCCCCGTCGCAATCGTCGTCCAGGCCGTTGCAGATCTCCGGCCTGCCCGCCGCAGGGTTGCACCGCTCGATGCCCATGGCGCACGCCGAAAGCCTCGTGCACTCGCCAAGACCGCACGTCGTCGGTTCGTAGTCTTCGTCCGTCGTTCCGTCGCAGTCGTCGTCCAGCCGGTCGCACGTCGTATCGGCGGGCGCCGTGGGCGTGCAGGAATAGTCCTCCGCCGGCGCGTCGCCGTCGCGAGCGTCCGCCGCATCGTCGGCATCCGCATCAGCAGCCTCGTCCACGTCGCGATCGACGTCACCGTCGGCGTCACCGTCGGCATCGCGGGTTTCGCCGGGGGCCGCGTCACCGTCGCCGCCGTCGTCGGTCGGAGCGTCGATCCCGCCGTCGCCGCACGAGCAGCGTCCGGCCACGCACGAGCCGCCGGCGGGCCCGCACCGCGTCGCGCACTCGACCGGATCGCACGTGCCGGCATCCGGCCCGCTGCCTTCGGCGCACCCGCCCGTCATGCCGGCAAGAACGAAGGCCGCCAACACCGGAATCGCTCGCATCGTTTTCCACGCCTCCTTCCCCGCTCGTTCGAACACGGTGTCGCTGCCGTGCGCCGAAGACGGCGGAGAAGATAGCACCGCGCCCGGCGACCGGCAATCAGCCCGAACCCGAATCCGCGGCCGCCCCCGCGTTGCACGCGGCTCGCGGCGATGCTAGAGTTGCGGCGTGTTCGGAAGGGCCCCGATTCCGCCGGCGAAGATGGCGCGGGGCGACGGCCGGACCGGGGAGGCATGACCATGGCACGGACGATTCTCGTGGCTCTGTCGGTCGCCGGCGCGCTTGGCGGCTGCGCGTGCGGCGCGTCGGCCGACCCCAACCTGACGGCATCGTGTTCGAACAACGACGAGTGCCTGCGGTTCGGCGCCGACTACCTGTGCATCGACGGGCGGTGCATGGGCGGCGGGGACGGCGGGGACGGCGGGGACGGCGAAACCTCGGGCTGCGTGGATCGCGACGGAGACGGCTACGGCCGCGGCTGCGCGCGCGGCCCGGACTGCGACGACGGCGACCGCACGCGCTACAACGACTGCTCGAACTGCGACGTCGAGCACCGGCCCGGTTGCGCATGCGCCCCGCTCGAGTCGTACCCGTGCTTCGAAGGGACGCCGGAGCTTCGCGGCGTCGGCGCATGCGTCGAAGGCGTCCGGAGGTGCCACGAAGGACAACTCGTCGACCTGTGCGAGGGGCAGGGGGCGCCGGCGCCGGAGTCCTGCAACGGCGCCGACGACGACTGCAACGGCCTGACGGACGAGGGCCTGCTGAGCACGTGCGGCGACTGCGACCTGACGTGCGAATCCGAGGGCGAAATCGAACCGTCCCCGTCGGACCCCGGATCCACCGGCCTGCTCGACAACCCGGACGGACCGGGCGTGATCCTCGGCTCGGAGGACGTCCGCGCCGGCTTTGCGTGGATTGCGAACGATCCCGAGGGTACGGTGACGAAGCTCGACCTCGTGACGGGCCGTGAGGTGGCGCGCTACCGCGTCGGCCTGTGGGGCGATCGCTGCGATAGCCCCTCGAGGACGGCGGTGGACGGCCTGGGCAACGCCTACGTCGCGAACCGCGCCCACGTCGGCTGCGACGGCCGAAACCAGGGATCGGTCACCAAGATGGCCGGCGACACCCGCTACTGCGTCGACCGGAACGGAAACACGGTGATCGACACGTCCGCGGGGTCGACGCCGCTCCCGTTCGGCGAGGACGAATGCGTCCTGTGGACGAGGGAGGTCGGGGGGGCGGGCGGCATCCCGAGAGCCCTGGCGATCGACGCCGGCGGCCCCGACACGATCGAGGGCTACCCCTGGGTCGGGCTCTTCAACGAGATGCGCTTCTACCAGCTCGATCCCGACACCGGCGTCACGCTGGCGACGGTGGACGTGCACGGGAACCCGTACGGCGCCGCCATCGATGCGGGCGGCTGGCTCTGGATCTCCGAGCCCGGTCCAGCGCCGATCGGCATCCAGCGGTTCCACACCGTGACCCGCGAGGTCCAGCCGCGGATCCTCGCAAGCCGCGGCGAGTGCGGCATGACCTACGGCATCACCGTCGATGCGACGAACCGCCCGTGGGTCGCCTACTGGTTCTGCCCGTGGGTCTCGCGCTACGACCCAGCGACGGGTGCGTGGTTCGACGTCGCCATGCCGGGCGGCGACCGCGGCGCACGCGGCATCGCGGCCGGGGCCGACGGCACGATCTGGGTCGCCACGCACCGCAACGACTGGGGCGGCGGCGGCGGCGGCTGGGTCGTCTCGTTCAACGGCGCGGACGGATCCGGCATCATCGAGAGGGCCACGGGCGGCGTGATCCCGGTCGGCGTCGGCCTCGACGAACTCGGCCACGTCTGGATGGTGAACCAGCAGACGAGCAACGCGAGCCGCTTCACGATCGCCACCGGCGCGATGGAGCAGTTCCCGACCGGCCCCAACCCGTACACGTACAGCGACTTCACCGGCTACCAGCGCCGAATCATGATCCCGCGCGGAATGTGGATCCGCGATTACGAGCGGTGCGACGTCGAAGACGCCCGCTGGGGCGACGTCGTCTGGGACGTCACGGCGCCTCCCGGCCGCGTGGCGATCTACGGCCAGAGCGCGCCGACACGGGCGGGACTCGACGCCGCCCCGACCGTCACCATCGCCGATATTCCCCCGGCGACTCCGCCGGCATCGATCGAGGCTGCGTTCGCGGCGGCCGCGGTTCCCCTGCACGTCCACCTGCGGATCACGGTGCTCATGGAGGGCGACGGCACAGGCCTGTCCCCGGTCTTCCGCTCGATCCGCGTCATGTGGCATTGCCCCGACGGGCCGGGCTAGGCGAGTCAGATCGGGGCCCAAGAACTGACCACTGACTACTGACCACTGACCCCTGACCACGATCACCGGGGAATTCCGTATCCGCCGCCGCGCTATGCGACACCGCATGGCGCGAACCGCGGTGTTTCGGCCTCCCGGGCGACCACGGGCCGCGGCAAGCGCGGTCACGCCGCCTCCCGGGCGGCGCGGAAACGCGGAGACCGCTGTTGTCGCCGTGGCCGGCACGTCCAGCCGCGCGCCGCACCGCGGTTGTGCCGTGGCCGGGGCGGCCGGTGGCGCGCGGGACCGCTGTTGTCCGGTTTCCCGGACGTCGTCCTTGTCGCCGGAGGGCGCCGCGCGCACGGAGCAGATGTCACCCGAGGCCGGATCACCGCGGTTCGCGCGATCCGGGGACGCTCGGGGACCGCCGCCGCCGCCGTGTTGCATCGGCCGTGACGTTCGGAGCCGCCGAAGGTCGATGGGCGCTTGACACGCCGCCGGAGCCGGCTGTATGCATCGCCGGCCCGCCCAACCGTGCGTCGACTGGACGGCGCACGAAACGATGGAAGGAGGAGTCATGCAACGCATTCCGGAAGACGCAACCCCCACCGAGGTGAGGGACGGCATCGTGAGCGAGGTGGAGCGGGTGGAGGCCGACGAAAGGGTCGCGTCCCTGGCCCCGCCCTACCGCAAGAAGGTCGACGAGTTCCAGGCGCTCCACGCGCAGATCGATCCGCTGCTCCTCCGGTGGATCCGCGAGGACGCGCGCCTGGTTGTCCGTGACGCCGTGCAGGACGACGCAGTAAAGGCATTCAGGCTCCACCTCGTGAAGGAGTCGGGGAACAAGCAGACCGGTCCGCTCTTCGATCGGTTCCTGCCCGAGGGTCTCCGCGACGTGACGGAGGCGGAGATGACCATCGTGGAGCCCGCGAAGGTCAAGCACATCATCGACAAGCTGACCGCCGCGGGAGGCGATCTGGCCGCCGAGTGGGTCCCCAAGCTGACCGCGCCACGGGACGCGGTCGTGGCCCAGGCCGGCGTTCGGCACGGCATCGAGCTCGAGGCGAAGAACCTGGACGTCCGGCTGGATGCGAAGGTGATCGAGCTCCAGGAGGCGCGGGTCGAGCTGCACGCGCTGCTCCGCGTCTACTTCAAGGATGCGCCCGAGCGCGCCGAAGCCTACTTCTTCCAATGGCAGAAGCCCCGCAGGCGCCGCCGGGCCGGGCCCGCGGGCACGCCGGGCGTCGGGGGAGGGGACGGCGCCGGATCGCCGCCCGCATAGCGCCGCACGGCGCTCCGCCCGAGCCTTTGGCGGTCACGAGGCCGATGTCCGGATACACCCTGCCGCTGGTGGGCCTGCTCGACGAGACGCTGCTGCCCGGCGAGGAGCGGAGCTTCGTCGCGCCGGCGATCGACGGCGCGGCGCTGGAGACGCTGCGGGCGGCGATCGGGGAGGCGGTCTGCGCGGTCTGCGTCACATCCCGGGCGGAGATCCCCTCGCTGGTGGCGTTGCGCTGGGCGACGGCGGCCCGCGTGGTGTCCGCGGAGGAGTCCGCGGTGGTGCTGCGCGGCGAGCGGCGGGTGAGGATCCTGTCCGCGCGCGGCGAGAGGCCGTGCGTCGCCAACCTGGAGGCGGTGGCGGAGGGGACGGGGGTGGCGGACGACGAGGGGAAGGATCTGCTGGCCGGGTTGCACTCGATCATCGCGGCGCTGGAAGGCGGGGTGGCGCCGGAGCGGCCGGACTGGCCGGCGGGGCTGCGCGAGGCGGTGCCCGTGCTGCTGCGCGCCCTGTGCGGCCCGGCCGCCCTGCGGGAGAGCCTTGCCGTGCCGCCGGCCGAGGCGGTCCGCGGGCTCGCCCGCACCCTGGCGGCGCAGTCGCCGGCCCACCACGCCTCGTGCGCCCAGGAAGCGATGGTGCGCGAGATCGCCGAGCGGCCCGATCTGCCGCCCGCATTGCGCCGCCGGCTCTGGTCGCAGGCGGTCGAGATCCAGAAGCGGCTCGACCTGTACGACCCGGAAACCCGCGCGGAGGACGACGACAGCCTTGCGGGTCTGCAGCGGCGCCTGTCCCGGGCGGGGCTGCCCAAGGCGGCGCGGGATACGGCCAAGCGGGAGCTCAAGCTCCTGCGCGGGATGGCGACCAACCACCACGACTACTCGTCGTATCTCGCCCACGTCCAGCTCCTCGCACGGCTCCCCTGGCACCCCGACCCGCTGCCGGCGGCCGACCTGTCCGCGGTGCGCGCGGCGCTGGACGCCGAGCACTTCGGCCTGGAGAAGCCCAAGCAGCGCATCCTGGAGTACCTCGCCGTCCGGATGCTCGGCGGGCGCACCCGCTCCACCGTGCTCTGCCTGGTCGGCCCGCCCGGGGTCGGCAAGACATCCCTGGCGCGCGTCATCGCCGGGGCGCTCGGACGGAAGTTCACCAGCGTCCCGCTGGGCGGGGTGCACGACGAGTGCGAGATCCGCGGGCATCGGATCACCTTCACGGCCGCCGCGCCGGGCCGGATCATCGCCGGCGTCGCCCGCGCGGGTTCGGCCTCCGCCGTCATGGTGCTCGACGAGATCGACAAGGTGGGCGCCGATACGATGCGCAGCCCCACCGGCGCGCTGCTCGAGCTGCTCGACCCGGAACAGAACGCCGCGTTCCAGGACAACTACCTCGCGGTGCCCTACGACATGAGCGACATCCTCTTCGTCTGCACGGCCAACGAGGCATGGCGCATCCATCCAACGCTGCTCGACCGCCTGGAGGTGATCGAGCTGGACGGGTACACGGTGCGGGAGAAGGTCGATATCTGCCGGCGCCACCTGCTGGCCCGTGCGCGCGAGGAGCACGGACTTCCGGAGGCGCTGACGATCGACGACGAGGCGCTGCACCTGATCGTCGAGGGGCACACGCGCGAGCCCGGGGTGCGCCAGCTCTATCGCGCGCTGGCCATGCTCCAAGATCGGAAGAGCACACGTCTGAACTCCA
>CAMTWF010000125.1:0-4554 GCA_947085355.1 uncultured delta proteobacterium
AGCCGCGCCCCGAGTCGCTCCAGATGTACGCCCAGAACGACGAGTACATCACGTAGGCCATGCCGCCGCGCACGTACATCTCGAACGGCGTGCCGTACATGGCGTGGCGGCCGAGGATCCGCAGGTCGTCCGGGTTGGAGACGTCGACGACGACCAGGCCGCGGTAGGCCGACAGCGCGTACAGCGTGTCGCCCTGCAGCTTGATGATGTCGGCCTCCTCGATCGCGCGGCCCGCCTCCCCGGCGTCGTCCTCGCGGGCACCCGGGGCGCTCGCATCGGCCCCGTAGTCGCCGTCCGAGGGGCCCCCGGCCCCTGCGGTCCCTTGGCGGGTCGGGTCGGACGAGACGAAATTCTCCGCGCCCGGCTGCGGTTCGCCGGGGTCCCACCCGCCGTCATTGACGCAGCCCCACAGCGCCGGCACGACGACCGGCCAGACCCATCGGAAGATTCTCTTCACCATTCTCGATTCCATCGCTGCCTCCTTCTGCCTCCGTGCGCGCCGCCCGTCCCATGGGCGGATGAATACACGGCAGTTACGGTACCAGCAAACCGCATGCCAAACCGAACCGCAGCGGCGATCGACTCTATTAGCCTATGATGACAGAGCTATTCAGGACCGAGCCGATCATCGGGTTCCAGCCTGTCGTGCCATGGTGTGCCGAACACGTGTCACGCACGTCTGCCCAGGCGGCCGGAAGCGTGTCGGCGGGCTACGGTTCGAGGAGCCAGAGTTCCTCCTGCGGCTCGCCGAAGTACCTCGCGCCGTGGCTCTCGACGGCGACGTCCTCTTCGAGGCCGACCTGGACGACGCCTCCGACTTCGGGGATGTCGGAGTAGATCATCGGCTCGACGGCGAAGACCTGGCCCTCCTCGATCGGGTGCCAGACGGCGGTTCCGTACCGTTCCTTCCAGTCCGGGCCGAGGACGGGGCCGACGTCGTGGACCTTGAGGCCGATCTCGTGGCCGGCGGCGTGGGGGTATTCGGCGTAGCCGGCGCCGGTGATGACCGCTCGCGCCGCGACGTCGACCGCGTTGGCCATGACGCCGGGCTTCATGGCGGCGACGGCGGCGCGGTTGGCGGCCAGCGTGGTGCGCCAGACCTTGCGGACCGCGGCGGGCGCGTCGGTCTCGCGTGGGCGCAGGAGGTAGGCGGTGCGCTGGATGTCGGACGAGTAGCCGTGCAGTGAGACGCCGAAGTCGGTGCGGAGCAGGTCGCCGTGCCGGATGACGCGGTCGGTGGGGTCGGCGTGGCCGCGGTCGGGGCCGACCATGACCGAAACGAACGACGGCTTGAAGCCGAGTTCGTGGGTCCTGCGATCGAGGAAGGCGGCGACGTCCTTTTCGACGGTAACGCCCGGCGCGATCGCCGTGCGGGACAACGCCTCGCGCAGCATCCGCTGCGTCCAGATCGCGGCGCGCTCGATCGCCGCGATCTCCTCGGGGAACTTGACCCCCTTGAGCGAGATCACGAGCCGCTCGGAGGATGTGATGCGCGACTCGGCCTGGGGGCCGAGGATCTCGATCAGGTAGCGGTACATGCCGAGCGTTATGCCGTCGGCGTTGGGGACGTCGCGGGAGAAGTTGAGGGCGATCCGATCGGGGGACAGCGCATTGATGCGGTCGCGAAGGTGCGCCCCGAGCCCCTCGCTGCGGTAGGCCACCACCTCGTCGTACAGCCCCGATTCCCGGAAACCGGTCACGTCGTAGCTCGCGGCGATGGCGATGCGGTGGAGCTTGCCGTCGCGCAGCGCGAAGAGGCAGGCGGCGCGGCCTACCACCTTCTGCGCGGCGACGTCCCAGCCCAGCGCGTCCAACGTTCCCTCGCGGGTGAACGTGAGCCACGCGTCCACGCCGCAGTCCCGCATCTTCTTCGGCAGGATTTCGGCGATCCGGCGCTGCCGGATCTTGGTCGGGTCGATCGCTGTCGGATCTATCCCTTCGTGCGCCTCGATCTTCTCGGGGGGAACGGCGACCATCGCAACTCCTCCAATCGCCCCCCGGCCCCCTATGGCATCAACACGACCTTCCCGAACTGCGACCGCGACTCGAGCCGCTCGTGCGCCTCCCGCGCACGCTGAAGCGGCAGCGCCGAGTCGAAGACCGGGCGCAGGCGCCCGGCCCGCACGTGGTCGATCACGGCGAAGAGATCGGCCTTCCCGCCCATCGTGGAACCGAGGATCCGGAGCTGCCGGAAGAAGACCTCGACCAGGTTGATTTCCGCCGTCGGGCCGCTGGTCGAGCCGCAGATGACGAGCCTCCCGCCCCACGCCAGCGACTTGAGGCTCCCGGCGATCGTCGCCGGGCCGACGTGCTCGATCACGACGTCCACTCCGCGCTTGCCGGTCAGCGTCCTGACCTCCCCGGCGAAGTCGGTCGCCCCGTAGTCGATCACGTGGTCCGCCCCCAGATCCTTCGCGGCGGCGATCTTCCCGGCGGATCCGACCGTGGCGATCACGGTGGCGCCGTGCAGCTTGGCGATCTGCACCGCCGCGGAACCGACGCCGCTCCCGGCCGCGTGGACCAGGACCCACTCGCCGGGCCGCACCTCCGCCTTCCGGACGATCATCTGCCAGGCGGTCATGAACGTGAGCGGGATGCACGCCGCGCGCTCGAACGGCATCCCCTCGGGATACGGCAGCAGGTTCACGACCCGGACCGCGATCTTCTCCGCGTAGCCGCCCCTCACGTTCTCGCCGAGGATCGCGTAGTCCCTGCACAGGTTGTCGGCGCCGGACAGGCACATCCGGCAGCGGCCGCACGAGACCGCCGGCTGGACCAGCACAGGCGCGCCCGCCTCGACGCCGTCGACGCCCGGTCCGAGCGTCTCGACCACGCCCGCGACGTCGGCGCCGAGGATGTGCGGGTACTTGAGACGCAGGTGCGGCAGGCCCTTGCGGACCCACAGGTCCAGCCTGTTGAGCGCCACCGCCTTGACGCGAACGATCACCTCGCCCGGCCCCGGCTCGGGGTCGGGCACGTCCTCGTACCTCAGAACCTCCGGCCCCCCGTGCTCGTGGAGGACGACGGCCTTCATCGCCGCAGGAACCTAGCCGAAGCGACGACGGGAAGGCAACCGCACCCCGGGTGCATGGGTGCATACGCGATTAATGGGGGTGGCACCGCAGGTGTCTCGCCCGCCCGGGGATGCACGGTAGGGGCGACCCTTGTGGCCCGACCATTCGGTTGCGAAGGCGGACGTGTCCCAGAGCTGCGTCGCCGTGGACGCGGCGTTCCGCGCGGCCAAGGACCTCGTCGGCGACTGCGTCGCGGCCGCGACGAATGCGTTCGAGGACGACGCCCCGAGGGTGGTGGATGCGTTCCGGGCAGGCAGCAAGATCGGCCAGTCGGTGGCGAAGTTGGACGCCAAGATCGCGAGGCTGATACCGCTTGCCACCACCCACGCCGCGGCGCTGGCCGCGTGGGGTGAGCCGAACATCGGCGTGCTCCTCGAGGCCGCCCAGACCGTCCTGCGCGACACCAACGCCGCGCAGGAGAAGGCGCTCGCCGACCTCCCAGGCAAGACCGCGGAGCTGTACGAGGCGAAGGGCCAACTCTTCGGCCTGCTCAAGAAGCTCAACCGTGCCGCATCCCGCTCCTTCAAAGGCAAGCAGGAGAAGCGCCGCGCCTACAACCTGGACATCCTGTACCGCCGGGGGGCGAAGAAGCCCACGAAAGCCGCCTGAGCTGGCGCCCTCCCGAAACGCCTCCCGCAACCAGTCGAATTCATCCGGCTGCGCTCGAGGAACGGGGGTCCTGCAACTCGGGACAGGGGGTCCTGCAACTCGGGACAGGGGGTCCTGCAACTCGGGAACGGGGGTCCTGCAACTCGGGTCGGAGGTCCTACGACTCGAGGCGGACGCTTCTGCAACTCGGGTCGGGGGGTACCGCAACTCCGGTCGGGCGCTTCTGCAACTCGGGTCGGCGGTCCTACGACTCGAGGCGTGAGGTCCTGCAACTCGTGTCGGACGCTTCTGCAACTCGGGTCGGGGGTCCTGCAACTCGGGTCGGGCGCTTCTGCAACTTGGGTCGGACGCTTCTGCAACTCGTGTCGGCGGTCCTGCCAGGGCCTCGGACAAGGTCCTCGGCCGGCTCCAGGCTCCGGGCTTCGGGCTTCAGGAAACACGGGATTGTGGCTACCTGAAGCCTGAGGCCCGAAGCCTGGTCCCGGCGACTTTGCGGGGACCCTGGGCCTTCAAGGCCGTCCGGACCGGCGGGCCGTCCAGCGGCTGCATCCCCGCCGGGATGCTCGACCTGCCGATGCGATAGTCGATGGAAGCCTCACGCGTGCGTCATGGGCGGTAGCGCAGGATGGTGCCGCCCTCGCCCACGGCCCAGACGTCGCTCGGCCCGCTGCCCCAGACGCCGAGGAGATCCACCGTCGCCCCGCTGGAGACGCGGGCCCAGGCCCTGCCGTCCCACCGCAGGATGGTGCCGCCCCAGCCCACGGCCCAGACGTCGCTCGGCCCGCTGCCCCAGACGCCGAAGAGATCCACCGTCGTCCCGCTCTAGACGCCCTCCCATGCGCTGCCGTTCCACCGCAGGATGGTGCCGTAC
>CAMTWF010000126.1:0-3278 GCA_947085355.1 uncultured delta proteobacterium
CGGCCGCCGATGCACGCTCCCCAGGCGCCTGCCCAGCACGTCTCCGTGCCGTAGGTGCACTCGCCCTCGTCCGTGCCGCACGGCCGCGTCACGCCGTCGGTGATTCCGTCGCAGTCGTTGTCCCGGTTGTCGCAGGTCTCGGCGACGGGTCCGATCGCGCCCGCGCAGGCTCGCCAGACGCCGGCGACGCAGGTCTGCGTCCCCGCGGCGCACTCGCCCTCGTCCGTGCCGCACGGCCGCGTGAGGCCCTCGTCGGTCAGGCCGTCGCAGTCGTCGTCGCGACCGTTGCAGGTCTCCGCGGTCGGACCGACCATGCCCTCGCACACCAGCGCGCCGCCGGTGCAGCGGGTAAGGCCCGGGTCGCAGGCGCCGAGGTCCCACAGATCGGGGCGACCGGGGTTCCAGCCGCATGGGACGCCGCCGCCGGGGTTCCCCTCGTCGGTCAGGCCGTCGCAGTCGTTGTCGAGGCTGTCGCACACCTCGGCGACCGGGCCGATCGCGCCCTCGCAGACCCACGCGCCCGCGACGCAGCGGTTCACGCCGGGGCGACACTCGCCGACCGAGGAACCGCAGGACGGCGTGCCGAGATCCTCGTCGGTCAGGCCGTCGCAGTCGTCGTCGAGGCCGTTGCAGATCTCGGCGGCTGGAAGGGTCTGGCCGGTGCAGACGAGCGCGCCGGCGGTGCACTGGATGACGCCGGGGCGGCAGATGCCGCGGCCGGACGTGCCGGCGGGACCGGTGTAGCAGGACGCGCCGCCGCCGGGGTTGCCCTCGTCCGTGGCGCCGTCGCAGTCGTTGTCGCGGTTGTCGCACACCTCGGCGGTCGGCGTGGCGCCGCCGGTGCAGACAAGGACGCCGGCGGTGCAGGTGACGGTGCCGGGGCGGCACTCGCCGATCGAGCTGCCGCAGGAGGCGCCGCCGCCGGGGTTGCCCTCGTCGGTCAGGCCGTCGCAGTCGTCGTCGAACAGGTTGCAGACCTCGGCGGAGCCGTTGTAGCCGCCCGAGCAGACGCCCCAGGCGCCGGCGGTGCAGATCTGCTGGCCGAACTCGCACACGCCGACGTCGGTCCCGCACGTTCTGGTGATGCCGTCGGTCATGCCGTCGCAGTTGTCGTCGAGGTTGTTGCACGTCTCGGCGGCGGGGCCGACCCCGCCGGCGCAGGCGCTCCAGGAGCCCCCGACGCAGGACTGGCTGCCGTAGCTGCACTCCCCGACGTCCGAGCCGCACTGGCGGGTGCCGAGCCCCTCGTCAATGAGGGTGTCGCAGTCGTTGTCGACACCGTCGCAGACCTCGACGGTGCAGCCGCCGCAGATCAGGCCCTCATCGACGTACGTGTCGCAGTTGTTGTCGAACCCGTCGCAGACCTCGGCGGGCACGGGGCCGCACCCGCCGCAGGCGTTCAGCACGCCTTCGTCGACGCGCGTGTCGCAGTTGTCGTCCACGCCGTTGCACGCCTCGCCGGGGTCCGCGCACAGCGTTCGGCCGGTGATCGGCGGCGAGGCCCGCAGGTCACAGTACTTGGTGAACCCCTCGTCGATGAGGCCGTCGCAGTCGTCGTCGAGGTTGTTGCAGATCTCGGTGAGCACGGTGCCGGCGACGATCTGGAACAGCGCGACGGCGAGTTCGTCCTCGTTGGTCGGGACGTAGGCCGTCGTGGTCGTATCGAAGCATCTCCCCGCATCGGCCATGTCGTTCAGTTCGGCAAGCCCCGGGCTCCCGTAGCCGATCACGCAGGTGCGGACGTCCTTTGTTCCGCCGCCCGTCCTGGCCGTGGCGCGCAAGTCCGTCACGGCGCGAACGGGATCGTTCGGCGGGCAGTTGTCCTCGCCGTCGGTGAGGAGGACGACCCGATACGGACGGCAGTTCCAGTACGGATCCGCTTGCAGGACGCCGCCGAAGTACTCCCTGGTCCTGTCGAGCGTCCAGGCGATGGGGGTGGGGCCGTCGGAGCGCAGCTCGCGTTCGGTGGCGCTGATCGGGGTGTTCGCGCCGGAGTACTCGCGGTGGTCCATCCACATGAGGACCTCGTTCGCGCTCTCCTCCCCGAACGGGACGACTCGGTAGTCGGTGACCGTCCCCGAGCTGCACTCGCCGTCGTACCGCAGCACGTCGCGCGCGCCGGCGACCTGGTTGTTGAGGTACCAGTCCATCTGCCGGCCGCCCGGCACCCAGTACTGGGGGAACTTCGTCAGGCCGAAGATCACGTCGCCGGTGGCGGCGACCATGCGGTACATGGCGCTCTTGCAGGGGTAGAGACGGCTGGGGTTGGCCGCGGTCCCCGTCCCCGGGCAGCACCAGCGACCGCCCCAGGGGTCGCGCGAGCCGTCGCCGCTGGTGTCGCTGCCGGCGTAGTTCCAGTTCATGCTGCCCGAGGTGTCGAACACGATCATCATGTACGGCTTGATCTGGGTCTGGGCGCCGGCCGGCGGCGCCGCCAGCGCCACCGCCGCCAGCGCCGCCGGCAGCCATCCCATCCTCATGACTTCCACGTTTCGTCCCGTCATCGTGTCCTCCCTCGCGCGGTCGTTCTACCGCTCCTCCCGCAGGCGCCGGACGGCGGCCCAGCAGTCCCCGTGGACCGAGTCGGCGTCGCGGTTGCCGTCCACGACCTCGATCCGTTCGTCCGCGTACCGCGCCGGCAGCTCCCGGTATCTCGCCGCCAGTCTCACCTGGAGATCGGCGTCGTCGTACATTTCGCGGCGGCCCCGGCGCCTCATGCGGCGCTCGGCCGCCGTCCTCGGTTCGACGTCGAGCACGAGCGTCAGGTCGGCGCGCCTGGCCCGGCGGTTGATCTCCTCGATCCATGGCAGGTTCGCATCGTCGCCGGAAGATACGGACTGATAGATGAGGCTCGAATGAACGTACCTGTCGCAGATGACGCATACGCCGTCGGCGAGGTTCGGTACGATCTCCGCGTCCAGGTGGTCGATCCTGTCGGCGGCGAAGAGGAGGGCCATGGTGGCCCAGCCGGGCGGCCGGACGCCCGCGAGGCCCTTGACGACCAGGCGTCCGGAAAGCGCGTCGCGGATGACGTGGCCGACGGGCCCGTTGCTGGGCTCTTGGGTGAGGTGGGCCGGCAGTCCGGCCCGAAGGAACGCCTCCTGGAGGAGGCGGGCCTGGGTCGTCGTGCCCGACCCGTCGATCCCATCGAGAACGATCAGCAGTCCCTGCACCTGCCCCCTCCTTCACGGCGCCGCCGGACGACGCGGCCCGCAGCCGCCAGGGCGGCGCCGAGCGCCGCGAGGCTCCACCCGCCAGATCGGAAGAGCGTCGTGTAG
>CAMTWF010000127.1:0-17687 GCA_947085355.1 uncultured delta proteobacterium
AGAATCGTCGCGCGGCGCGACGAATTCCCGGTCTGTCCGGACTCTCAACTCTCGACCCTTGACTCTCGACGCCTGCCTGCCGGCAGGCAGGCGCGGCGGCGCCGCTGCGCCACCCGGACAACTCCCTTTGGTTGCGGCGCCGCCGCGCTAAGAATTCCGCCCGCTACCGTCCACCCGACGCCGCCACGTGCCACAAGCGTGCGACGTAGTAGGCCATGTTGGCGTAGACGAGCGCGGCGGCGACGTACTGGAGAACATCCAGCCAGCGCGCGTCCGCCCACGACGGCCACATCATCGCGCCGGCCAGAAGCGCCGGGAGCGTGAACGACACGGCGAAGTTGGTCGCCTTGCCTATGACCGTCGCCTCGATCCGCACGGGCATGCCGGCGCCCCACACGGCGAACGCGGCGATCAGCGCTCCGGAGTAGCGGATGATGATCGGCAGGGCGAGCCACGCCTCCAGCGCCCCGCTCACCCACAGGCCGACCGCCATGCAGGTCACGGCGAAGATGTCCGCCAGCGGATCGGCCAGGCGGCCCCATTCCGACCGCAGATCGAAGGCGCGGGCGATCTGGCCGTCGAGCAGGTCCGAGGCGACCACGACGACGAGCGGCCAGAAGATCAGCGGGGCGTCGGGGCGCAGGTCCGCGGCAACGGCCGCCGTGAAGCCGAGCATCGGGGCGAGAGTGAACCGCAGGAGCGTCAGCCCGTTCGGCACGAGGAACGACCGCCGCGGAGTGCCGTCGTCGCGCCGCACGAGGCCGAGGTGAACGTACCCGAGGAACACCGCGGCGCAGAACCAAGCGGCCTGCACCGAGAGCATCGGCCAGAATATCGGTGCGGGCGTTCCGCGGTGGACCAACAGCAGGACCCACGCCGCCAGGGCGCCGCCGAGGCAGGCCCAGGCCGCGTACGAGAGGCGGCGCAGCGGAACCGCGCGCGCTTCGGCGAGGCCGAAGCGGATGCCGGCGGCCACGGCGGACCACCTCCCGTCGCCCGACAGCCGACCGGCCTCGGCCAGTTCCGCCAGGCTCCGCCCCATCTCCGGCCGCGCGCCGTCGTCCCTCATCGATCCGCCGCCGCCCGCCCCGGCGTCCACGAATCGCCCGCGCCGGGACCGGACCGGTCCGCTTGTAGCAGGTCCGCCGACGTTCTGGTAGGTTCGCGGCCGTGCCGACGACGTACCGCGACGCGGGGGTGGACATCGACGCCGGCAACGAGCTGGTCCGACGCATCGCGCCGCTCGCGCGCCGCACCCGCCACCCGCACGTGATCGCCGACGTGGGGGGGTTCGCGGGCCTCTGCGCCGTCCCGCCCGACGTCCGCGACCCGCTTCTGGTCGCCACCACCGACGGCGTCGGCACCAAGCTCAAGCTCGCCTTCGCGCTCGACCGGCACGACACGGTCGGCATCGACCTGGTCGCCATGTGCGTCAACGACCTCGCGTGCGTCGGCGCCAGGCCGCTCTTCTTTCTCGACTACTTCGCCGCCGGGAAGCTAGACGTGGACCGCGCCGAGAAGGTCATAGCCGGCATCGCGGCTGCCTGCGCCGACAGCGGCTGCGCGCTCCTGGGCGGCGAGACGGCCGAACTGCCCGGTTTCTACGCGCCGGGCGAGTACGACCTGGCCGGGTTCGCCGTCGGCGTCGTCGGGCGCGCCGACATCGTGGACGGTCGCACGGTGGTCGAGGGCGACGTCGCGATCGGCCTGGCCTCCACCGGCCTGCACTCCAACGGATACTCGCTGGCCCGCCGCGTCGTGGAGCGCGCGTCGCTCGACCTGCGCGCCGTCCCGGGCGGCCTCGACGCCCCGCTCGGCGAAGTGCTGCTCGCCCCCACGCGCCTCTACGCCCGTCCGGTGGTCGAGTTCCGCCGGACGATCGAGCTGAAGACGATCGCCCACATTACCGGCGGCGGCCTTCTGGAGAACCCGCCGCGCGTCCTTCCGGAGGGCCTCGGGATTCGCTTCGAGCGACGTTGTTGGCCGGAGCCGCCGATCTTCGACCTGTTGCGGCGTCGCGGCGAGATCCCTGAGCCGGAGATGCTCCGCACCTTCAACCTCGGGCTGGGGATGGTGATCGTCGTTTCCCCCGCGAACGCCGACGCGCTGGTTCGGGCGGCCGAGGCGCACGGGATCCCGGCCTGGCGCGTCGGCTCGGTGTTCCGCGCGACGGCCGGCGGGGAGCGCGTGGTGGTCGAGTAGCCCGGCGGCGGCGGGCTCGCGGATCTGGGCCGATGGCGAAGCGATACTACGACGTGATCGTCCTGGGGGCGGGGCTCGGTCCGCTGCTGGCCGCTGCGCTGCTGGCCAAGCGCGGCTACAGGCTGCTGGTGCTCGGCTGCGGCACGCCGGAGGACACCTACGAGGAGGCCGGCCTGCGCCTGCCGCGCTGGCCTTCGTACTTCGGCGTCGGGGGCACGCCGATCGCCCGCCTGGTGCTGACGGAGCTGGGCGTCCGGCAGATCGTGCGGCGGAAGCTGCAGCCGCTGGAGCCCCGGTACCAGGTCGTGCTTCCGCGCATCAGGCTCGACGTCACGGCGGACCGCGAGCGGTACGCGGAGGAACTGGCCCGGGAGTTCCCGGACGCCGTGCATCCGATCGCGACGTTCTACGAGCGTCTCGATCGGCTCGCGGGGCCGATCGACCGTTTCCTCCGCGACGACCTGGTCCTCCCCCCGGACGGCTTCCTGGAGCGCCGCCGATTCCAGCGCGCCTCGGTGCAGAACCCGTTCGGGCCGTACGGAGACACCGGCGACCTGTGGGCCGACATCCCGGCGGGCCACCCGTTCCGCCTGGCAGTCGCCGCCCAGGTCCGCTTCGCGACGCATTCGGACCCGGACGCGCAGACGCCGATGCAGATCGCCCGGCTGCACTGCTCCTGGCTGGCCGACGGATCGCTCCCGGACGGCGGTCTCGCCGGCCTGCGCGCGTTCCTCTGCGAGCGGATCTCGCTGCACGGCGGCGAGGTGGCGATCGACGGCGCCGTCTCCGAGATCGTCGTGCGGCGCGGCCGGGTCGCCGGCGTGCGCAGGGCCGGCGAGGAGGACGTGACCGGCGCGCAGTACGTGATCGCCGGGATCGATGCCGCGCGTCTGGCGCCGCTCTTCGCGGACCGCGGCGCGCCGGAGGCGTTCCCCGGGTTCGCCGCGGCGCGCCGCCCCAAGTACCGCCTCTTCACGCGCAACGTCGTGGTCCGGCCGGAGGCGATTCCCGAGGGGATGGCGAGGCACGTCTTCTTCGTGCCGGACCCGCCCTATCCTCCGATCGAGGACAACCACCTGTTCATCGAGGTCGTGCCGCTCCAGAGCGATGCGGCGGTCGTCTGCGCCCGATCCTTCGCGCCGACCGGCCGGATCGAGTCCGATCCGGACTACCTCGATTCGCTGGCGCGGCGGATCGACGCCCGTCTGGAATGGCTGTTCCCGTTCATGGACCGCCACGTAGTCCTGCGGTCGTCGCCATGGATCCTCCCGTCCGACCTGTGTGCCGATCCGTCCCGCAGGTCGGCACTCCTGGAGCGCGCCGCGCGATCGCCCGACCGCATGCCCTCCGTCCCCCACGTGCCCCAGGACGCGACGCTCGGCCTCACATGCCTCCCCCATCGCGTCGCGTGCCGCAACCTCCTGCTGACCGGTCCGGAGGTGATCCCGGGACTCGGGGACGAAGGGACGTTCATGTCGGCGTGGACGGTGGCGCGGATCGTCACCGAGAAGGATCCCCGGCCCGCGCGGCTCCGGCGCGACGCCGCGCCGAAATTCGAGATGGGGTAGCGGTGACGGGGCAGGTTGCAGGTTTCGAGTTTCGGGTTTGGAGTTTGGGGTTTGGAGTTCAGAGGAACCCGCAACTCGCAACCCGCAACTCGTAACTTCCCCCGGGAGGTGCGACATGCTGGTGCTTGACATCGGGAACGCGTTGGCCGAACGGATCGGCGAGCGGGGCGTGCCGCGCGGCGAGATCGAGCGGCTCGAGGGTGCGGCGTCGCGGGCGCGCGAGAGGCTCGATGCGCGCAGGCGGACCGGCGAGATCGGCTTCCTCGACCTGCCGTTCGATCCGGGACCTGCCGCGGCGGTCGAGGAGTTCGTCAGCGGCCTGGACGACTCCGTACGCGACGTCGTGATCCTCGGCATCGGCGGATCGTCGCTGGGGCCGAAGGCGCTCTACCGGGCGCTGTGCCATCCGTACCACGCGATCCTCTCCGCGGCCCGCCGGACGGCGCTTGCCGGCGGCCGGCCGTCGCGGCGCCTCTTCTTCCTGGAGAACGTCGATCCGGCCTCGGCGCGCGGCCTGATGCAGGCGATCGACCTGCGGCGGACGCTGGTGGTGGCGATCACCAAGAGCGGCGGCACGGCGGAGACGCTCGCCCAGCTCCTCGTCCTGTGGGCCGCGATGGAGAAAAAGGTGGGCGCCGAGGGCGTTGCCGGGCGGTTCGTGTTCGTCACGGATCCGGAGCGGGGCGTGCTGCGGCGGGTCGCGCGCGAGCGCGGTGTCCGGACGTTCGAGATTCCGCCGAACGTCGGCGGCCGGTTCTCGGTGCTGACGCCGGTCGGCCTGCTGCCGGCCGCGCTGGCGGGGATCGACGTTCGCGGGCTGCTGGCCGGCGCGGCGGCGACGGCGCGGGCATGCGAGGCGCCAGGGCTTTTCGAAACCCCGGCGCACCTGTTCGCGGCACTGCACGTAGCGGCGATCGCCCGCGGCCGGCCGATCCACGTGCTGATGCCGTACTCCGACGCGCTGCGGGAGCTGTCCGAGTGGTTCCGCCAGCTCTGGGCCGAGTCGCTCGGCAAGCGCCTCGACCGCGAGGGCCGGGTCGTCGAGGTCGGGCCGACTCCCGTCGGCGCGGTCGGCGCGACCGACCAGCACTCGCAGTTGCAGCTCTTCGCCGAGGGCCCCCACGACAAGCTGATCGCGTTCGTGGCGGTGCGCGGTCACGGACGCGACGTCCGCATCCCGGCGCTCTTCGGCGGCCACGACGAGACGACGTACCTGGGCGGCTCGACGCTGGGACGGTTGCTCGATGCCGAGCGTCGCGCGGTGGCCGTGTCGCTGGCGCGCGCGGGCCGTCCCAACCTCACGATCGAGATTCCGGCCGTCACGCCGGCGGCGATCGGGGCGCTCGTGATGCTGCTGGAGATCGCCACGGCCGTCGCCGGCGAGATGATGAACATCGATCCGTTCGACCAGCCGGGCGTCGAGGAGGGGAAGCGGCTCACGTTCGGCCTGATGGGAAGGCCCGGCTACGACGAGAGGCGAGCGGAGGTGACGAAGTGGGAACGATCGGACGAAGGGACCGCGCGGGTGGAGGTGAATCTCCCATGAAGAAGGTCCCCAACGGCGACGATTCGACCGCGCCGGAAAGCGCTCGACAATCCGAAATCCGAAATCCGAAATCCGAAATCCGAAACACGGCCGTGGTGCTGCTGGCGGCGGGCAAGGGGACGCGGATGATCTCCGCCAGACCCAAACTGCTGCACGACCTCGCGGGGAGGCCGCTGGGAGTCTGGATCGTCGGGACGGCGCTGGCGCTCCGCCCGGGTCGGCTCGTCGTGGTGGTCGGGCACGGGCGCGAGGAGTTCGAGGCGGCCGTCCGATCGCGGTTCCCCGGCGCGCCGGTCTCGTTCGCCTTGCAGCGCGAGCAGCTCGGCACCGGCCACGCGCTGCGCTGCGGCCTGGCGCGCGTCCCACGGTCGGCGCGGCGCGTGCTGGTCCTGTACGGCGACACGCCGCTGGTGCCCGTGGGGCTTCTGCGGACGCTGGCGGCGCGCCCGCGTCGCCGCGCCGCGCCCCTCGCGATGGTCGTCTCGACGCTGGACGATCCGGCGGTCTACGGGAGGATCGTCCGGGACGCGAGCGGCCGGGTGGTGCGGATCGTCGAGCACCGCGACGCATCCCCGGCCGAGCGGGCGATCCGCGAGGTGAACCCGGGGATCTATTCCTTCGACGCGGCGTTTCTGCGCCGCGCCGTCCGGCGGCTCGGCAGGAGGAACGCGCAGGGGGAATTCTACCTCACCGACCTGGTCGCCCTCGCCGCGGCCGAGGGCGGCGTCTGCGACGTCGCCGCGCCGTTCGATGACCTGGCCGGCGTCAACATGCGGGAGGATCTGGCCGCGCTCGAGGAGCGGTGCACGGACCGCATCCGGCGCGGCTGGATGCTGCGCGGCGTGACGATCCGGGCGCCCGCGACGGTGCGCATCGAGGCGGAGGCGGTCCTGGCGCCGGACGTCGAGATCGGTCCGGGCGCGCAGATCCTGGGCCGCACGCGCGTCGGCCGCGGATCGTCGATCGGCGCCGGATCGATCCTGCGCGACGTGGACGTCGGGATGAACGTGGAGATCCTGCCGTACGTCGTCGCCGAGGGGAGCACGATCGCGGACGGGGCGCGGGTGGGGCCGTTCGCGCGAGTCCGGCCCGGCACCGAGGTGGGGCGCGACGTCCACCTCGGCAACTTCGTCGAGACCAAGAAGACGGTGTTGCTGGAGGGGGCGAAGGCGAACCACCTGGCGTACCTCGGCGACGGCGTGATCGGGCGCCGGACGAACGTCGGGGCGGGGACGATCTTCTGCAACTACGACGGGCGCGCCAAGCACCGGACGGTGCTCGGCGACGACGTCTTCGTCGGCTCCGACAGCCAGCTCGTCGCGCCCGTGACCGTCGGCGACGGCGCCTACATCGCCTCCGGCTCCACCGTCACGGACGACGTCCCCCCCGACGCGCTCGCCGTCGCCCGCGCCAGGCAGGTGAACAAGCCGGGCTACATGCGACGGCTGCGCGACCGGACGCGGCGCGGCGCCGGCGGAGCGTGACCGCGCCGCCCGCCGACCGGCCGTCGAAGAACCGGGGGGACGGCAAGCGAGAGCAGGGGTTGACACGGGAATCAAACAAGCGTTTGATTGGGCGCATGACGCCGACGGTGTCCGGTACGAGAGGCTCGCGGAACGGAAGAAGGCCCCGAGCGACGCTCTGCGCCGCCCTCGTGATCGCCGCCTGCAAGCCGCAGGGCGACGGCGGCGGCGCCGGCGCGGAAGCCGTCGATGTCGCGGCCGTGCCCGTGACGGTGTGGACCGCTCGGCGCGGCACCGTGAAGGTCGTCGCCAGATACCCCGCCGAGATTCGCCCGTCCGCCCAGGTGAACGTCTTCCCGAGGCTTGCGGACAGGGTCGTGCGGATCGGCTTCGAGGAGGGCGATGCCGTCGTCGCGGGCGAAACGGTGCTGGCGGAGCTGGCCTCGGAGATGGTGGACACCGGCGTCCGCCAGGCATGGTCCGGCGTGCGGGCGATCGACGAGCAGATCGCGGGCCTGCGGACCCAACAGACGAGGCTCCGGCAGCTCGTCGCCGACGGCGTGGTCGCGGCGTCGCAGCTCGACCCGATCGACGCGCAGATCCGCGTGCTGGAGGCGCAGCGCCGGCAGGTCTTGTCGGGCGTCGATCAGGCGAACCTGCGCAAGGACGACACCATCATCAAGGCGCCGGCGACGGGGTTCATCTCCAGGCGCTTCGTCGAGGCCGGCGACATGGCGTCGCCCGCCCAGCCGATCGCGACGATCGTGCGGCTCGACCCCGTGTTCGCCTGGGTGGACGTGCCGGAGCACGAGTTGGAGGCGGTGCGATCCAGTCGGGGCGTCGCGATCGAGGCGGCGGCTGCGCCGGGGCGCTCGTTCGCCGCGATCCCGGACCTGGTGAGCCCCAGCGTCGATCGCGAGTCGCGCACGGTGCGGATCCGCTACAGGATCGACAACGCCGACATGGTGCTGCGGGACGGGATGATCGCCGTCGCCAAGGCCGAGCTGCGCCGCATCGAGGGCGTCGTCGTCCCGTCCCAAGCCCTGGTCATGGAGCCGGCGATCGACGACGCCCGCGTCTCCTACCGCGTGTTCCTCGCGGTGGGTTCGACGGCCCGGCGCGCGGAGATGCGCGTGGGGATCGTCGAAGGGGCATGGGCGGGGGTGATCGAGGGCGTGACCGAGGGCGATCGGGTGATCGTGGACGGGCGCCACATGGTGTCCGACGGCGCGGCGATCGACGTGGTGGGCGAGGCCACGGAGCTGTCGCCCCCGCCTTGAGTGGCGCGGGCGGCGGGTCGACGACCAGATGAAGCTCTCCGAACTATCGGTCCGGCACGGCATCACGACGCTGATGGCGTACATCGTCGCCGTCGGTTTCGGGATCTTCTCGCTCACGCGCCTCGGCCTCGACATGTACCCCGACATCTCGTTCCCGATGGTCGGGATCGTGGCGATGTACGAGGGGGCGGCGCCGGAGGACGTGGAGCAGATCGTCACCCGGCCGATCGAGGAGTCGGCCGCGTCGGTCAAGGGCGTGACGGAGATCGTCTCGACATCCAAGCACGGCGCGTCGGTCGTGATGGTCAAGTTCGACTGGGGCTACGACATCGACAAGGGCGAGCGGGACCTGCGCAAGAGCATCGACCTGTTCGCGAAGGACCGCCTGCCGGCCGAGGTGACCACGCCGATCACGTTCGCGTTCGACCCGGCGATGCAGCCGATCCTCCTGGTCTCGGTGACGGGCGACATGGATCAGGCGCATCTCCGGCGCATCGCCGTGGACGACATCGAGCCGCGGCTGGAGCGGGTCGACGGCGTGGCGACGGTCGAGACGATGGGGGGGCTCGAAAGGGAGATCCAGGTCCGCGTGGATCCCGAGCGGCTTCGTGCGTACCGGCTGACGGTGCAGCAGGTGATCGACACGTTGCGGCGGGAGAACGTGCAGATCCCCGCCGGTACGGTGATGCGCGGGGAGCAGGAGTTCGGGATCCTGACGCACGGGCGGTTCCGGAACGTCGAGGAGATCCGGGGCGTCGTGATCGGCTACCGGCAGGCCGGGATGTTCGAGGGGCCGTCGGGGCAGGCGCTGCCCACGCCGGCCGCCCGGGCCGTGCCGATCCGGCTGCGCGACGTCGCGGAGGTGGAGGACACGTTCAGGGAGACCCAGCGGATCGTCCGGGCCGAGGGAGAGCCGGCGGTGTTTCTCGTCGTGTTCAAGCAGTCCGGCTACAACTCCGTGCGTGCGTGCCGGGCCGCCGCGGAGGCGCTGCCCGGGATCGAACGCGCGTTGGGCGGCCGCGTCCGGCTTCGCGAGTTCTTCGACCAGTCCGAGTTCATCGAACTGGCGCTCGGCAACCTCACCGGGACGGCGTACAAGGCGCTGGCGCTGACCGCGCTGGTGCTCCTCTTGTTCCTCCAGTCCCTCCGCGGGTCGCTCGTCATCGCCGTCTCCGTCCCGGTTTCCGTCATCGTCACGTTCGCGGTGATGGACCAGATCGGCCTCACGCTGAACATCCTGTCGATGGCGGGCCTTGCGCTGGCGATCGGGATGCTCGTGGACAACTCGATCGTCGTCCTGGAGAACATCACGCGGCACGTGGAGGGGGGGAAGGACGCCAGGGAAGCCGCGATCGTCGGGGCCCGCGAGGTGTCGATGGCGGTGTCGGCCTCGACGCTGACCACGATCGTCGTCTTCGCGCCGATCCCGTTCGTGCCGGGCATCGCCGGCATGCTGTTCCGGGACACGGCGATCACGATCGTCGTGTCGCTCACCGCCTCGTTGATCGTCGCCCTGACGCTCGTCCCGCTGCTCGCCTCGTGGATGCTTGGGCGCGAGGTCGGCGTCCTGCAACGCCGCTGGTACCGGCGCCGGCTCGGGGCGGGGATCGACCTGCTGCGCGCCGGCTACGTCCGGGCGCTCGCCGGGACGCTCCGTTTCCGCAAGACCACGCTGGCCGTCGTCCTCGGGATCCTGGGCGGCTCGATCGCCCTTGCGGCTCGCGAGCCGGCCTTCGAGTTCTTCCCCAAGACAGACATGGGGATGGCGATCTTCGAGGTTACCGCGGCGACGGGGTCCCCGGTCGAGCGCACCGACTCGTACGTCCGGGATTTGGAGAGGCTCGCGCGGGAGGTGCCCGAGACGGCGTTCGTCCTGTCGGACGTCGGGATCGGGGACCAGTTCACCGCGCTGTTCGGGGAGGGGGCGCATTCGGGTCTGCTGCGCGTGAAGCTGCGGCCCCTGGCCGAGCGGACCCGGTACCAGAAGGAGATCGAGCGCGACCTTGTCGAGCGTTTCCGGCGGGTGGCGGGGGTGGAGGCGACGGCGTTCAGGTTCGCCATGTTCGGCGCCGGGGCGGACATCGCGGTCGATCTGTACGGCGACGACATCGGTCTACTGCGCAAGGTGGGGCTGGACCTCAAGCGCGCAATCGAGGCGGTGCCGGGGACGGCCGACGTCGGCTTCACGATGGAGGAGGGGCGGCCGGAGTTCCGCGTGCGGCTCGATCGCGAGCGCATGGCCGCGCTCGGCGTCCCGACCCTTGCCGTCACGCACACCATCCAGGCCTACTTCCAGGGCGTGCTCGCCACGCTGTTCCGCGAGGGCGGGCAGGAGTACCGGGTGCTCGTGCGCGCGCCGCGCGAGCGCCGCCTGGACGAGCGCGAGCTGGAGCTTCTCCCGGTGCCGACGCTGACCGGGAAGCAGGTGCCGCTCTCCGACGTGGCCCAGGTGGTCCCGGCGCTCGGTCCGGTATCGGTGACGCGGAAGGACCAGCGACGGCTGGCGACCGTGCACGTCACGGTACCGGGGCGCGACCTGGGCGGCGTGGTCGCCGCGGTCGAGAAGGTGCTGGCCGGATACCGCTTCCCGCCCGACTTCGGCTACTACGTGGGGGGCACAGCCGAGGACCTCCGGGAGACGCAGCGCTACATGTCGATCGCGCTGCTGGTCGCGGTCCTGCTCGTGTACATGGTGATGGCGTCGCAGTTCGAGTCGCTGCTCGAGCCGTTCATCATTTTCTTCACGATCCCGCTCGCGATCATCGGCGTAGCGCTCACGCTGTCCCTGACGGGGATGTCGATCTCGGTGCCGGCCATCATAGGCGTCGTGATCCTGTTCGGCATCGCCGTCAACAACGGCATCGTGCTGGTCGACCGCGCCAACCAGTCGCACCGCGACGGCGGCCTGCCGTTGCGCGAGGCGGTGCTGGAGGCCGGCCGCCTGCGGTTCCGACCCGTATTGATGACGGCGTGCACGACGATCCTCGGGATGGTCCCCCTGGCGTTGGAGATCGGCGAGGGCTCCGAGAGCTGGGCGCCGTTGGGGAAGGTGATCATCGGCGGCCTGTCCGTCTCCACGGTGCTGACCCTGTTCGTCGTCCCGATCCTGTACATGATGATAGTCGGGCTGGTGGAGCGCATCCGCGAACGCGGCCTCATCGGGTGGCTGCTGCGCCGCGAGCGTCGCGGGACGGAGGGCGCCGACGACGGCAGCGTTGACGGGACATCTCCTCCAGTGTAGGTTGTTCTCGTCGGCGGAACCCGCGACCGTCGAGGCGCAGGCGAATTGACCAGTACCAACGGGACTTCCCCTTGCCCGGCCGCCGAACGTTACTTCCTTGGCGTTCTTGGCGGTTCATTCTTTTCCTTGCAGCCGGCGCTCCGTGCCGTATGATGCCCCCGGTGTTTGCCGCCGGCGCGTGAGCCCCGCGTCATCCTCGGGGTAAATCGATTCGCCGTGTCGGCCGTCTCAAGCCGTCGCGGGCCCGATGGCTGGCCGCGACGGGCGAGGTGAAGCGATGAAGGGACGAATGTTGGTGTTGCCGATCGCCGTGGCGGGCGCTCTCGCGGCCGCCGGATGCACGATTCACGAGGTGGACGTCGTGTACGCCCACCCGGAGCCGATCTTCGTCGAGGTCGCGCCGCCGGCGCCTCGCGTCGAGGTGCGGGGTGTTCCGCCGGCGTCGACCCACGTGTGGATCGAGGGATTCTGGAGCTGGCGCAACGACACCTGGATATGGGTGGACGGGCGCTGGGTTCCGCCGCGGCCCGGGTACGCGTGGGTCGCGCCGCGCTCCGAAAGGTACGGCTCCGGCTACAGATACAACCCCGGCTACTGGAGGCCGCACTCGCCTGGCCGGGGGCCGGGCGGGCCGCCGCCGCCGCACGTCGTCGATACGGCGCCGCCGGGGCCGCCGCCTCCCCGGGTGATCGACACGGTGGGGCCCGCGCCGCCGCCTCCGCGGGTCATTCACGGCGGCCCCGGGCCCCACGCGCCGCCTCCGCCTCCACCGCCACCGCCGCCTCCTTATCCGGGAGCGGGCGGTGGTCCAAGGCCCGGCGGGCCGGTAGCCGTTCCATCGCCGCCGGGCGTGATCGAAGGGCCGGTGATCGTACCCGGCCCCGGCGGCGTCCGCCCGCCGCCGCCGCCACCTCCTCCGGGTCCCGCGCCGTTGCCCGGCCCGGAGGTGACGCCTCGAGTTCCCCCCGGCCCGCCGGCTGTCATTCCCGGCGCCGGTCCGGGCGAGCGTGGTCCGTACGTGCCGCCGCCCGGCCCGCCTTCTCCGCCTCCCGTTCCGTCTCCGCTGCCGGGCACGGTTGTCACGCCGGGGCCCGGAGCGGTGCATCGTCCGGTCGGCGTGCCGCCGGCGCCTTCGCCGCCGGGGCATGTCGGACCGGCCCCGGGGCTGCCGACGCCACGGCCGGTCCCTGGGGGTACGGGCGGCGGAACGGGCGGGGCGACGCCGCCGCCTTCCGGTCCGTCGGGTGCTGGCGCGGGAGTTCCCACGCCGCCGACCCTCGTTCCGCCGCCGCCGGTGCAGCCGTTGCCGCAGCCCGGGCCGCGGCTCTCTCCCGAGCCGGACGAGCGGCGTCGGGCGCCCGGCCCCGGCGGCCGGGGTCCGGCCCCGCTGCCCGCTCCCGGCCCGCCCGTGGTGCGGTAGTCCGAGTCTGTCGATCAGTCCGACGGGAACTCCGTCGAGAGTCGCGCCTCGGCCTTGGCTCGCGCGACCAGGCGTTCCCATGTCTCGAGATCGGCGCGGCGGGGGAACTGGACCTCCACACCCACGAGCATCGCGGCGCCCTGCCCGCGGACCCAGGTGACGAACGCGTCGAGTTCGAGTTCGTCCCCGCGGCCGTGCTGCACGCGGAGCGCCAGCTTGTCCCCGACCGAGGCGCGGTGCTGGATCCGCAGCGCCGCCCCTTCGAGGCTGATGTCGGCCATCTCCCCCGCGACCTCGACGGGGTTCCGCGTCCCCACCGTGCAGCGCACCTTGTACCCGGCGACGAACCGCTCCTCCTTGCGCCCAGGCAGATCCGCCTTGCCCTCGGCGTAGTCGACGAGCTTGCGGAAGCTCGACATGGACACCGACCGCACGACGAGGCCCAGGCCGGGGGTGCTGGACGGGTCGCGTCCGGCGGTCAGGCGCCTCCAGAGGACGTTGGCGCGGAGGGGAATGCCGTCGGGGAGTCCGGGGAAGATGCACTGCACGACCACCGGGTCGCCCACGTGCACGTCGTATCGGCCCGCCACGAAGAGCCCGGCGGGTTGCAGATCGAGCATCGCGGCGCGGAAGGCGCCGGGCTCGTCGAATCTCACGTCGATGCGCTTCTCACGCCCGTCGGAGGGTGGGCCGGAGCCGCCGGGTTGCGAGGGACGCTGCATTGTGGCCTCTCCTTTTCGATCCAGCTCGATCGCGATCATATGCCCCCCGGCGCGGCCGCAGTCAAGGCCCGACGCGAATCCCGGCGGGCGCGCTTCCGGTTGAAGCCGCGGAGGGGCGCGTGATAGCGTCGCGCCCTTCCCGAGGCGGGAGCGGGACGCATGGCGGGCGATGACGAGCGACGACTACAAGGGTACGTTGTGTCTTCCGAGCACCGGCTTCCCGATGAAGGCGGATCTGGCCGGGCGCGAGCCGGAGACGCTGGCTTTCTGGGAGGAGCGGTCCGTGTACGCCCGGATGCTGGACGCCGGCTCGGGCAGACCCGTCTTCGCGATGCACGACGGGCCGCCCTACGCAAACGGCCACATCCACTACGGCACGATACTCAACAAGGTGCTCAAGGATTTCGTCGTCAAGTACCGGTCGATGGCCGGCTACCTCGCCCGCTTCGTGCCGGGGTGGGACTGCCACGGCCTGCCGATCGAGATCGCGGTCGAGCGCGAGACGGGGAAGCGTTCGGCGGATCGGGACCCGGTCGAGGTGCGCCGCGACTGCCATCGCTTCGCGCAGCGGTTCATCGACGTGCAGCGGTCGGAGTTCCGCCGCCTGGGCGTCTTCGGCACGTGGGACGAGCCGTACCGCACGATGGACAGGTCCTACGAGGGCGCCATCGTGCGGACGCTGGCGGCCTTTGCCGAGCGCGGGGCGATCCAGCGCGGGCACAGGCCGGTCTACTGGTGCGCGTCGTGCCGCACGGCGCTGGCCGAGGCCGAGGTCGAGCATCGCGATCGCGAGTCGCCTTCGATCTACGTGGCGTTCACGTGCGAGGATCCGGCCGCGTTCCTCGACAGGGCCGGCATCGCTCCCGACGGCCTGCCCGCATCCGTGCTGATCTGGACCACCACGCCGTGGACGCTCCCCGCGAACCTGGCGATCGCGCTGCACCCCGAGTTCGACTACCGCTTCTTCAGGCTGGGGCGCGAGCGGCTGCTGTTGGCCGAGCGGCTCGCGGGCGCCGTGTCGAAGGCGCTCGGCGCCGAGCTCGTCCCGGAAGGCAGGCGCGCGGACGGAAGGGCGTTCGAGGGTCTCGCGTGCAGGCACCCGTTCGTGGATCGCCGCAGCGTCATCGTGCTCGCCGACCACGTGACGCTGGACGCCGGGACCGGCGCGGTGCACACGGCGCCCGGCCACGGCGGCGAGGACTACCAGACGGGCAGGCGCTACGGCCTGGAGGCGTACGCGCCGGTCGATGCCGACGGGCGGTTCACGCCGGACGTGGATCGCTGGGCCGGGACGGTCGTCTGGGAGGCCAACCGGCCGATCGTGGAGCACCTGCACGCGATCGGGCGGCTCAAGAACCGGCCCGGCGAGACGATATCGCACAGCTACCCGCACTGCTGGCGCTGCAAGGAGCCGATCGTCTTCAGGGCGACGCCGCAGTGGTTCATCTCGATGGAGGCCGGCGGGCTGCGCGCCAGGGTGCTCGACGAGATCGGGCGCGTCCGCTGGATCCCGCCGTGGGGCGAGAGCCGCATCCGGGGGATGATCGAGACCCGCCCGGACTGGTGCATCTCCCGCCAGCGCGTGTGGGGCGTGCCTCTCCCGTTCTTCCATTGCGAATCGTGCTCGACTCCGCTGGTCGACGCGGCGGTGATGCGCCACGTCGCTTCCGTCTTCGACCGCGACGGCTCGGACGCCTGGTTCACGCGGCCCCCCGGGCAGCTCCTGCCGGCCGGAATCCGGTGCCCGGCGTGCGGGTCCGAACGGTTCCGCAAGGAGACCGACATCTTCGACGTCTGGTTCGAGTCCGGCGTTTCCTGGTACGCCGTCTGCGCCGACGACCCGGCGCTCGGGTTCCCCGTCGACCTCTACCTCGAAGGCTCCGACCAGCACCGCGGCTGGTTCCACACCGCGATCCTGACCGGCGTGGGCGTGCGCGGCGCCGCGCCCTACCGCGCCGTGCTGACCCACGGCTTCGTCGTCGACGAGGACGGGCGGCCGTGGTCCAAGAGCGAGATCGAGAAGCGGCGGCGCGAGGGGCGGGTCGATGCGCGGTTCATCGAGGCGCAGGACGTGGTGGCGCGGCACGGCGCCGAGCTGCTGCGGCTGTGGACGGCGAGCGCCGACTTCCGGGACGACATCGCGTTCTCGCCGGCGATCCTCGATCGCGTGGCGGACTCGTACCGCAGGATCCGCAACACCTTCCGCTTCTGCCTGGGCGTCCTCTCGGACTACTCGCCGGCCGACGCGATCCCGGTCGCCGAGATGACCGAGATCGACCGGTGGGCGCTGGCGCGATGGAATCGCGCCGTGGCGCGCATCCGCCGCGCATACGAGAACTACGAGTTCCACCAGATCGTGCACCAGACCGTGGACCTCCTCGCCGTCGACCTGTCGGCCTTCTACCTCGACGTCCTCAAGGACCGCCTCTACTGCGAGGCGCCGTCCGGGCACCTGCGGCGCAGCGCGCAGACGGCGATCCACAGGATCGCCTCGGACCTCGCCCGGCTCCTCGCGCCCATCCTCTCGTTCACCGCCGAGGAGATCTGGCGCCGCCTGCCGCACGGCCCGAACGATCCGGACTCGGTCTTCCTCGCCGGCCTGCCCGAGCCCGACGCCTCCGTGGACGACGAGGCGCTGCTGGCCCGATGGGACGCGCTGCGCGCGATCAGGTCGCTCGTCACCGCCGAAATCGAGAAGGCGCGCCGCGCCCGCACCGTGGGCCACTCGCTCGAGGCGGCGGTCGTCCTGCGCGCGGGGCCGGCGTCGATCGACCTGCTCCGTTCCTTTGCGCCGCATCTCGCGGAGATCCTGATCGTCTCCCGCGCGGAGGTCGTCGAGGGGACCGCCGGCGAGCCGGTGGTCGAGGTCTCCCGTGCGCCGGGCGCGAAGTGTCCACGCTGCTGGAACCGGCGCACCGACATCGGCGCCGACCCGGTCCGCCCGGATGTGTGCAGACGCTGCGCCGGCGTGCTGAGGGAGATCGGCTTCTCGGGTGGCGCATGAGTCGGGAGCGCCGCGGCTGGGTACTGTTGTTCGGCGTCGCCGCCGCATCCGTGGCGCTCGATCAGGCGACCAAGATCTGGGCCGAACTCGACCTGAAGGAGCGTCCCGGCCGGCAGATCGAGCTGCTCGATTGCTGCGCGCACTTCCGGTACGCCCGCAACCCCGGCGCCGCCTTCTCGCTCTTCGCAGACCGCGGGCCCGCGTTCCGCAAGGTCTTCTTCGTGACAGCGTCGATCGCCGCCGTCGTTCTGATGCTGTGGCTGTACCGCCGGATGGGCGAGCGCCGTCCGGTCTTCGAGTGGGCGCTGGGGCTTCTCGTCGGCGGCGCCGTGGGCAACCTGATCGACCGCGTTCGGATGAACGAGGTGATCGACTTCATCGACTTGCACATCCGCGGCAAGCACTGGCCCACGTTCAATGTCGCCGACATCGCGATCGTGGTCGGCATCGGACTCGTGCTGATCGACTCCTTCCGGCGTCCCAAGGAAAGGCGGCGGGCGGCGGGCGGCGGGCGGCCGCGCCTGCCGGCAGGCAGGCGGACGGGCAGGCGATGACGGACGGCGGGATGGGCCCGGGCGGGGACATCGGGATCACCGTCGGCGTCGGCCTGCTGATCCTCCACGTGCAGCACGCCGGCCTCGCCCTCCTGGGCGGCGCCGACATCCCCGGCGACTACGTCATCGAACCGCCGTGACTCGGGAGCCGTCCGCCGTGAGTTGAGAATCGCCCGGTGTCACTCCGGAACCGCCCGGCGTGACTCCGGAATCGCCCGGCGTGACTTGGGAATCGCCCGGTGTGACTTGGGAATCGCCCGGCGTGACTTGGGAATCGCCCAGCGTGACTTGGGAATCGCCCAGCGTCGCTTGGGAATCGCCCGGCGTGACTTGGGAATCGCCCGGCGTGAGTTGGGAATCGTCCGGCGTCACTTTTCCCTCGTCCGACGTGGGCCTGCCGCCGCCCAACGGCGCATTCACCCGGAGCGTCGCGCGGACGTGGGCGGAACTGCTCGACTTTTGTGGCAGAGGGCGGGGTGAAAGGCGACGGGTGCATATCCCGACTTCTCCGCGTGAGCGTGAGCGTGAGCGTGAGCGCATCGACGTGGCGCAACGATGCGTTGCATTCCCACGATAAGCCCGCTTGCCATGACGGAACAGTCCAGACCGACCTTCAGTTTCGAAACCCTCGACGTATACCAGCGGGCCATCGAGTTCGTTGCTCGGGCCACAGATATCGCGACCCGC
>CAMTWF010000128.1:0-7670 GCA_947085355.1 uncultured delta proteobacterium
TGCCGTCACGGCCCTCGGCGCGCGGCTCCTGGCCGGCGGCGCCGCCGGGCCCGCGGCGGCGCCGCTGCGCCTCTTGCTGTCGGAGCCGCGCGTCGTCTCCGCGGAGATGCGCCGTGGTCATGTCGAGCCGGGCGACCGGGTGCTGTGGCTGCGCGACGGGGCGCTGCGCGCTTGCGGCGAGGTGCTCTCGGCCGCCCGCCCCGTGGGAGGCGCCACGGTTCGCCTCGCGCTGTATCCCGACGCCGGCCTGCCGGAACCGCTCGGGCCCGGAACGACGCTCACGCTCATGGACCAGCGCGCGACGCTGGAGTGGGCGCTGGCGCGCGTTCTGTCGGCCGAGCGCCGCGCCGCCCTGGGCGCCGAGATCCGGGACCTTCTCTCGGAGCGCCGCGACTGGCTCAAGTCCACGTTCGGCCCGATGCTGGACGACCTGGTTCGCGACGCCGTGCGCGACGTGGCCGCCGAGATGCTCGATTTCGCGCGCATCCGCGGCGACGAGTTCCGCGACGTCGGCGCGGCGATGCTGGAGCGTGCGAAGCGGCGGTGGGAGCCGATCCTGCGCGACGTGGTGTGGCCGCTGGTGGCCGCGCGGCTGGAACCGCGGGCCAGGTCGCTCGGCCACGAGCTGTGGAACGCCCTGCCGTGGAGCGATCTCGCCTCGGCCGTGGGCCGGAACGCCGGCGCGCGGGTGCTCAACATCTTCATTCCCGAGGGGTACGAGGCGCCGACCGACCAGATCGCCGGGTGGCGGGACGAGTACATCCGCCGCGTGGCGATTCCGGCGATCGAGCGGCGGATGCCGGAGGTGCTGGACGCGATCGCCGCCGCCCTCGTCGAGGCTTCGGCCGACCCGCGGGTTCGCGACGCCCTGCGCGCGAGCCTGTTCGAGGACGGCATGGGGGACCCGCGCGTGACGGCGCTGCTGGCCGGGGCGCTGTCGGCCGGGGTCGGTTCCAACCCCCGGTTGCGGGCGCGCATCGAGCGTTTCGTGGACGACCCGCGCGTGCGGCGCGCCGCGTTCGACCTGGCGGAGCAGATCGAGCCGCGCGTGGTCCGCGTCGCGAGGTCGCTGCTGATCGACGAGCGCACGGGGCGGCTGCACGCGGAGATTGCGATGCTGGCGCGCGCCCGGATACTTCTGCGCGAACCGCGATGGATCCTCCTCGACCCGCGGCCGGGCGCGGCGACCGGCAGTGGCGACGCGCCGCTGCGGATCGAGCGGTTCGGGGGGTCGAGGACGGAGGTATGGGAGCGCCCGGTCGCCGGGGGGCCGGGAGGCATGCGTGCCGGCCCGGGCACGTTGACGCCCCCCCCGCTCCCGCTCCTGCTCCCGTTGCCGGGCGAGGAGGCTCGCGATGGCCGCTGAGAGGCCCGCGTGCCTGCGCGTCCTCGGCATGCGCGTCGCCGCGGGCGGCCGAACGCTGCTGGAGGACGTGCGCCTCGACGTGGGCGCCGGCGAGGTCGTGCTGCTCGTCGGCGCCAGCGGTTCGGGCAAGACCGCGCTGCTGCGGGCGATCGCGGGGCTGGCCGGTGCCGGCATCACGGCCGAGGGGACCGTGGAGATCGGCGGCGTCGAGGTGCGCGGTCCGGGCCGCGAGGGGAAGGTCGGCGTCGTCTTCCAGGAGTTCGCGCTCCTGGACGAGATGGACGGCGCCCGGAACGTCGACTTCGGCGCCGACCACCGCCGCCCGCCGCTGCCGTCGCCGGAGCGTCGCGCGCTGCGCGATCGCCTGCTGGCCGATCTCGGCGTGCCGGGGGACGTGCCCGTCGCGCGGCTGTCGGGAGGCCAGAAGCAGCGGGTCGCGATCGCCCGCGTCCTCGCGTTCGATCCGCGGGTGCTGCTCTTCGACGAGCCGACCAGCGGCCTCGATCCGGCCTCGGCGGCTGCCGCCGCGGACCTCATCCGAGGCGCCGCGGATCGACACGGCAAGGCGGTGATCGTCGTGACCCACGACCACGCCCGCCTGGCTGGCATCGCCGACAGGATCCTGGAGATCCGGCCGGCCGAGAGGAGGCTGGTGGAGCGCCCACGCGGGGACGTGGGCGGCGACGCGGGCTTCGCGAGAGCGGACGCGACCACGACCACGACGGCCGGCGGGCTTCGGTGCGCCGGGATCCTGGATGGGACGGGCGCATGGATGGCGTACCTCCCGCGGGCCGCGTTCGCCTTCTTCGGCGCTCCACGTTGGCGGTCGGCCGCGTGGGGGTTGCGGCTGCTGCGCCGCTACGTCGGGCTGCTGGCGTCCCCCGGCGCGATCGCGTACCTGGCGTGCGCCGGGGCGGTTTCCGGGTTCGTGTCGATGTGGTTCTCGCTGCGCCGCATGCCGTTGGGGGAGTACACGGAGCCGCTGGTGCTCGACGAGATCCTCGGGGGTCTGGGTTTCTCCGGCTTCCGCATCCTGCTGCCGGTGATCGCGACGCTGCTGCTGGCGGCCCGGGGCGGGGCCGCGGTGGCGGCGGACGTCGGGGCGCGGTCGCACTCGCGGCAGATCGATGCGCTGCGGTCGATGGGGGCGGCGCCGGACGCCTACCTGCTGACGAACATCCTGTGGGCCTTCTTCCTGGCGACTCCGTTGTTGATCTGGACGGCGGTGCTGGCATGGGGGTGGGCGGCCGCGGCGGTGTTCGCGGCGACGCATCCCGGCGAGTCGATGTTCCACTTCGACCGGGCGTTCCACGAGGTCCTGCGGGAGCCCGGGCGCACGTTGTGGTCCGGCGCCTGGTGGGTGATGGCGAAGTGCTGGACGTGCGCGCTGGGCACGGGCCTGCTGGCCTACCGGTTCGGGGTCGCGTCGAAGGAGTCGGTGGGCGACGTGAGCCGCGGCGTCACATCGACGATCGTCGCCGCCACCCTGTGGGTGCTGGCGACGCACTTCGCATTCGCATTCGCCGAGTTCTAGCGATGCGGCGCCGCATGGCATACGGTTTTTTCTCGGTTGTAGCGGCGAGGCGTAGCGCGGGGCGCGCCCCCGTTTGGTGGCCGCGAGATGTCGTACTGCGCGCCCCGCGCAAGCCCGCCGCGGGTCCGCGCTGTGGGGCCGGACGCCGGCCACGGCGCGCGCACGGCAACGGACTGTCGGCCGCCCGCGAGTGAACAGCGACATGCGCTCGTGCGGCCCGCATGCCCATCGGAAGAGCATCCGACTTCCCGCAGCCGCCTATCGCCAGGGTGATCCCTTCCTTCTGACGCTGTGCGCTACGCGTCACCTGTCCCCTTTCATCAACCCACGCTTGGCGGAGATCGCTTGCCGGCACCTCGATCGGCAGATGGTGTCTCGCGGCGGTCCGGTAGGGGTCTACTGCGTGATGCCGGACCATCTACATGTCGTCCTTGCCGGAGCCGCCGACGTGGTCGCCTGGGTTGCGACCTTCAAGGCGGCCACCACCACCGCAGCGCGGACCGCCGGCTTCGCGAGGCAGTTGTGGCAGCGACGCTTCTACGACAGATGCTTGAGCCGACACGGCGAATCGGTGGAGGCTGCGACCATCTACGTCACCGAGAATCCTGTGCGTGCAGGGCTTGTCGACCGGGCGGAGGACTGGCCGTACACGCGGGTGGCCTGGGAACCGACAGCGGCAGCCGGCAAGCGATGACCGGGATCCACCCCACGGGAAACGCTGCGGCGGCCTGCCTGCCGGCAGGCAGGCCGTGGCGAACCCTTCACCTTCGGGCTGTCACGATCCGTCGCGGCGGCGGGCTTGCGCGGGGCGCGCAGTACGACATCTCGCGGCCACGAAACGGGGGCGCGCCCCGCGCTACGCCTCGCCGCTACACCCGAGAGAAACCGGGAGGCAGCAGGACCGCGCTACGCCTCGCCGCTACACCCGAGAGAAACCGGCGGGCAGCAGGACCGCTCTATGCCTCGCCGCTACACCCGAGAAAAACCGGGAGGCGACAGGACCGCGATCGCGTTGACTTCCGCAGTCCAGGACCATCGGCCTCCGCCACCGCTTCTTGAAAGGTTACCTCAAGGGCCCGCCAGGAGCGCGGCGCCGAGGGCGCCGACGAGTTGCGGCTCGGGGGCGGGCCGCACGGTCTGCCCGGTCCTGGCGGCCACGGCCGCGAGGAGCGGGCGGCAGCGCGCGACGCCGCCGGTCGCGACGATGGCGCCGCCGGGGTGGACCTGCGCGATCAGCGCCGCGAGCCGATCGGCCAGGGACTCGACGAGCCCGCGGACGACGTCCGGGACGGGCGCGCCGTCGGCGATCAGGCCCACGATCTCGGTTTCGGCGAAGACGGCGCAGGTGGAGGATATCTGCGCCGCCCGGGGCGCGCCGCGAACCATGTCGTCCACGGCGTCCCAGGGGATGCCGAGCCGCGACAGAGTGTTCTCGAGGAAGCGCCCGGTGCCCGCGGCGCACCTGTCGTTCATGGCAAACTCGGCCGCGCGCCCGCCGGGACCGAGGCGGATCGCCTTGGCGTCCTGGCCGCCGACGTCCAGCACCAGGGATGCATCGGGCGCCAGCCACGCGGCGCCGAAGGCGTGGGCGGCGATCTCGGTCGGCCGGGCGACGGCGCCGGGCACGCGCCTGCGGCCGTAGCCGGTCGCCGCCACGCGGGGCGGCGCCTCGGGGACCAGCGGTCCAAGCATCTCCGCCAGCGCCCGTTCCGACTGCTCCTCCACGCGAGGCTCGGACCGCAGCAGCATCGCCGCGACGATGCGGCCCTCGCCGTCGATTGCGACGGCCTTCCACGTCGTCGATCCGGCGTCGACGCCGACGCGGAGCGGCCGGATCACCCGAGCCCCTCGATGAACGCCTCGATCCGGCCGGCCGCGGCCTCCCATGCCACGGAGCGCGGATCCGAATGGTCGGCCTCCACGACGACGCCGGGGATCCCGTGCTCGCGCGCCAGGAGGTCGCGCAGGCCGTGCTGCCCGAGCGAGTACGGCTTGCAGCTCCGGTCGGAATGGAACAGCACGCCGTGCGCCCCGTAGCGCCGGGCAAGATCCGCCAGGCCGCGCGCCCGGTGGGCCAGATCCCGGTTGAGCAGCACCGATGTGTACGTCGCGGCGATCGCGTCGAACGGATCGCCCGCCGAGAAGAGATCGGCGCACTCGGACCATGCGTGCGTGTACGTCGCCGCCACCAGGTTCGCCCTCCGCGCGGCCAGGAGATCCCCGAGACGCCGAAGCTCCGACCAGATCGGCAGGTTGTCCCAGACCAGCCGCACGCGCTCCCCCTCGATGCCGGCCACGCCGGCGGCGGAGCGCTCGCGCAGCTCCCCGAGCAGATCCCGATAGTACGCCTGGGCCTCGTCCAGGCCGCGCAGCACGACGATCGGGGCCATGTGGAAGAACGCCTCGATCCCGACCCACGGCGCCGGCCGCGCCCGCGCGGTCGCGAGGCATTCGCCCCACAGGAACGCCGCGTCCTGCGCCGACCGCAGCGACCGCTCGAGATCCGGCATCCGCAGCTCCCGCCCCGCGACGCGCTCCGCCTCGGCCGCCAGCGTCTCCACCTGGCGGCGCACGTAGGCCGTATGGTGCGGCAGGAGGTCGCCCTGCAGGAACGGCGTGTCCACGAAGACGAGCCGCGCGCCGGTCTCGCGGGCCAGGGTCCGGTACCATCCGGCCACGGTCTGGCAGATGTTGGTGCAGCAGACGAGCAGGTCGGGCTTGGGGAGCCGCCCGACCGGCGTCCTGCCCGCAAGCAGCGCGCCGATGTCGGTGCGCGCGTAGCTGCATAGATCCCGCGAGTGCCCCGCCCGCTCGGCCGCCTCGCACAGGTCCCGCGCCGTTCGCATCGCCCCGCACACCGCGGCGTGGTTCTCGGGGTAGACGACGTAGTACCCCAGCGGCCGGAGCACCTCGACGGGGGCGCCGCTGGTGACCCACGCCACCGGCCGGGCGCCGTCGGCCGTCCGGCCGGCGAAGTAGTACCGCTCGACGATCGCCCGCAGGCGCACGCCGTTGCGCAGCGGGGGTCCAAGAGGCGGCCGGGGCGCCTTGGCTTCGAGACGCCGGAGACGCCGCGCGGCGTTGAGTCCGGCGATCGCCGGGCCCACGAGCCTTGCCTCCGCCTCGTGCCTGATCCTGCGCAGCAGTCCCACCTGGCCGCCGCCTCCCTAGGGGCTCCGCGCCCCGATCATCTCGCCGAGCGCCTCGATGCGCGTGGCGATCGATGCCGGCAGCGCGGCCTCGAAGTCGGTCTCGACCACGACCGACGGGACGCCGGCGGTCCGGAGCGCCCCCCGCACGGCCGCCAGGTCGAACAGCTCCGGCTCGCACCGCGCCGGCACGACGAACAGCGCCCCGCGGACGCCGGCCGCGCGTGCCCCGGCGACGACCCAGTCCAGGCGGGTCGTGGGATCCACGGTCCTCGTCGGACACGGCGGGAGCGCCTCGTACCGCCGCGCGATGTCTTCCATCGGATCGCCCGTCGGCTCCGGCAGGCGATCGCGGGGGATCCTCCGGCCCACGCACGCCGTGTCGTCGAAGCCGACGCGCATGCCGGACGCCGCGATCGCATCGAGCAGCCCCGGCGGCTCCGGGACGATGCCGGAGAGGACGATCGGCGCGCCGCGCGGACGCGGCTCGACCCGGCGGTCCAGCGCGTCCCGCATCAGGGCGAGCCACTCTTCCACGGCGAGGCGCTCGCGCGCCCGCAGCACGGCGTACTGTTCGGTCTGGGGCAGGCCGGCGCGGGGGCCTTCACGCAGCAGGCGTGCGGCGAGCACGTCGGCCTCGCGATGGATCGCGACGGCCTTGGCCAGGCGATCGTCGGCGACGGGCCCGAGCAGCCGCTCCATCTCCGTCCGGAAGCGTCGCAACTCGTCGCGCAGGAAGCTCGCCCTGGCGCCGGCGTCGAGCGTTCGCGGGTGGTAGAAGGTGACGGCGGGGATGCCGCCGGCGCCGAGGTCCATGACCTGGGAGGCCAGCGCCTGCATCGAGTCGCAGGTGTGCGGGACGACCAGCAGCGCCGCGGACGCCGCGACGTCGCCGCGCAGGAGCATCTCGAGCGCGTTCCTCGTCATCGGACAGGCGAACGACGGGAGCCAGGCCCGGCCGCGCTGCTGGGGGAGGCCGGGCGGGCCCCATATTTCGCGGGTGATCCTCCCGAGCGCCGTGGCGAATTCGCGCGGGTGTTCGACGGGCAGCGCCGCCACCGCCGCACCGACCGGGACGCCCTCGGCGGACCTCGCTTCCACGGGGCGCCTGCTTACTCGTCCGGCCCCGTCGCGTCCAGTCTTGTTGCCGGCTTGGGGTGCGGGCACCGGCAGCTTCTCGAAAAGTGCCGGCGGTTGTCCCACGTGGACGTGGACGACTCCCCGGCTATACCTTGCCGTCGATCACGTCCACGTCCACGATCTTCGGGATGCCCAACGCGACATCCTGGGCTCTGCGGTGCCGCCCTTGCCGGACGTGCCGCGACGAGGTATGCTGTCGGGTGATGGGTCGACGCTACCCGATCGTGGTCGTCAGGGAGGGCACCGAGTTCTGGGCGTTCGTGCCGGACGTGCCGGGGGTGTATGGCCGGGGCGAGTCCACGGCCGCGGCGGCAGCGGACGTGTCCGAGGCTCTGGCCGACTACCTTGCGTTCCTGCGCGAGCGGGGGTTGCAACTGCACACGGGCAAGACGCGCATCGTGCATATCGACGAAGGGTTTGACTTTCTGGGGTGGAATTTCCGGAAATACTCGGAAAAGCTGCTCATCAAGCCAAGCCGGAA
>CAMTWF010000129.1:0-16941 GCA_947085355.1 uncultured delta proteobacterium
AGTACGACATCACGAACGAGCTGTACGGCTGGGAAGAGGTCGCCGCGGCGGTGCGGCGGCGCGTTCCCCAGGACGGCGTCGTCGTGGCCGGGCACTACACGATGTGCGCGCAGCTCGACTGGAACCTGCGCGGATCCGGCCCGGCGGTGGACTGCCGCACGCGGGAGACGACCGACTTCGACCTGTGGCGGCCGGCGGCGGGCCCCGTCTTCGAGCGGCCCGTGCTGTTCGTTTCGGACGAGCGATTCCCCGACCGCCCTCCCGGCGTCGGCGGCGGCCCTGCACCCGTGCCGGTCGAGCAGGTGACGATCGAACGCGGCGGCGTCCCGGTGCGCCGGTTCCTCCTCACGGCGTATCCCCCCGGCGCCGTCTCGACGAAGGCACCCAGGTGAGCCAGGCCGTGTTGCCGATGAAGGCGATCGGCGATCAGAACCGACTCCGCACTGCCGTCGGCCCGCTCTTCGCCGTCGCGGGGGCGATGGGCGCCGTCGTGCCACAGGGCCGCGAACTGCGCGTCGGATGGCCGCTGCGGGTTCGTTCGCAGCCCGCGCGCGCCGCGCGCGAGACGGCGGGCGGAGTCGGGCTGCCCGGGGACGCAGGCCCACGTGATGGGTGCCTCAACCTGTGCTACCCTCGACCCAGGGAGGATCGGCGATGCGAGAGTTCAAGGTGGTTGTCGAGAAGCACGCGGACGGCTACGTTGCCTACCCGCTGGGCCTCAAGGGCGTTGTCGTGGGTCAAGGCAATACCTATGAGGAGGCGCTCGCCGACGTGAAGTCCGCGATCCGCTTCCACATCGAGACTTTTGGCGACGAAGCGGTGGAGGGCGAGTCGCCAGTCCTGGAAGCCTTCGTCGCCGAGGCCCGCGTCACGATCTGATGCCGAAGTTCCCCGCCGATGCCCCCCGTGCGCGGGTGATCCGCGCGCTCCAGCGCCTTGGCTTTCGCGTCGTGCGGGAACGCGAGCACATCGCCATGGTGCGGGAGAACACGGATGGGACGACAACGCCGCTCACCCTGCCCGGGCATCTCGTCATCAAGGGATCCACGCTGCGAACGATCTGCACGCAGGCCCGCGTTTCCCGCGACGACTTCCTGCATGCCTACGAAGAGGCCTGATGCGATAATCCCCGACCCGGATGCGCCAGTCGCTCCGGGAGCCGGTCGTCTTGCAACACCCCGGCGGCCGAGGATCCGTCGAGGCACGCGCGGTCGACGAGCCATGCCCTGCCGTGTCGAACGCCCGTCAACTGGCATCCGACCAGGTACCAGCGCACCGTGCGGTCCGACCGCGGCAGCAGGTGGCACGCTTCCGCCTCGCCGCGTATCCCCCCGGCGCCGTCTCGACGAAGGCGCCCAGGTGAGCCAGGCCGTGCTGCCGATGGAGGCGATCGGCGATCAGAACCGACTCCGTTCCGGCGGAGTCGAAAACCGGCAGGCGACAAGGGACACACCCGAGATCGGCAAGTCGCGCCACCACTTTTTGAGAAGTTACGTGCTGATACCGTAACCCCGCGTCCCGACGTAGCTATTCGCCCGAACGGGGAGCCTTTCGCCCGAACGGGGAGCCTATTCGCCCGAACGGGGAGGCCTTTCGCCCGCCGCGCAAGCCCGCCCGCCGCGCGCCGACGACCGCGCGCCGCCGGTCGGCACCCAACGCTCGAACGCCGACGGCGCCGCGCCGCACGCGGTCGACCCGCGCCGGGCCGTCCTGCGCTTCGGGCCGATCCGGGACGCCGTTCGTCAGGCCGTCGTCACCATCTCCCCGTTCCCTCCACGCCTCTCGGTACGACGGCGACGGTGTCGCGCGGAACGGGGACGCCTCGAGGCTCCCGGCGAACGCCTCCAGCTTTCCGTGCCTGCACCCGTGGCCGACCCCGAGCAACGATCAACGTGTCGATCAACAAGGTGCTCTCGCGCACGATCATGACGTCGTTCACGACGATCCTGGCGGTGACCGCGATAGCGATCGTCGGCCGCGCGACGATCCAGCCGGGCCTCGGCAATGCAATCAGCAGTCAGCAGTCGGATCACCGCACGGCGCCGATTGCCGACTGCCGACCGCTTGCCCTACTCGATGCCCCCGTACGGGTCGATCGGCACCGTGGGAGGTCGCGGCGGGGGGTGCGCGACGCGCCCTTCGCCGCCGCCCGGCCGTTCGGTCGTGTCCGGGGAGGGGCGCGGCTGGGGCCGTCCCGTGGCCGGCCGCCTGCCCCGGCTCAGAACGTCCTCCAGGGGTTCCGGACGCTCCGGGCGACGGTCGAGTTCCGCGGCGCCGGGCGCCGGCGCGGCCGGCTGGAGCACGACCGGCGACGGCAAGACCGGAGCGGTCGAATCGTCCGGAACAGGATCGGCCGGCGAAGCGGTCGCCGGCGATTCACCCGTCTTGACGCCCTCGTCGACCACTTCGGCGCCGGCAGGCGGGCGGGCCGCTTCCAGGGTCGTCGTCTTGTCACCGCCGGTCGCCTCCGGCGCGGGCGCCTCGGCCGGCGTCGCCGCGGGCGGCGGCTCCATCTTGGCGCCGGCGTCGGTGGGGGAGGGGATCTCGACGCCCGGCGCCAGGATCGTGGAGGTGCCACGGTCGTCCTCGACCGCCTCGGGCAGGTCGCCGCCGCCGCTGGAGAGTTTCGACAGCGCGAACGAGTTGGCCATGAACAGGGCGGCGACGACCGCGGTCATCTTGGCCAGGAACGAGCCCGCGCCGCGGCTGCCGAACACCGTCTGGCTCATGCCTCCGAAGGCGCCGCCCATCCCTCCTCCACGACCCGGCTGGAGCAGCACCACCAGGATGAGGAACAGGCACAACAGGATGTGCAGAACGGTCAATACGACGGTAAGGACTCCGATCATTCGCATCCACTCCCGGCCACGCGCACAGCGCTCAGCCCTCCGCCCATTATCCGGACGCCGCGGCCGCGTCGACGATGGGGCCGAAGTCGGCGATCCTCAGCGACGCGCCGCCGACGAGCGCGCCGTCGATGTCGGTCATTGCGAAAAGGCCGGCCGCGTTGTCGGCCTTGACGCTGCCGCCATACAAGATCCTCGTCAGGTCCGACGCCGAGCCGATCGTCGCGGCCAGGCGGCGCCGCACGAACGCATGCACCTCCTGGGCGTCCTCGGCCGACGCCACCTTCCCCGTGCCGATCGCCCAGACCGGCTCGTAGGCGAAGACCAGGCGCGCCACGGCCGCCGGCTCCAGCGCGGCCGTCCCGGCGGCGAGCTGCCGCTCGACCACCTCCAGCGTGCGCCCGGCCTCGCGCTCCTCGATCGTCTCGCCGACGCACAGGATGGGGACCAGATCGCCGTCCAGCGCGGCCCGGACCTTGAGGCCGACCAGATCGTCGGACTCCCCGATCACGTGGCGACGCTCGGAATGCCCGACGATCGCGTACCGGCAGCCGACGTCGACCAGCATCGCGGGGGATATCTCGCCGGTGAACGCGCCGAGCGGCCTGTGGAAGACGTCCTGCGCGGCGAGCGACACCGGCTCGGCGCGGATCGCCTCGCGGACCGCGGCGAGCGCCGTGAACGGCGGGGCGATCGCCACGTCCACCCCGGTCCGCGCGCGCGCCCGCTCGGCGACGGCGCGCGCCAGCGCGACGGCCTCGGCCACCGTGCAGTGCATCTTCCAGTTGCCCGCGACGAACGGCCCGCGCCGCTCCGTCCCGGCGCACGGACATCCCCTTCCGGCGGCGGCCGTCGTCATCATCCGTGTTCCTCCTCCAGCACCGCGAGTCCTGGGAGCTTGCGCCCTTGGAGCATCTCGAGCGAGGCGCCGCCGCCGGTGGAGACGTGACCGAACATGCCGGCCAGGCCGGCCGCGTTGATCGCCGCGACCGAGTCGCCGCCGCCGACCACGGTGAACGCCGCCGAGGCCGCAATCGTCTTCGCCACGGCCGTGGTGCCCGCGGCGAATGCGGGCTTCTCGAACATCCCCATCGGTCCGTTCCAGAACACCGTCCCCGCCGTCGCGATGCGCTCGCGGAACGTCTCGATCGTCCGCGGGCCGATATCGAACGCCGCGGCGTCCGGCGGGACGGCGCCCGCCGCGACCGGGTTGCCGGAGGCGGCGTCCGCGGAGCCGGCGACGACGAGATCCACCGGCAGCAGCACCGCCGCGCCGGCGGCCTCGACCTTGAAGAGGAACTCCCTCGCGGTCCTGACGGCGTCGGCCTCCACCAGGCTCCTGCCCATCGGCAGCCCTCGCGCCGCGAGGAACGTGTTGGCCATCGCTCCGCCTATGAGGAACACATCGACGCGGCCGAGCAGGTTGCCCAGCACGCCGATCTTGTCGGAGACCTTGGCCCCTCCGACGACGGCGACGAAGGGACGGTCCGCGCGGCCGAGCAGGCGCGCGAGCGCCTCGAATTCCCGTATCACGAGCAGCCCCGCGGCCCGGTCGTGGACGAGGCGCGGGAGGGCATCCACCGAGGCGTGGGCGCGGTGGGCGCAGCCGAAGGCGTCGTTCACGTACAGATCGCACAGCCTGCGCAGCTCGGCGGCGAAGGCGGCGTCGTTGGCCTCCTCGCCCTTGTGGAAGCGCAGGTTCTCCAGCACGGCGACGTCGCCGTCGCGCAGATCGGCCGCTACCTTGCGGGGCCCGTCGCCGATGCAGTCGTCGGCGAGCCGCACTTCGCCGTCGAGGAGTTCGGCCAGCCTCGCGGCGGCGGGTTCCATCGATGCGGCGGGATCGCGCTTCTTGGGCCGGCCCAGGTGGCCGGCCACCACGAGCCGGCCGCCGGCGGCCCGAAGGCGTTCGATCGTGGGCAGCGCGGCGCGGATCCGCGAGTCGTCCGTGACGACGCCGTCCCGGACCGGCACGTTGAAGTCGACGCGCACGAAAACGCGCCTCCCTGCGACGTCCAGGCTGTCGATCGTCCGGATTCGCCCCATCGCGTCCTCCGAGGCCCCGCGCGGCGCGCTAGGCTCGCGCCATGTGCCGGATCACGTCGAGCATCCGGTGGGCGAACCCCATCTCGTTGTCGTACCAGGCGCACACCTTGAGCGATTTTCCGTCGACGACCTTGGTGAGCTGCCCGTCGACGGTGGACGAGACCGACGAGCCGTTGAAGTCGATCGACACGAGCGGCGCGTCGGTGTAGGCGAGGATCCCTCGCAGGGGCCCCTCGGCCGCTGCCCGCAGGGCGGAGTTCACCTCGTCGGCGCTGGTGGGGCGGGCCGTCTCGACGGTCAGATCGACGACCGAGACGTTCGGGGTCGGGACGCGCATCGCGTAGCCGTCGATCTTCCCCTTGAGCGCCGGCAGCACGAGGCCGACCGCCTTGGCTGCGCCGGTCGTCGTGGGGATCATCGACATCGCGGCGGCGCGCGACCTGCGGAGGTCCTTGTGCGGCTGGTCGAGGATGCGCTGGTCGTTGGTGTAGGCGTGGATCGTCACCATCTGGCCGCGGACGATGCCGACGGTCTCGTGGACGATCTTGGCGACCGGGGCGAGGCAGTTGGTCGTGCAGGAGGCGTTGGAGACGATCCGGTGCCTGGCGGGATCGTAGTCCGCGTGGTTGACGCCGTACACGACCGTCAGGTCGGGGTCCTTGGCCGGGGCCGAGATCAACACGCGGGCCGCGCCGGCCCGCAGGTGCTTCTCCGCCCCGTCGCGCTCGGTGAACTTCCCGGAACATTCGAGCACGATCTCGGCCCCGAGAGCCTTCCACGGCAGCTTCACGGGGTCCTTCTCCGCCAGGACGGGAATCGACACGCCCGCCACGACCAGGCGGTCGCCTTCCGCCCGCACGTCCTGCGGCAACGTGCCGTGGAGCGAGTCGTACTTGAGCAGATGGGCCAGGGTGGCGGCGTCCGTGATGTCGTTCACCGCGAGGATCTGCACGTCGGTTGCGCCCTCGCGCAGCAGGGCGCGGTGAATGCAGCGGCCGATGCGGCCGTAGCCGTTGATCGCCGTCCGGATGGGCATCTTCCTTCCTCCTGCCGAGGCGCGCGGCCCCGGAGCACCGGAACCTATGGGCTAACCGGCGGATTCGTCAAGCGAGACTCGGGGATCGGCCACGGCGCGCGAATATTCCGGCAAGCAGCACGCACAGCGCGGCGAGCCCCCCGACGCCGGACGGACGGCGAGCGGGGGTGGAGCACGCACAGCCGGCCCCGTCGTCGGCGAACGCCGGATCGTCCGGGGCGTCGAGCCCGCGGGGCGCGTCGTAGGGCCGCGCGTCCAGCGTCCAGGCGTCCGGGCCGCCGCCCGCGTCGTCGGGGTCGGTCTCGGGAATGCAGCCCTCGTCGGTGAGGCCGTCGCAGTCGTCGTCCACGACGCCGTCGCACAGTTCGTCGGCCGCCGGCTCGCGCGCCGTGCAGCCGCCCCACGCTCCGCTCGAGCAGGTCTCGACGCCGTCGCCGCAGGCGGTGGAGCACGACCGCGAAAGATCCTCGTCGGTAGAGCCGTCGCAGTCGTCGTCGCGCCCGTTGCACGCCTCCGCCGACGGCGTACATGGCGTTGCGACGCACGGTCCCACGGCGGTCTCGATGCCGATGTCGGCGCCGTAGTAGAAGCGCAGGATGTCGCGGTAGCCGTAGCCGCGCGTGTCGAGGCACCGCGAGCCCCACTGCGACTTGCAGCCCCGGTTGCGGTAGTTGGCGGGGTTGACCCAGCCGAGCGTCGTCTGGATGACGTCGTTTCCCGAGCGCCCTTCGTTGTACGTGACGTAGCGCTCGGTGTTGGTCGGATCCGGGTCCGACGCGGCGGCCACGCAGGTGCTCCGGTTCGACGGGTTGGATCCGGCGACGTAGAAGGCGCACACGATGACGCCGCGGTAGATCAGGAACTCGCCCGCGGTATCCCGCACAGCGGCGTGGTGCTCGGGCCCCGGCGTGCGGCCGCACGAGTAGACCTGATCGCCGGTCCCATCGGCGATGGAGCCCGAGGTCTCCATCTTGTAGTACATGTACGAGCGCGCCGCGACGGCCTGGGCCCGCAGCGCCTGCGGCCCGGCGCCGCCGTTCTCGCACTGGATCACCCGCGGGAGGTAGTCCGTCTCGGCGTCGACCCACCCGACGCCGCGGACGTTCACCGAACAGTACGCCTCGACCGGAAGACGCAGCGTCCCGGGCTCGTCGTCGGGATCGCCCAGGCACCCCCACCACCCGGCGACGGCGGCCGCGCCGAGAACCACCCGTCGCACGCAACACCTCATCGCAGGCGATCCGGTCGGCGCCGGCGGGCCGCGACGCACGCGACGAGCCACAGGACCGACCCGAAGCCGCCGGCGCGACCGCCGGGTGTCGCGCAGGCGCATCCCGGCCCGTCGTCGTCGAATGCCGAGCCCCGGTCAGCGCCGGCATCGATCCGCGGTTCGGCGCCGGCTTCGAGCGTCCGAGCCGCGTCGTAGATCGGCGCATCCAGCGACCAGGCGTCCGGGCCGCCGGGCGCGTCGCCGCCCGCGTCGTCGGGGTCGGTCTCGGGGATGCAGCCCTCGTCGGTGAGGCCGTCGCAGTCGTCGTCCACGACGCCGTCGCAGAGTTCCTCGGCCGCCGGGACGCGAGCGGTGCAACCGGTCCAGGCGCCGCGCGCGCAGGTCTCGACGCCCGCGCCGCAGGCGGTGGAGCACGGCCGCGAGAGGCTCTCGTCGGTCGCGCCGTCGCAGTCGTCGTCCCGGCCGTTGCAGGTCTCCGCGGCGGGGACGCACGCCGCCGCGAGCCTCGCGCGCCGGATCGCCCGGTAGCTCGAGCCGAACGTCCGGGCGTTGTGCACGATGCCGTAGGAACACCCGCGGGCCTCGTAGACCCACATCGAGCCCCACGGGTCGCCGCGGTCGTAGATCACGACGTGGCCGCTGCTGCCGGGGCAGCCTCCGGCGCGGTACGTCAGGGCGTCGCCGCGCAGCAGCGAGTCCCGCCCGATCGCGCTCCACCACGTCTCGGCGCACGTGAAGTGCCACGTGGAGTACGGGTGGGAGCATGTGGTGACCGGGCTCGGGCTCGGCACCTGCCAGACCTTCGCGACGTAGCCCGAGCAGTCCGCGCCGTAGCTGCCGGCGTGAGTACAGTCCGGGCAACTCCCCGAGCACGATCCGCGCTGCGCGCCGTCGAGGCGCCAGCAGCCGTTGCCCCACCAGTACGAGTACCCGACGCCGGAACGCGCCAGGTCGATGATCTCGTCGCGGGTCATCGTGGCGGGGTCCGCGGCGGCGCCGGACGCGGCCAGCGCCAGCACCAGCGCCGCGACGGAGGCGCGGGTCACGGGGCCCACCGCCGCACCTCCACGCCGCCGTCGAGAATCACCAGCCGCCACACCGACCCGTCCGGCGCGACGTCGAACTCCTTGAACTGCTCCCACGCTTCCGCCGAGGGTTCCGTAGAGATCCGCCGGCGCTCGGCCAGGGCCCCGTCCATCAGCACGATCTCGATCCGGTCCACGACGACGGCGAACCCTCGCGCCGGGTCCTCGCGCAGCAGGTGGACGGCGCAGGACGCCCCGCCCTCGTCGCCGGCCCCCAGCCCCACGATCCGCGCGACCGGCTCCTGGAAGGCGAGCGAGGCGCGCGAGAGAATCGCACCGGCGGCGGCATCCACGGTCCAGACCTCGATCTCGTGCGGGCCGGCCAGCCGCGCAAGGCCGCGCACATCCCTCGCGCCGGATCGCCACGGACGTCCGGACACGACTCGCCGCCCGGCGACCGGCCGCAGGCGCTCGTCGGCAACCCGCACGGTCGGCCCGTGCTCGTACTCGACCCACACGCCGTCCGGCGCAACGAACAGCCCGGTCGTGCCGCCGCCCTCCGGGATCCCGTCGCCCTCGAGCGTGATGTCCCTCTGCGGCGTTCCGATCGGCGACAGCACGCGCACGACCCGGAGCGCCAGGCGGTCCATCAGGACGATCTCCCCGCCGGGCCCCAGCGCAACGTCCTGGAACGTGTCCGCCCCGATCGGGATCGATCCGACGAAGGTCCCGCCGGCGTCCCATCGCGCGACGCGGGCGTTTGCCTGGTCGAGGACGATCACCCCGCCGTCCGGCGACGGCGCGAAGCTCATCGGCCCCTCGGGCGCCGACTCGTCGCCGCCGCGCCGCCCCAACTCTCCCGCGCCGCTCCCCCACGGCGCGCGCACGACGACGCGGTGCGACGCCGTCTGCAACGAATCCTCACCGGACGCCGACGGCCCTCCCGCCGACCCGACGAGAACGACCGCCGCGCCGAGAACCGGCGCCAGAGCCGACCATGCCGCCCTGCCGACCCGCATCATCGACAGTCTACGCCGCCGGCGACCGCCGGGCAACGGGCCACCGATAGGAGTTTCGAGTTTCGGGTTTCGAGTTTGGAGTTCGTGAGGAACCCGAAACCCGAAACCCGAAACCCGAAACCCGAACTCAAGCGGCAACCAAGCGTCCGGGATCGAACTCGGCGGGCGGAGGTCGGCCTCGGAGCACGGTGTCGGCGGCGAGCCGGCCCACTTCCCACGCGGCCGTGACGCCGTGGCCGCCGAGCGCCGCGACCCAGAAGACGGCCGCGTTGCACGGGTCGGGGCCGATCGCGAACCTGCGGTCGCGCGCGAGCGTCCGCAGACCGGCCCACGAGCGCATGACCGGGGCGTCCACGAGCGCCGGGAAGGCGCGCGCGACCTTCTCGGCAAGCACCTCGCGACTATGCGGGTCGGCCGGCGGCTCGCACGGCCGGAACGGCTCTTCGTCGCACGGCGACAGCAGCAGCCCGCCCGACTCGGGCCGGAAGTACACCTCGTCGCCGACCGACCAGACGAAGGGCCACAGTGGGTCCACCCAAGCGAGCGGTCCGGTCGCGTGCAGGTGACGCCGGTGGGGCACGAGGCCGAGCGGGCGCGTTCCGAGCCGCTCGGCGACATCGTCCGCCCACGCACCGGCGGCGACGACCGCCAGGTCGGCGTCGATGGCGCCCGCGGAGGTGCGCAGGCGCATCGCGCCGGCCGTCGATCGTTCCGCCCCGAGCACCTCTACGCCGAGCCGCACGGACGCCCCCGCCTCGCGGGCGCCGCGCAGGAGAGCGTCGAGGTACGCCGCGACGTCCATGACGCCGTCCTCGGCGGCCAGGACGGCCGCGTCGAACCGGGAGCCGGCCAGCACGGGGACGCGCGAGGCAGCCTCGCGCGGATCGATCCATCGCGCCTCGCGGCCGGCGGCGCGGCATGAATCGACCATCGAGCCGAGGTCCGCGGCCGCGCCGCCCGCGGCGATCAGTAAAGAGCCGCTCTTCCTGACGACGGGGGCGTCCAGCGAGCGTTCCAGCGAGGCGAGGCCGGCGGCCCCGGCGGCGGCCGCCCGCGCGAGCGCTGCGTCCGGGATGCAGGCGCGCAGGATGCCGGCGTTCTGCGACGACGCGTGCGCCCCGGCGATCGGCTCGCGGTCGAACACGGTGACGCGCGCCCCGCCCCGCGCGAGGTGGTACGCCGTCGCCGCTCCGGCGAACCCGGCGCCGACGATCGCCACTGCCGGCCCCCGCTTTCGGATTTCGGATTTCGGATTTCGGATTTCGGATTGCGGTTCGCCCCTGCGCGTGCGGGGACGACTCACAAATCCGCAATCCGAAATCCGCAATCCGAAATCCTCCCGGCGCCCCCAGCAGGACTCGAACCTGCGACCTACGGTTTAGGAAACCGCCGCTCTATCCACTGAGCTACGGGGGCGATGTCGCGCAACATGACGTTCCCGGCCGGTCCTTGTCCGTCTCCTTGCCGACGCCAGGGTCGTCCCTCCCTCGACCTGCGCGGCGCCACCGTAGCACGATCCGCCATCCCCACGGAACCCGGCGCACGGCTGGAGTTGCATGCCGGGTGGGGCGCCGCTACTATCCGGTCGAGAGCCGATGCGCTGGATAGAATTCGCCCGCATGCATGGTGGGGACGCGGTGGCCGGGTTGCCCGGCGTCGCGTTGCGCCGCGTTGCCGACGCCATCGACGGCGGGCGCGACATCGTCGAGATCGCGCGGGAGGAGGCCGCCCGCCCGGACGGCGGCCTGCCTCCGGCCGCGGTGCAGCGGCTGTTCGACATCGAGGAGAAGCGCCGACGGTGGCAGGATGCCGCGACGTCCCTGGCGGCCCGGCGGCAGGATGCCGGCCTGCCGCCGCTGGGCGAGGCGCTGGTTGCCGCGATGGGCTCGGCGGATTCCGTCCTGGCTCTCGGCCGCGCCGCCGATCTCGCGCCCTCGGCCACCGCCGCGGAACTGCGCGAGATCGCCGCCGCGTGGGATGCTTGTTTCTCGCTGGCCTGGCGCGGCGCTTCCGTCCGTGCGGTCCCGGCGGGCGGTTTCTCGGAGCAGGACGTCGCGGATCGGTACACGGAGGCGATCGGGAAGCCGGTATCTCCGGATGCGATGCCGGCCCGGCGGTGGCCGGCGATCCGGCGCGGCGAGCGCGAAGGAGCGATCGACATCTCGATGGATCTCCCTCTGGCGGCGATGGAGGAGTGGGTCCGCGAGGCGGCGCCCAGGTTCGGGCGGGCGGCCGAGGAGCGTCCGGCCGGCGAGATCCTCCGGGCGGTGGTCCTGGTCGAGCTTCCGGAGGCCGTGTTCCGGCAGATGGACGAGCTGGCCGAGCGGGAGGCGATGGAGGCGGCGGGGCGGGCGTACGCGGCGCTTTTCAAGATCCCGCCGGTGCGGGCCGCGCGGCTGGCGGCGGTCTTCTTCGGCCGAGGACCGCGCCCCGTGAGCTGGGCCATCGTGGGCGACGACGGCGCGCCGATCGCCTCGGGCGCCGAAACCGGCCGGGCGGGCGACGGCGTCGAGGCCGGCGGGCAGGACGACGGCGACGGCTGGGCGGCGGCGCTGATCGAGCGTTTGCGCGAGGCCGGCGCGGAAGCCCTGGTCCTGCCCAACAGCTCGCAGCCGCACGAGCGGCTCGACGCGGTGCTCGGGGCCGCCACGGGTCGGTTGCCCGTGACGCGCGTCCCGACGATCGCGATCCGGGAGGGCAAGGCGTCGCTCGACGGTCCGGAGGCCGAACTCCCATCGGGGCAGGCATGCGCCGTCGTCCTGGCCCGCAGGGCGCTCGACCCGGTTCGCTCGTTCGCCTCCGTCGACCCGGTTTCGCTGTGCGATCCGGAATACCGCGACGGGCTCGACCCGGCCCGGGTCGGGAGTCACCTGCTGGTTGCGAGGGCGCTGGCGGGGATCGAGGCCGAGCGAGCTGCGGCGGCGAGATCGGCGCAGGCCGCCGCCCGTCCGCAGCCCCACGAGTCCGGCCAGAAGGCGTCGCCGTCGGGCACGGCCCAGCCCTCCGGCGGCCAGGATGCGGCGGGCCCGCTCCACTCGCTGACGATGACGGTTGCGTCGATCGACGACGTACGGCCCGGGATGCGGCTGACGGGGGTAGTCACGAAGCTCACGACCTTCGGGGCCTTCGTCGGCATCGGCCTGAGGCAGGACGGCCTCATCCACCTGTCGGAGATGTCCGACGAGCACGTGACCGACCCGTCCAAGCTGCTCAAGACGGGCCAGCAGGTGCACGTCCGCGTCGTGTCGGTGGACCGCTCGCGCAACCGGATATCGCTCTCCATGCGGACCGAATCGGCCAGGCCCCCCCGGAGGGAGGCCAAGTCCGAGCGCCCGCGTTCGGCGGCGTTGCGCGAGCTGGACAAGCTGTTCAAGAAGTAATCGTCGGGCGGGATGCGATTCGGACTTGACACGGAGAGTTGTTCCGCTACGGTGCCCCCTGTTGCCCGTTTGGCGACAGGATAGGCAAGAAGGAGGAAGGACAATGCGCGAGACGAATTCCATGCATCGACGCACCCAAGGACGAGGGCTCCGGCCCGGCTTCGTGCCGGCCTTGGCAGCCGCGCTCGCCGCGCTCGCCGCCATCCCGGCGGAGGCGCAGCCGGCGGAGGTGCAGCCGGCGGAGGCACAGCCGGCGGAGGCGCAACCGGCGGCGGCGCAACCGCCGACTGCACAGGAGGACACGGTCACGCGGGCCCGGTCGCACTTCACCGCCGGCCGGGCAGCCATGGAGGCCGAGCGGTGGGAGGAGGCGCTGACCGAGTTCCGCGCGGCCAACGATCTGCTTCCGGCCGCCAGGGCGCTCTACAACGCCGGCCTGGCCCTCCGGAAGCTGGGCCGCGACATGGAGGCGCTGCGGACGTTCCGGACCTACCTGACGACGTACGCCGCTCCGACATCCGAACGGGACATCGCCGAGCGAGGCGAGGTCGAGAACCTGGTGGAGGAGATCCGGGACGCGGTCGGGAGCGTGCGGGTGAACGTAGCGGTCTCCGGCGCCACCGTCTTCGTCGACGGCCGGCTGCTCGGCCCCTCCCCGCTGTCCGAGCCGGTGGAGCTGCTCCGCGGGCAGCACACGTTCCGGGCGGAGGCCGAGGGGCACCGGCCCGCCGAGGAGACGGTGCAGGTCCAGCCCGGCCAGGAGATGACGGTGACGCTCGTGCCGGCCCTGCTGCGCACGACTGCCGCGGTGGAGCTGTCGAGCAACGTCCCCGGCGCCGTCGCCATGCTCGACGGCGAGATCCTGGGCCAGCTCCCGTTCTCCGGCGAGGTGCCGGCGGGGATCCACCAGCTCGTCGTCTCGGCGTCGGGCTACGAGACCGCCCAGATGCCGATCTCGCTCGAGGCCGGCCAGCCGTTCCGCAGATCGATCGAACTCGTCGCCGCGGCGGAACCCGTGGGCGAGGATGAGTGGTACGAGAAGTGGTGGGTCTGGACGATCGCCGGCGTCGTCGTGGGCGGCGCCGCCGTGGGGATCATTGCGGGGACGACCGGCGGGGAGACGATGCCGGATTCGACCTGGATGCCGGATCTCCCCTAAGGGGAGGTCCTAAAGGAGGTTCAGCTATGACGAAGCGAATCATTGGTATCGGTTCCGTCGTGGTTCTGGCACTCGCCGCCGGCTGCGCCGGCGAGACGGGCGTGCGCCTGGTGGTGACCAGCGACATCCTGATCCCGGACGACATGGACGAGGTGCGCGTGACGATCTACCCGAAGGGCTCGGGGGCGCTCGACCCGGCCGACGTCCAGTCCAGGCCCTTCTTGCTGTCGGGGACCGGCGCCGAGCTGCCGATCACCGTCGGCGTCCTGCGCGGCGATACGCTTGACCGCTGGGTCATGTTCCACGTCGAGGGACTCGAAGGGGGCAGGACGATCGTCGAGCGTTGGGCGTGGGAGTCGTTCGTGGACGGCGAGATCAGGACCGTGACGGTGATGCTCGAGAACATCTGCGCCGCGCGCGTCAGGCCGTGCGACCCGGGCCAGCACTGCGATCGGGGCCTCTGCAACGCCGTCGAAACGCCGCCCGGCTGGCCGATCGAGTGCGGCGACGGCTTCCCGTCGCTGGTCGCCGAGGGCGACGGCTTCGAGGCTTGCGACGACGGCAACACGACGCCGGGCGACGGGTGCGAGAACGACTGCACGCTCACCCCGACGGGGCGCTGCGGCGACCTCGTCGTCGACCCTGGCGAGGAGTGTGACGACGGGAATACCACGCCTGGCGACGGGTGCGAGAACGACTGTCAGTTCTCCTGCGACACCGCCGCCGACTGCGCCGACGACGGAAACCCCTGCACGGTCGAGACCTGCGTCGTCGTCACGGCCGGCCGGCGGTGTCAGATCGTCCCCAACCCCGGCACCTTCTGCAACGACGGGGACGCGTGTACGCACACCGACCTCTGCCAGGGCGACGCCACCTGCGCGGGCACCGCATACACCTGCGCTCCGGAGCAATGCGAGGCGACCTCGACGTGCGACGGCGCCGGTGGTTGTGCCGTGACGTACTCGCCCTCCGGGACGCCCTGCAACGACGGCGACGTTTGCACGTCGCCCGACACGTGCGACGGCGCCGGGGCATGCAGCGGGCTTCCCGACCCCGCCGCGTGCCCGTGCACGACGGCTGCCGACTGTGCCCCATTCGAGGACGGCCTGCGGTGCAACGGCGTCTACGGCTGCCCGGAGGGCGTCTGCGTCCTCGGGGACCCGGTGACCTGCCCCTCGAATGAGGACACGGATTGCACGAAGAACACCTGCCAGGAATCCGGCGATCTGTGCCAGATGACCAACCTCGCGTTGGGGACCCCGTGTCCGAACGCCGACTATTGCGACGGCGCCGAGGTGTGCGACGGAGCCGGCGTTTGCTCCGCCCCGACCATCCCGTGCCCGATCGCCGGCTGCATCGGCGGCTGCGACGAGCTGAACGATCAGTGTGCGCCGGCCGACGCCGGGGTGGTCTGCCGTGCGGCGCCGGATGTGTGCGACCGAGAGGAAACCTGCACCGGCGACGCGACCGGCTGCCCGGCGGACGAGCCCCAACCCAATACGGTTGTGTGCCGCCCGGCCGCGAGCGGCTGCGACATCGCCGAAAACTGCGACGGTCTGTCCGCGATCTGTCCCGTCGACGTGTATCAGTCGGTGGGCACGCCGTGCAGCGACGGCCTGGATTGCACAGACCCGGACGCATGCGACGCCGTCGGAAACTGCGTCCCTGGCGCCCTGACTGCCGGCTGCTTGATCGCCGGCGCCTGCTGGGCCGACGGCGTCACGAACCCGACGAACCCGTGCCAGAGCTGCATAGTTTCTGCCAGCCAGACCGTCTGGAGTCCCTCGCCGGGCACCGTGATGTGCCGCACCGCCGCGAACGACTGCGACCTTGCCGAATACTGCACAGGAACCGACACCACCTGCCCGGGGGACTTGCGTAAGGCGGACACCGCGCCGTGCGACGACAGCAACGCCTGCACGGTGGCTGACACCTGTCTGGCCGGGGCGTGCGTGCCGGGTTCGGCGCGGGTCTGCGACGACACGAACGTGTGCACGACCGACTCCTGCGACCCGGCGACCGGCTGCGTCTTCGTGAACAACACCGCGCCGTGCGACGACGGCAACGCCTGCACGGTGGATGACACCTGTTCGGCTGGGGCGTGCGTACCGGGAGCGGCGCGGGTCTGCGACGACACGAACGTGTGCACGACCGACTCCTGCAACCCGGCGAGCGGCTGCGTCTTCGTGAACAACACCACGCCGTGCGACGACGGCAACGCCTGCACGGTGGATGACACCTGTTCGGCCGGGGCGTGCGTACCGGGAGCGGCGCGGGTCTGCGACGACACGAACGTGTGCACGACCGACTCCTGCAACCCGGCGACGGGCTGCGTCTTCGCGAACAACACCGTACCGTGCGACGACAGCAACGCCTGCACGCACAGCGACCAGTGCACCGGCGGCGCCTGCGCCGGCACCGCGGGATGCGCCGCCCCCGTCGTGGTCCAGCCCGACGGCCGCGCGCGGTTCTGCACCACGGCCGCCGACTGCAACGCCGCTATTTCCGGGACATGCACCTCCGCCGAGTCGCGCGGCACGTGGACGTCGCCCGAATGGACCGTTGCCAACGCCATGACCTCGTGCGGCGGCGGGACATACTGGGCCTACACGACCGCCACCGCCCTCACAACGGGCACGCGGTACTGCTACCGCTTCGTCGGCAGCGACGGGGTGACCACGGACTGGTACAGCCCGAGCACCGGCGGCGATTGCGGCACCGGGGCGGACTACTGCGACCCGCCCGGCGAGACCAACTGCCGCTTCACGCCGTAGCTGCACCGCCGCGGCGCCGGCGCTTGGCCGGCGCCGCCGTGCGACCCGCCGGCAGATCCTCCACCACCCGCGGGTCGAACCCCCCCTGCGAGCATACGGTATGGACGTCGGGGGGGGGGTCGAACCCATGCGTGCTAACCGACAATTGGGGGTGTCCCACACGACCCGCTGCCGGAACCTTGCACCAACCGTTTTTCCCCGGATGTAGGGGCGCCACGCAGCGGCCCCGAAGGGGCCGCAAGTGCGCCCGCGAGTTCACCCAAGCGGTGGGAGTGTGCCCGCGGGCGCACTTGCGCGCGGCGCGTTGGGCTGCTGCGCCGACCCGCTTCGTGGTCGCGCGCCGCGCGCTGCGTGGCGCCCCTACACCCTGAGAAGGATGGCCCCAGGCGGTCATGTGGGACACACCGTCGGTTAGCACGCATGGG
>CAMTWF010000130.1:0-4748 GCA_947085355.1 uncultured delta proteobacterium
CACGCAGGGCGCGAAGTCCCTGGACGCCGATCACCCGAAGCACAACCTGAATCGCCTTCCACGCCTCGGCGCGAACCGGGCCCCGCTCGAAGCGCCACCGCGGAGGCCCAGGTGGGTGACGAGGTCCAGGCTCTTCCACCCAACGCGGCGTCCGATGTCTTGACCTCCCTAACTGTCTACCATATCCTGCGATCCGGAGTCGAACTCGTGCGCCGTCTGCCGTTCCCTGCGGCTCGGCGGTTCGTCACCGCGACGACGGCGAACGAGGGGATCTCCGGGACATTCACCCTGGGAGTCGCACGCCGGTACGGCGGGCGGGTGACTCCCGCTCGTGTTGGCCGGAGGGGCGCACGAGGTTTCCCCAGGGTGAGCTTCGCTGCGCCCTTTCTACGAGGGCCGACGCGGAAGGAGGTCATCATGCGCGCGTACCTGATCCTCGGATCGATCCTCATCGCGGTGCTCGGCGTCGCACTCGCCTGCGGGGGCGACGACACCAACCCCGGCAGGTCATGCGGCGACGGTGCCTGCGTCGACCCCGAGACGTGCTCGACGTGCCCTGTCGACTGCGGCGTCTGCTGCGGCGACAGGGTCTGCTCGTGGAACGAAACATGCTCGACGTGCCCGGCGGACTGCGGCGAATGCCCGTGCACGGCCGCCGACTGCACGGCGGGATCCAGCCGCTGCTGTCCAGGCGCCGAGCCGGGAATGTGGAGGGCAGGTGCGTGCGACTGCGATGCCTGTACGACCTACACGGACTGCGGCGCCACCGAAATCTGCGCGGCCGGATCTTGCGCGTCCGCGTGGGGCCGCGCCTACCGCGTCGTCGCCGTGAGCGGGGTGCTCCCGGAGAACGGCCCCGACGGTTCGTGGGACACGTGGGGCGGCTTGCCGGACCCCTACATCACGATGTGCATCGACGGTAGGTGCGGCTCGTCAAGCTACGTCGCTGACACCTTGAGACCGACTTGGAACTTCTCCATGGACGCCACGCTGTACTCGACCTCGACCTTCACGTGGACGGTCTACGACGACGACTACGGAACGGACGACACCATGTTCTACAGGAGCGGGAGCGACATCGACGTGACGTGGCTCCGGGAGGGAACCGTGACCTTCCGTTCCTCGTCCGGCCTCTACTCGACAACATTCGAATTCCGGGCTCGGTAGCCTCGGAGATTGTGATCGGCCGATCGCGAGCGGCAGCTTCAGCAGACGAAGAGGGCAAGACGATGGATGCGCGCACAGCAACGACAATCGCCTGCGGTATGCTGGCCTTGCCGGCGGTGACGGCCGGGGGCTGCAAGATGACCGTGACCCGTGCCGCGGAACCACAGGCTCAGGTGGTGGTGGCGCCGGGGCATGCTGCGGTGGTGGTGACCATGACTGCGGTCGTAATCAACGAGAAGATCCACTTCGAGACGGACAGCGTGGTGATCCTCCCGATCTCTTTCGGTATCCTCAACCAGGTAGCGGCGGCGCTGAACAACAACCCGCAGATCCTACTGGTCGAGATCCAAGGGCACGCCGACGAGCGGAACACCGACGAATACAACATCGTGCTGACGCGCGACCGCGCCGCTGCCGTCGCCGCGTACCTCGTGCGCCAAGGCGTTGACCCTCACCGCATGCTCGCGGCAGGCTACGGGGAGCGCTGCCCCATCGACCCGGCACACAACGAAGCGGCGTGGGACAAGAACCGACGGGTGGAGTTCAAGATCCTGTGGACGAACGCGGGACCGACGAATGTCCAGCGATCCTGCCCCGCGGGGGCCGCCCTGCAGCCGCGGCTTCCGCCCGAGTTCCAGAGGTAGCTCCGGCCGCCGCTGCCGCAGCCCGCGATCAGACCGGACGAAGCCCGGTCTTGACACGGTCGCGGGCCGGCGGGTACGAACCGGCTCCGTCGGTGCGGGGGGTCGTGGAGTGCAACGCATGCTTCGTCCCGTCGTTCTGGAGGTCAGGGGCCGACCGGACCTGGCCGAGGTGTTCGTGGCGCGGCTTCGGCCCGATGCCGGCTCGCTGGTCGAGTTCGTCGACGCGATCGATCCGCGGTACCCGCGGGAGGAGAAGTGGGTCGTCACCGTGTCGACGCAGTTCGGGTGCCCGATCCGGTGCGCGATGTGCGACTCCGGCGGCCACTACGCCGGAGATCTGACGGCGGACGAGATCCTGGCGCAGATCGATTACGTCGTCCGGCGCCGGGCCCCGGATGGGCGGATCCCCTGCCCGAAGTTCAAGATCCACTTCGCCAGGATGGGCGAGCCGGCGCTCAACCCGGCGGTGATCGACGTCCTGGAGCGGCTGCCCGATCCGTACGACGCCCAGGGACTCATGGCCTGCATCCCGACCGTCGCGCCGCGCGCGGCGGGCGACTGGTTCGATGATCTGCTCGACGTCAAGCGCAGGCTGTACCGCGGCCGATTCCAGCTCCAGTTCTCGATCAACTCGACCGATCCGGCGATCCGCGACCGGCTGATGCCGGTCGCCAAGTGGGATCTGGACGAGATCGCCGCGTACGGCCGCCTCTTCTTCGAGCCGGGCGACCGGCGGGTGGTGTTGAACTTCGCGCTGGCCCGAGGCGTGCCGGTCGATCCCGGCGCCGTCGCGGCGGTGTTCGATCCGGAGCGGTTCGTCGCGAAGCTGACTCCGGTGAACCCGACGGAGGCGGCGGCGGCGAACGGCCTGGAGACGGTGCTGTCGGCCGCCGCCCCGGACGCGGCGGATCGGCTGGTGGAGCGGTTCGCGGCGTTGGGGTTCGACGCGGTCGTGAGCATCGGCGAGGCCGAGGAGATCGCGATCGGCAGCAACTGCGGCCAGGCGGTGGCCGGGCTGCGCCGCGCTCGGGCGGTCGAGCGGCCCGCGGCGTCGGCATGACGGCGCCGCGAGGAGGAGGCTCCACGCCGGAAGTGGTCCTCGCGGGCCACTCGATCGACCGCGAGTTCGTCGATGCCCTGCGGCGCGGCGATCTGCCCGCGGACGTCTATCCCACGCCCGAGACGATTTCCGCGGCCTACGCGAGGATCAGCAGGTATCCGGAGCCGATCCCCGAGCTGCGGGCCCAGGCGCGGCGCGACGTCCCCGCGGCGCGCAGGTCCAACACCACGATCGTCTTCCGCATGGGCCACCACTCGGTGGCCGAACACGTCACGCTCAACTTCGACGTCCTCGGCGTCTCCCGGCTCGCCCTGGAGGCCCTGGAGGACGCGCGGCTGTGTTCGTACACCGAGAAGTCGCAGCGGTACGTCACGCTGCGCGGCGAGCACGTCGTGCCCGAGGAGTTCTCCGGAGCCCTGCGGGACCTGTTCGACCGCACCGTCGCGGATCAGGTCGCGTTCTACGCACGGGCGTTCCCGGTCCTTCACGAGATGCAGCGGGCGCGCCGACCGGAGATGCTCGATTCGAAGGCCGGGCGCGAGACGGTCGAGGGGTGGGCGAAGGAGGACGCGCGCTACGGCCTCGGCCTGGCCACCGCCGGCCAACTCGGGTTCTCGGCCAACGCCCGCAACGTCGAGCACGTCATCCGCAAGCTGCGGCACCATCCGCTCGCCGAGGTGCGGGCGCTGTCGCGGGCGATCTTCGAGGCCGCCGCCGATGTCGCCCCGTCGTTGATCATCCTGTCGGACCCGGAGAGGTTCCGGGACGCGTTCGGGCGCGACGTGGCGGACGAATTCCTGCGGTCGGCGCGGGGCCGTGCCGCGAGGCCAGCGGCGGAGGCGCTCGCGGCGCGGCCGGCGCCGTCCGCGGGGACGGACATCCGCCCGTCCGAGGGCGACGTCGTCCTGGCCGGGTGCACGCCGGAGCCGGACGTCGCCGTCGTCGCCGCGATGCTGCTTTCGAACTCCGCCGCGGGCCACGCCGCCTGCACCGAGGTCGCGCGCGGGATGGGGCCCGAGGGCCGCCGCCGCTTCGTGCTGGAGGCGCTGTCGGATCTTTCGCCGTTCGACGCCGTGCCGCGGGAGTTCGAGGCGGCCTCGTTCGCCTTCGAGATCGTCCTCTCGGCCGCCTGCTTCGCCCAGCTCAAGCGCCACCGGATGATGACGCTGCTCGCGCAGCCGTACGACCCGGACCTGGGCCCGACGATCCCCGACGAGATCCGCGAGGCCGGACTGGAAGCCGATCTGCGCGCCGTCGCGGACCGCTCGGCCGAGGCGTTCCGCCGCGTCCGGGATTCGCACCCGGACGCGGCCGCCTACCTTCTGACCAACGCGCACCGCAGGCGGGTGCTGGCCGTCGCGAACCTGCGCGAGGTCTACCACATCGCCCGCCTGCGGATGGACCGGCACTCCCAGTGGGACATACGCCGCACCGCGGCCGCGATGGCGGCGCTGGTCCGCCGGGCCGCCCCGGCCGCCGGGGCGTTGATCTGCGGCAAGGACGAGTTCGACGGCGTCCGCCGCGAGGCGTACGCGGCCGAAGGACCCGAATGAAGTGTCTTCATTGCCGGGGCGAGATGGCTCGTGGATTCACGCCCTTCCACGTCGACCGCAGCGGATGCCACGTCGTCCCGGACACCGTTCCGGCCTGGATCTGCGGGCAGTGTGGAGAGGCGTACTTTGAGGAGCCCGAGGTGGACGCCATCCAGGACTTGATCCGATCGGTCGAGCAGAATGCGAAGAAGCTCGCCGCGACTGGGTGAGGAAAGTCGAACAACGGCGTGCACCTGCCAGCCGCTTCGCGGCTGCAGGTGACGCCCAGCGTTAGGCCACGTCCGTCGCCCAGCGGAAAGGAGTATTGAGCCCATGAGTTTCTGG
>CAMTWF010000131.1:0-15510 GCA_947085355.1 uncultured delta proteobacterium
CATGTTCCGCGCCGTCGATCTGGTGCTGCTCGCGAAGGTGGATCTGCTGCCGCACCTGCGGGTCGACACCGCCCGGCTGCTCGGCAACATCCGGCAGGTCAACCCCGCCCTGCGGGTCGTGCGCTTCTCGGCCGTGACGGGCGAGGGCCTCGATGAATGGCTCGCATGGCTGGGCGGCCTGGCGGTGAAGTAGCGGGGAGGCCGTCACGCCTCGTCGTCGCGCATGTGGCGGAACGACTCGAGCCGCGCGGCTTCCTCGGCGAGTTGCACCAGCGCCTGGACGTCGCTCGGCCTGGCGGCCCCAACGAGAGCCTGTAGATCCACGATATCGATGTCGTGGCTCCCGGCGAGCGCCGGATCCACGCCGCGCGGCACGGACAGGTCCATGACCAGAGGTCGTCGGACGGCCAGCCTCGGGGCGTCAGCCGCGCGGATCAGCGGCTCCTTGGCGCCGGAGGCCACGATCACGACGTCGCAGGCCGCCAGGTGCTCGCCCACGTCGTCGGCGTGGATCACGCGAATCCGGCCCGCGTTCGGCAGGCCGGCGAGGTCTGGAGCGTGGCGGAAGTGGGCCCACAGGATCGTTCCGCGGCCGCCGTCGAGGCGGGTCACGATCGCCCTCCCGACCGCGCCGGTCCCGATGACGAGGACCGTTCCGTCGCGGCAGCCCGGGCGGGATGCCTGGACCCGAGCGACGCACAGGTCCTCGACCTCGCGCGTGCCAAGGCCGTCCATGACGGCGGAGCGGACGCGGCGGGAGACGCAGAGCGCCTCGTCAACGAGCCTGCCGAGTCCCGGGCCCGCCGTGCCGGCGGCCCGGGCGGCGTCGAGGGCTGCGCGCACCTGCGCGACGATCGCGGTCTCGCCGAACAGCTCGGCGTGCGCCCCGGACATCACGAGCGACAGGTGGACGAAGGCGTCGCGGCCCCGCCGCAGGTAGCGATGCCCGGGGTCGAGCGAATCGAACCCGAGGATTCGAGAGGCGACGTCCTCCAGGATCGGGTCCGGGCCGGCGATCGCGTAGACCTCGATCCGGTTGCACGTCGAGAGGACGAAGCACTCACCGACGGCGCGGAGCGCCAGCAACGAGCGGGCGGCGCGGGCGCCGTCGCCGAGCGTCCTGGCGAGAGCCTCGCGGCGCTCCAGATCGACGGTCCGCTGATCGGCGCCCAGGACGAGGAGTTCGGCGCCCTGGAGCGCATCGACCTGCATCCGCAGCGCCGTCTTGACGTCCCTGGACATCCGGCAGTCGTGGCCGCCGGTCCCGACGCTCACCGTCATGACGCCGTGGTCGAACGACGCCGGGACCATGAAGTCGCCGGTGCGCCACGACCTGTCCGCGGCGCACACGAGGGGCGCGGGGGCGCCGGTCGCGGCCCTCGCGCGCACCGCCGCGACGACCGCCTCGTTGACGGCCGGATCGTTGGCGGCGGTGTGCACGAGGAACGCCCCGTCCAGGTCGTCCGGGCCCCACTCCCGGCGGTGAAGCTCGACCCGCTTCTCGTCGGCCAACCTTCGCACCGCCGCGCCGGCCTCAGGCGCCACGACCACCACGCGCGCGCCGGCATCGAGCAGCCGTTCGATGCGCCGCGCCGCGACGCCTCCGGCGCCGACGACCAGCACCTTGCGGCCGGCCAACACGACGTGGATCGGGTAGGGCCTGTGAGGGAGCGGTTCGGTCGGTGGGCGTGGGGGCACCGTTGCACTCCCGTCAGACCATCCCGCCCGCGGGGGAGTCGCGCGGCGCCGTGCCGTTCGCGCGGCAATCGTCCCGGCGCGAATGCTCCCGTACGTTCTCTTCGAAGTAGTGCATCGAGGTCTTCTTGATCTCGGCCTCGGTCCACCAGATCTCCGGCTCCGGCACGCCGGCGGACGCGGCGATCCTGCGGGCGGCCTCCTCGACCTCCTCGCGGGCGCGGCCGTGGACCATCGCATACACGGCCGTCGGCATCGGACCGCCGGCGGCTACGCGGAGGTAGCCGTGGCTCGCGAACGGCTCGGCCGCCACCGCGGCGCCGATCGGTTCGGCCGCCGCCTCGTCGGTCACGGGGAACCGGCACATGCCGTTCCAGCGGAAACCGACCTTGCCGTGGTGCAGCACCGCGCCGATTCGCCGCAGGATGCCGGCCTCGCACCACCGCCTCAGCGTTCCGACGACGGAAGCCTCGCTCATGCCTATCCGGGAGCCGATCTCCGCGAACGGGCGGGGGACGAGCGGCATGGAGAGCTGGGTCTCCCGCACCAGGGAGCGGTCGATCGCCGACAGCGGCTGTGCCCCGGACCGGCGCTCCCTGCCGGTTCCGGCGGGCGAGCCGTGCAGCCCCCCGTTGCCCACCATCGGCAGTCTGACGTGCAGCTTGTAGAAGCGGCGGGCCGGAAGGTCGGCGACCTCGTCGCCCCCCGCGGCCTCGCCGACGGCGCGCATGATTTCCGCCTTGCGCGCATCGTCACGGGCGATGATCGTGAACCACACGGCCGGCTTGCCGGAACGCAGGTAGCAGTGCGTTATCTCGGGGATCGCCGCCACGCAGTTCCGAAGATCGTCCACACGGTTCTCGGAGAGTTCGACCGAGCAGAGCGTGCTGCGGTACCCAAGCGCCCCGGCGTCGAAGAGGGCGCCGATGCGGCGAATCACGCGGCCGTCGGCCAAGGCTCGAAGTCGCTCGATGACGCCTGCCTCGTCCAGACCGATCCGCTCGGCGATCTCCGCGAATGGATGCTCGGCGGGAACGAGCCCCTCCTGCACGGCGTCGAGCAATCTGTGGTCGATGTAGTCGAGCATGAGGAGATCCTCTACACCTACACCCCCGGGGCCGTCAACGCCCTCCGTAGCGGTGGTAGGCGGCGCAGGCCCCTTCCGAGGAGACCATGCACGGGCCGACGGGAGAAGACGGCAGGCATGTCGTCCCGAAGAGCGGGCATTCCGGCGGGACGATGATGCCGCGCATCACCTGGCCGCACGAACATCCCCGCGGGAGATCGTCCGGCGCATGCGGAGCCAGGCCGAAGCGCGTCCTCGCGTCGAACGCGGCGTAGTCGGGCCTGAAGCGCAGCCCGGTGCCCGGAATGACCCCGATGCCCCTCCACGCCGCGTCCGCCGTCTCGAAGACCCTCCACAGCGCCGCCATCGCCGCCGGATTACCCTCGGTCCGAACGGCGCGTGTGTAGCGGTTCTCCACATCGTGACGCCCGTCGCGGATCTGCTCCACGAGCGCCGCGACGCCGTCGAGGATGTCCAGCGCCTCGAAGCCGGCGATGACGCACGGCACGCCGCCGCCGCGCGCGACGTCCTCGTACGGCTTCGTGCCGATGATCGTCGAGACGTGGCCGGGGCACAGGAAACCCTGGATCCGGACGTCCGGCGCCGAACAGAGGGCGAGCATGGCGCCCGGCACGAGCTTGAACGACGGCAGGACGGAGAAGTTGCGCACCCCGCGGTCGCGCGCGGCGATGACGGTGGCGGCAATCGTCGGGCTCGTGGTCTCGAAGCCGACGCCGATGAACGCCGTCTCGGTCGACGGGTTCGCCGCCGCCCATTCGAGGGCGTCCATCGGCGAGTACGCGATGCGGACCGAAGCGCCCGCGGCGCGCGCGGCGTCGAGGGACTCGCCCCGGGCGCCGGGGACCCGCAGCATGTCGCCGAACGTCGCGACCGTCACGCCGGTCCGGCGGGCGAGATCGATGGCCGCGTCGATGTCCGAGCCCGGTGTGACGCACACCGGGCACCCCGGACCCGACACCAGCCGAAGGTCGCCCGGGAACAGCGACCGCAGGCCGTGCCGTCCGATCGCCATCGTGTGCGTACCGCAGACCTCCATGATCCGGGTCGGACCCGCGACGGCCGCGGCGATCCGCCGCGCCGCCTCCGCGGCGCGCCGGGCGGCCGTGGCCGGTCGATCGATTGCACCGGGGGGCTGTTCGGCGCCGGGCGCCTCACCGCCCCCCGGACCCCCGCGAAACCTCGCGGCAAAGCCGCTCGGTTCCTTCCCCGCGGCGCCGGAAGACGTCACCCGTTCTCCTTGCCTGGTTCCCCGGAGTCGAACAGCTCGTTCACCAGGCGCATCGACTCGGCCGCCTGGGACTCGTCCATCCGCTGGATCGCGAACCCGGCGTGCACCAGCACCCAGTCGCCCGGATTCACCTCCGGCAGCAGCGCCAGCCCGATCCGCCGTTCGGCGCCGGCGAACTCCACGAAGCCGACGTCACCCTCGATCCTCACCAGTTTCCCGGGCACTGCCAGACACATGTCGCAGACCTAGCAGTTTCGAGTTTCGAGTTTCAAGTTTCAAGTTCCCCCAAACCACAAACTCGAAACTAGAAACCCGAAACCCGAAACCCGAAAGGCGGCAACGACGGCCTGGCCGAGCGCCACGCCGCCGTCGTTGCAGGGCACCAGCGAGTGGACGTGGGGCCTCATGCCGGCGCCCCGCAGGCGATCCTCCATCGCGGACAGCAGCAGGCGGTTCTGGAAGACGCCGCCGGAGAGCACCACGTCGGCGATCCCCCGGGCGCGCGCGGCCTCCGCCGCCGCGCGCGCGAAGGCCTCGGCGAGCGCCAGGTGGAATCCGAGCGCCCAGCGCGCCGTGTCGCCCGTGGCGCGGGCATCTTGCCCGCGACCGACGGCGCGGCCGATCTCCCGCAGCAGGGGCTCCGGATCGATGAGGACGAGACCGTCGGCCCCGATCCGCCGCGGCATGTCGAGCGACACCGCGGCGCCGTTGCATCCGTCGGCGAGGGCCTCCAGCCACATTGCCGTCTCCCCTTCGAAGGTCGCGTCGCCGGGACCGCCGAGCAGCACGCCGACCGCGTCGAAGAGCCTGCCGGCCGAGGACGTCCGCACGGTTCGCGGGCTGCGCGCCTGCATCCGGACCGCCGCGGCCAGGTCCGGATGCGCCGCGTCGATGCCGCGCACGCGTCCCGGCGGCAGATCGATCCCGAGCGCCTCGGTGTAGGCGATCGCCGCCCGCACCGGCTCCCGGATCGCGAGGTCGCCGCCCGGCAGCGGAAGCGGTCGCAGACACGCCACGCGTTCGAAGCCGCCGTAGTCGGCCCAGAGGATTTCGCCGCCCCATATCGTGCCGTCCTCCCCGTAGCCGGTGCCGTCAAGCGCCACGCCGATGACCGGGCCGGCCAGCCCCGCCTCGGCCATCGCCGCCGCCACGTGCGCGTGGTGGTGCTGCACCGGTTCGGCGCGGATCCCCATGCCCCGCGCCAGCGCCGAGACCGGGTAGCCGGGGTGCGGATCGAAGCCGACCACGGATGGAGCGATGCCCAGCCATCCCGACAGGTTGCGCAGCACTTCCTCGAGGAAGGTCAGAGCCTCCACGCTGTCGGTGTCGCCGATGTGCTGGCCGAGCACCGCGCGACGCCCCTCGGCCAGGCAGATCGAACCCTTCAGCAGGGCGCCGACGCCGAGCGCCGGCGGGGCGTCGAAGGGGAGGGCGGTCGGGACCGGAACGTAGCCGCGCGCTCGGCGCACCAGCCGCAGCGCCCCGCCGTGCACGAAGCCGACCGAGTCGTCGCACCGGTTCCAGATCGGCCGGTCGTGGTCGAGAAACAGATCGGCGATGCCGGCCAGCCGCTCGAACGCCTCCTCGCCTATGCAGATCGGCTCGTCCCGCCGGTTGCCGCTCGTCATCACAAGGAGCCGCGGTGCGCCGCGGGCGAACAGCAGGTGGTGCAGCGGCGAGTACGGCAGCATCAGGCCCAGATGCGGTTGTCCCGGCGCGACGGCCGCCGCGATCTCGTGCCCGTCGCCGTCGACTCGGCGCCGCAGCAGGAGTATCGGCGCCGCCGGACCGGCCAGGATCGCCTCCTCCTCGGGGTTGATCCGGCACGCGGACCGGGCGACGTCGAGGTCGGCGGCCATCAGGGCGAACGGCTTGTTGCCACGGCGCTTGCGCTCGCGCAGCCGGGCCACTACCTCGGCATCGGCGGCGTCGCAGGCCAGCAGGAAGCCGCCGATCCCCTTGATCGCCACGATTGCGCCCCGGCGCAGCGCCGCGGCCGCCTCTTCGATTTCGGATTTCGGATTTCGGATTTCGGATTTCAGGTCCGCATCCGACAGCGCACTCTTCCGATTCCCAAATCCGCAATCGGAAAGGCGCACCGACGGGCCGCACGCCGGGCACGCGATCGGCTGGGCGTGGTAGCGCCTGTCGAGCGGGTCCTCGTACTCCCGCCGGCATTCGTCGCACATGCGGAAGCCGGACATCGTGGTGGCCGGGCGGTCGTACGGGACGCCGCGGACGATCGTGTACCTGGGACCGCAGAGCGTGCAGTTCGTGAACGGGTAGCCGAGCCGCCGCCCCGTGGTCCGGAGCGTCTCGTCCAGGCAGTCGGGGCAGGTCGCCAGATCGGTCGGGACGAGCGATGCGGCGCCTTCGGCGTGCTCGCTTGGCCCGATCGAGAACCGCTCCTCGCCCGCGACGGGGTCGATCGCCTCGATGGACACGTCGTCGATCCGGATCGGCGGTCGCGCCTCGGCGCGCAACATCTCCGCGAACGCGCGGACTCGCCCGGGCGGGCCCTGAACCTCGATTCGGACGCCGGCCGTCGTATTGACGACCGAGCCGGTCAGTCCCTCCCTGGCGGCCAGCCTGTACACGAACGGGCGGAACCCGACTCCCTGCACCACGCCGCGCGCCACGATCATCGATCGCGCCGCGCCGCCGCCGTCCGCCGCCGGCTGCAGGACGCGCCGGACGCGCTCGCGCAGCCACTCGCAGGCCTCCGGCACGGCGGCGGAGACCTCGGGCGAGAGGCCGCACTGGACCTCCCGCGGGATCCATCCCGACTGGCATGCGAGCACCTCGACCTCGACGCCGCCCGCCTCGCGCAGGTCGCGCAGCAGGTTCGACGTCGGGGCGTGGTGCATCGAGAAGTCGTCCCGCTTGTTCTCGGGGATCTCCTCCAGGTCGATCCAAAACAGATCGCCCGGCTTGCGCCCGCGGTCGACGGCGTCGACCACGATCACCAGCGGCGGACGCCGCTCGGACAGCACGACGTTGATGAGGACAGTGCGTACGCCGGTGCCGGCATCCATGACGACGACGCCGTCGGGCACGCCTTCGCGGGCCAGGCGTTCGGCCACCGCGGGCCCGAAGCCGTCGTCGCCGAACAGCAGGTTGCCGCAGCCCAGGATCAGACAGCGTGCCTTGATGTAGTGCGGCCCGGGATCTCGCGACACTGCCTTCGGCCTTTCGGCCCCCCGCTTTCGGCGGAACATGTAGTACCGCCGGCCGTCCGGCCGCAACGGCGGCGCTACAGAACGGTGTCGGTCGTGATCTCGTAACCGTTCACCCCTATCCCGCGATGATCGAGGCCGGGAGTGGCGTTCCGGCGCGGACTTGCTCCGCGCCGGAACGCGGGGGGTCCGGGGGACGATGAGGCGCGAAGCGCCGAACAGCCCCCCGGCATGGCAGAGGCCGCCCTGGCGGCGCCATGCGTCTGGGACCTGACGCGCGAGCCGGGCGGTCCCCCCCGGTGAACGGATACGTGATCTCGACCCCGGAGGCGCCCGGTTTCACGGGGCCGGCGCGTCCACCCCCAGGTTCGGCCGATTCTGTTGCCACGTCGCGCAGCGGTGGCTATGGTCCGCCGCCGATGAGCGACCCGTCGCCGTCCACCAGCACCGTCGGGGCAGAATCCGGGGCCGTTCTCCCCCAGGGAACGATGCTGGCTTTCCGCTATCGACTCGCCGGGCAGATCAGGTCCGGCGGGGTCGTCGAGTTGCACGCGGCGACGGACGAGCGCACCGGTTCCGGCGTGTGGTTGAAGCTGGTCCGACCGGCGCGCGCCGGGGCGCTGGGGCCCGCGGCGGCGATGCGCCTGGCGGCAGAGGCCGAGTCGTTGCAGCAGATCGAGCATCCCGGGGTGCCGCGGATCCTCGCCGACGGGTGGGACGAGCCGACCGGCGCAAGGTTCGTCGTGATCGAGCCGGCCGAGGGCGAGGGGCTGGACGCGAGGCTCTCGCGCGACGGCCGGCTGGACGACGCGGACGCCGTCCGGATCCTGGAGGCTCTCTGCGGCACGCTGGGGGCGATCCACGGCCGGCGCCTCGTGCATCTCAACCTGTCGCCCTCCGCCGTTTTCCTGCCCTCCGGCGCCGACGCCTACCCGGTGTTGCTGTTGGACCTGTGGCTCCGCCGGGTCGGCGACCGGGTCGACCCGCCGGGACCGCTGGACGCCGAGACCGAGTACTGGGCGCCGGAACTGGCTCGCGGAGGCGTGGCGGACGAGCGAGCCGACATCTACGCCCTGGGGACGCTGATGCGAAGGATGCTCCGTGATCCCGGCGGGCAGGGGACCGGGCGCGACGCCGATCGGTCGGCGAGCGCGCTGCGCGCGCTGGTGTCGCGGTGCATGTCGGCGAACCCCACCGACAGGCCGGCCCATACGGGGGACGTGGTCGAGGCGCTGCGGTCCATTCGAGCGGCCGCGGCCCCCGCGGGCGCCACGGCGTAGGGCCGGCGCGGGCCTACCTGGACTCCTGCACAGTCGAGCTACCGTCCGCCCTCCTCCTTCTTCCCCGTGTCGATCCGCCCCGACGAACGCTTCTCGCGGCGCGGCGGGACGCGCAGTTCGACGAGCCGCTGCTCCACGAGGCCGCAGAGCATCCGGCCCGCGGCGTGCAGCGGCAGGCCGGACATGTCGAGGACCTCGTCGATCGTCGCGGCGCCGTCGATGCGGGAAAGAAGGAAGGCGGTCCGGCCGTCCAGGTTCCGCCACAGCACGTCTTCAGGCGTGATGACGACCACCGGGACGCGGTCGGTCGGCCCAAGCCGTCCCAGGTAGATCTCCTCCAGACGCCTTTCGCACTCCCTGCGCGCCGCCGCGGCCTCGCGGTGGTCCGGGTCGATGTCGAGGATCGCGGTCGCCAGATCGAGCGCCCCGGTGTAGTCCCCGAGGTCGAGACGCTCCGCGACGGCCGACATCGGGGGCGTCCCGGCGACGGTGGCGTCGGGGCCCTGCACCGGCTGGGTCGGCACGTCGGGATCGGCGGTCGCGAGCGCCCCGGTCGGGCCGAAAGGCATGACCGGGGTTATCCGCCTGGTGCGCCCCGAACCGGCCGAGTTCCGGTTGTCGCCGATCGTCACCACGCCGCTCCGGCCGGCTACTCGAGCACGGCCTTGAACATCCTGAGGGTCCTGCGCAGGGACTCCTTGACGTCCTTGATCGCCGCCGGCGAGCCGGTCCTGGCGGCGTCTCGCGCCACGGCGAGCACTTCGCGGGCCTTGGCAAGGGCCTCGGAGCCGTAGTCCGATCCCTGGACGATCTCCTCGACCTGGGGCGCCAAGCGCTCTATCTCGGCGGCCAGGCCCTCGATCTCCTGCACGTCGGCGGCGGCCGACTCATCCGCCTTCCGGCCGACCATGTAGTCCTTGCTGTCGATCGCCATCTTCCGGACCTCGTCATGGGTCAGGCCGGACGTGGCGGTGACGGTGATCGACTGCTTCTGGCCGGTCTCCAGGTCCTTGGCGGACACACCCACGATGCCGTCGGCGTTGATCTCGAAGGTGACGTCGACCTCCACCTCTCCCTTCGGCGCCTTCCGCAGGCCGGTCAGTATGAACTCGCCCAGGAGTTCGTTCCCCTCGGCCTTCTCGCTCTCGCCCTGCATCACCAGGATCTTCACCGCGGTCTGGTTGTCCCTCACGGTGGTGAAGGTCTTGGTCTGCGCGGTCGGCACGGTCGTGTCCTTGGTGATGATCGACTCGAACAGGCCGCCGACGACCATGATCCCGAGCGTGTGTGGCGTGATGTCGAGGAGGATCACCGGGGATTTCTCCTCGACGAGCGCGAAGCCCTGGATGGCGGCGCCCAGCGCCACGACCTCGTCGGGATGGACGCCCTTGCACGGCTCGCGCCGGAAGAACTCCGCGACCCGCTCCTGGACCTTGGCCATCCGCGTCATGCCGCCGACCAGCACGACGTCCTCGACTTCCTCGACATCGATGCCGGCATCGTCGAGCGTGCCGGCGCAGATGTCGATCGTCTGCTGCACGAGGTCGGCGGTGAGCTGTTCGAGGTTCTCGCGGGTCAGGGTCTTCTGCAGGTGCAGCGCCTCGTTGCGGCCCGTGGAGATGATGAACGGGAGGTTTATCTCCGACTGCCGCGCGGCCGACAGGTCGCACTTGGCCTTCTCCGCGGCGTCCTTGAGGCGCTGCATCGCCATCCTGTCCTGGCGCAGATCGACGCGGTGCTCCTGCATGAAGGACTGGACGAGCCAGTCGATGATCCTGGCGTCGAAGTCCTCGCCGCCGAGGAACGTATCGCCGGCCGTGGAGACGACCTTGAAGACGCCCTCGGAGCCTATCTCCAGCAGCGAGATGTCGAACGTGCCGCCGCCGAGGTCGTACACGGCGACGAGGCGGTCGATCTTCCTGCCGAAGCCGTAGGCGAGCGCCGCCGCGGTCGGCTCGTTGATGACGCGAATCACGTCGAGCCCGGCGATGACGCCGGCGTCCCTGGTGGCCTGGCGCTGGTTGTCGTTGAAGTAGGCCGGACAGGTGACGACGGCCTTGGAGACCTCCTCGCCGAGGTGATCCTCGGCGACGATCTTCATCTCCTGCAGGATCATCGCGGAGATCTCCGGCACCGAGTAGATCTTGTCCCGGAGGTGGATGCGCACGTCGCCGTGCGGCCCCTCGACGATCCGGTACTGGTACATCCCGATCGCCGTGGCGACCTGCGGGGAGTTCCACTTGCGGCCGATGAGGCGCTTGGCGGCCACGACGGTGTTCTCGGCGTTCGTTATCGCCTGGCGCTTGCCGATGTGCCCCACGAGGCGCTTGCCGGTCTCGGTCACGGCCACGATCGACGGGGTCGTCTTGTAGCCGCCGCGGTTGGCGATCACAACCGGCGTGCCGCCCTCCATGACCGCCACGCACGAGTTCGTCGTGCCGAGGTCTATGCCGATCACCTTGTCCATCGCGGTCCTCCCGAACGGACGAGGGCGGCGTCGAAAGTTTAGCCCTTGCCCGCTTCCCCCCGCCTTGCCGCCTCCAGCAGCCGCCTCGCCTCATCGGCGCCGCCCGGAAGGCGCGCCGCCTCCTCGGCCGCGCGCCGGGCATTCAACCACAGTCCGGCGGCAAGGTACACCCGCGCGAGGAGGAGCCTGTACGAACTCTCCTCCGGCTGAAGCGCCACGGCCCGCTGCGCGGCGTCGCGCGCCCCGTGCAGGTCGCGGTTCCGGCGCAGGAGGAGCGACGCGTAGAGCGTCCAGTACGGCGCCACGTCCGGCCCGTGCTTGCACGCCATCTCCGCGTTCCGCGTCGCATCTGCGAGATTGCCGATCGCCTCCGCGAAACGGGCCTGTCGGAAGTAGGCGCCAGCCACCTCGACCCGCGCGCGAGCCGATAGACCCCGCAGCACCTCATCGTGCTCGGGAGCGACGCCGAACTTCTCGGCCGCCTCCACCAGACCCATCACCCTGCCCCACTCGCCCGCCTGCGCCGACCGCTCGGCCTGGGCCAGATACTCCACGCCGCGCGCCGGCACCCGCTTCCGGCCGGCCATCCCCAGCACCGCGGCGAGCTGCCTCGCCGTGCGCTGCCTGCGCCATCCGTCCGAAGGGCTGGGACCGGCGCGCGGCGCCGGGGATTCCGCCACGGGCGTCTGTGTGTCTGGCGCGGAAACGGCGGTCCCGTCCGGTTCGCCCGCCGGACTCGAGGATCCCGACACCGCGAGCGGCGGCGGCGTGCCGCGGCGAGGCTCCTCCTGCCGATCCGCCCGCACCTCGTCCTCGACCGCTGCGAACCCGCCGAGCATCGCCTGCCCCCGGCGGTACTCGTCGTACGCCTTCCTGCGGGCCGGCCTGGAGAGCACCTCGTACGCCTGCGACAGGCTGCGGAAGATCCGCTCCAGCTTCGCCTCGTACTCGCCCAGGGCGAAGCCGTAGTACGCATCGGGATGGAACTCCCTCGACAACGCGAAGAACGCGCGACGGATGCCGTCCTTCTGGACCGACGGCTTGACGCCCAGGGTTTCGTAGAAGTCGCCGCTCTCGATGCGCACCAGGTAGGCATCGACCCGCTTCATCTGCTCCCGCGACAGCCGCCTCCGGGCCCCGCCCCCGGCGGCCTCGTGACGATCCGCCGGCGACACCCCGGACGCGGGCTTCCCGGCGCCGCCGGGCGAACCGGAAGGCCGCGCCTCCTCGCCGCGGCCGGGGAATTCGATCAGATCCAGGGATGCCAGTTTGTCGAGCGACGCCCGGACCTCGGGCGCCGACTTGCCCGAGATCAGCACGAGTTCATCGACGGACGTCGCCCCGTCGATCTGGGACAACAGGAAGGCGTCGGCCGGATCGATCGGCAGGGCGGCCGGATCGCCGCGCCCCGTGCGCCTGGGCGGTCTCATGCAACCACGACCACGACTACGACCACGTGACCAGGAACTCCATGATCGCCTTCTGCATGTGGAGGCGGTTCTCCGCCTGATCCCACACGCGGGAGGCGGGGCCTTCGATGACGGAGTCCGAGACCTCCTCGCCCCGGTGGGCCGGCAGGCAGTGCAGGAAGATCGATCCCTTGGCAGCCCGGGCCATCAGGGCGTCGTCGACGATGTACCCCGCGAAGGCCGCTCTGCGCCGGGCGGCCTCCTCCTCCCGGCCCATGCTGGCCCAGACGTCGGTGCTGACGACGTCCGCCGCTTCCACCGCCTCGCGGGGCTGGGCCGTGATCCGCAGTCGCGCCCCGCGGCGCTCCGCCTCCGCCGCGATGCCGGGATCCGGCCGGTAGCCCTCGGGACATGCGAGGCGCAGTTCGAGGCCGAGCTGCCCGGCCGCCTCGATCCACGAGTTGGCCATGTTGTTGCCGTCGCCGACCCAGGCGTAGACGAGCCGGTCGAGCGGCTCGCCCTTGTGTTCCGCCACCGTGAGCAGGTCGCTCATGACCTGGCACGGGTGCAGCTTGTCGGACAGGCCGTTGATCACCGGCACGGTGGAGTGCCGGGCCAGGTCGTCGATCGTCCGCTGCGCGAACGTCCGCAGCATGATCATGTGGACGTACCGCGAGTAGACGCGCGCCGTATCGGCGATCGGCTCCCCGCGACCCATCTGCGTGTCCCCGGCGGACACGAACATCGGATGGCCGCCGAGTTCGGCGACGCCGACCTCGAACGACACGCGGGTTCGCGTCGATGCCTTCTCGAAGATGAGCGCCACGGTCTTCCCCGCCAATGGCCCCGGCCCCGCGGCCGGTCCGCCGCGGGCGGCCTTGAGCGCCCGTGCCCTGGCGATCAGGGACCGGATCTCGTCCGGCGAGAGATCGAACATGCTCGTGAAGTCGCGTTTCATCGGTTCCGCCTCACAGGATGTACCTGGCCAGATCGGAATCGCCCATGAACGGGGCGAGCCGTCTGACGACTTCGGCGCCGTCGATGACGACCTCCTCGCCGGGGCGTTCCGGCGCCGTGAACGACAGCTCGTCGAGGATGGCCTCCATCACGGTGTGCAGCCTGCGCGCGCCGATGTTCTCCGCCCTGCGGTTGACCTCCGCCGCCGCCGCCGCGATGGCATCGACCGCGTCGTCGGTGAACGACAGGCCGACGTTCTCCGTCTCCAGCAGCGCCACGTGCTGCTTGAGGAGCGCGTTGCGGGGCTCCCGGAGGATCCGGACGAAGTGCTCCTTGTCCAGCGGGTGCAGCTCGACGCGGATCGGAAAGCGCCCTTGCAGCTCCGGGATCAGGTCGGACGGCTTCGTGACGTGAAAGGCGCCGGCGGCGATGAACAGGATGTGGTCGGTCCGGACCGGGCCGTGCTTCGTGACGACCGTCGTCCCCTCGACGAGCGGCAGGAGATCCCGCTGCACGCCCTCGCGTGATACGTCAGGACCGTGGGCGGACCGCTCGCGTCCCGCGACCTTGTCTATCTCGTCGATGAACACGATGCCGGACTGCTCGGTCCGCATCTTCGCCTCGGCGATCACGGCGTCCATGTCGACCAGCTTGGCGGCTTCCTCCTCCGCGAGGATCCGCCGCGCCTCGCGGACCGGCACCTTGCGCTTGCTCTTGCGCTTGCCGAAGCCGGGGAGGTTCGCGAACATGTCCCGGAACCTGATGTCCATCTCCTCCATCCCGGAGGCGCTGAACACCTCGATCGCCGGGGACTGCCGGTCCGCGACGTCCATCTCGACGAGGTCGCCGTCCAACTCGCCCGACCGGAGCCTCGACCGCAGCCGCTCGCGCGCCGTCCGGTCCGCGCCGCCCGCCCCGGGTTCCTCGAAGCCGACGCGCCCGCCGGACTGCGAGACGATCTCGACCAGACGGTCCTCGGCCAGATCCCCGGACTGGACGCGCACCCTCTCCTCCTCGGCTGCCCTGACCGTTCTGATGGCGAGTTCCAGCAGGTCGCGGACGATCGAGTCGACGTCGCGGCCGACGTAGCCCACCTCGGTGTACTTGCTCGCCTCGACCTTCAGGAACGGCGCCTGGGCGAGCCTGGCGATGCGCCGCGCGATCTCCGTCTTGCCGACGCCGGTGGGACCGATCATCAGGATGTTCTTCGGGGCGATCTCGTCCCGGAGGTCGGTCGTCACCCGCTGGCGGCGCCAGCGGTTCCGGAGCGCCACGGCGACGGCCCGCTTGGCCTTCTCCTGGCCGACGATGTAGCGGTCCAGTTCCGACACGATCTCGCGGGGCGTGAATGTCGGGGCGAAGGCGGACTTGCGTTCGTCTCGGGACAACTGGGACTCCCTGCCGGTGCGCGCCGCCGGCTACTCCGCGGCGGATACGGACTCGATCGTTATCTCGCGGTTCGTGAAGACGCAGATGTCCGCGGCGATCGACAACGCGCGCCGGCCGATCTCGACGGCCGCGAGGTCCGTGTTGTCGAGGAGCGCGCGGGCGGCGGCGAGTGCGTATCCGGCGCCGGCGCCTATCGCCGCGGCATCCGCATCCGGCTCGATCACGTCGCCGGTACCCGAAACCAGGAAGATCCGTTCGGCGTCCGCCGCCAGGATCATCGCGTCCAGACGCCGGAGCACGCGATCGGTCCGCCATTCCTTCGCGAGTTCCACGGCCGCGCGGGTCAGGTTGCCGCCGTGGCCCCGCAGCTTGTCCTCGAGCCGCTCGAACAGCGTGATCGCATCGGCGCCGGCGCCGGCGAACCCCGCGATCACCCTCCCGCCGTCGCCCAGGCGCCGCACCTTCCGCGCCTTCGCCTTTATCACCATGTTGCCGAACGAGACCTGTCCGTCCGCGACGAGCACCGTTTCGCCCGCGCGGCGCACGGCAAGCACCGTCGTCCCGCGGAAACCGGCCGGAAGCGCCTCGCACTGCACGCCGCGGAACCTAGCCTCCGCCCCGTTCGGCGTCAACTGGGGTCAGGGGATATCTTGTTCCCCACCCTCAAACGTAACCGTTCACCCCCTGTGGCGCCGGCGATCCGTTCGTCATCGCGCGCAACCCGAAGGTGGTCGCGATCAACTCGGCCATCGAGGTGGATCTCACGGGCCAGGTGTGCGCCGACTCGATCGGGCCGCGCTTCATCTCGGGGATCGGCTCGCA
>CAMTWF010000132.1:0-4439 GCA_947085355.1 uncultured delta proteobacterium
CCACCGGATCGTGTCCATGCTGGTCAAGATGGCAATGTGACGAGTTCCCGGAATCGAGTCTTCGGCGACGGCGACGGCGACGGCGACGGCGACGGCAACGGCAACGGCAACGGCAACGGGGACGGGGGCGGCAGGCGGGAGGCTGTAGCCGGGGCCGTGAACGGCTACGCCGGCCCCCCACAAATCGCGGATGCACCCCCGACCGACCGCCGCCTTGACATAGGGGGCGGCTCGCGGCACCGTGGTCGGGTGGGATGTGAGCGGGTACGGATTGGGGGAGCAGTCCGGGCGTGCACCGGGGGAGGAACATCGTGACCGGGTGTGAGAACGAGAAGGACCGGCGGATGCTGACGCTGTTCGAGGCCGGCAGGTGCTGCGGCGTGTCGACCAGGACGATCGCCGAGTGGGTGGAGTCCGGCAAGCTCGGGGCCTGCTGCACCGATGCCGGGCACAGGCGGATTCGCCTGGCCGACCTCAACGAGTTCCTGGCGCAGCGGCAGATGCCGCCGGTCGACGAGGCCGTGGAGCGGCGAGTGGCCGGCGAGTGGCCTCGCCGCTGCATCCTCGTGGTGGACGACGATCAGGTGATCGTGGAGACGCTCGTCCTGGCGCTGGAGGAGGACGAGTTCAACTACGAGGTGATCTCGGCGGCCGACGGCTTCGAGGCGGGGCTGCAGGTCTCCCGCTGCAAGCCGCACCTGGTGATTCTCGACATCATGATGCCCGACACCAACGGCTACCAGGTCTGTCGTCGGCTGAAGAGCGACCCGGAGACGGCGGAGATCAAGATCGTCGTGCTGTCCGCGTACATGGACGACGAGAGCTACCGCCGGATGCGCGAGTACGGCGCGGATCTCTGCTTCTCCAAGCCGCTCCCGCTGGATCAGCTGCGGGACGAAGTGGCAAGGCTGCTCGGCCTCGTGCGGCGCTCGTCCGTGCCGGGCGGGACCGCCGCGGAAGCGAAGTCGTCATGAGCATCGCGGACGGTCTGAACAAGGGGAGGTTCGTCGTCACGACCGAGGTGCAGGTGCCCTCGGAGAGCACGCCGGAGGACCTGCTGGCGAGTCTGCGCATGGTGCGCGGGCACGTGGATGCCGTGTCTCCGACGTTCGGCGAGCCGGCGGTGGACCGGCCGGTCGAGGCGGTGGTGGCCGATTCGGTGCGGGTTTGCGAGGTGCTGCGGAGCAACTACGTCGACCCGATCTTCCGCGTCGCCACGCGTGGATCCGGCCGGCCGGAGGTGCAGGAGAGGCTGCTCGGGGCGGCCGAGCGCGGCGTCCGGGAGCTGGTGGCCTTCACCGACGACTATCGGCTCACCGGCGACAGCCTGCAGGAGATGATGTTCTTCCACGTCGACGCCGGCAAGTTGTTTTCGGTGCTCGAGTGCCTGCGCGAGGGGCGGAGCATCGTCGGGGCGCCCGTCCCGTCCCCCGTCGACTTCTGCCTGGGCTCCGGCGTCGATGCAGCGTGGGGGGATCGCGTGCCGAGCTTCCAGCAGCAGGAGCTGGAGCACATGGCGGAGCGGGGGGTCCGGTACTTCGTGACGACGCCGGTGTTCGACCTCGATCGCTTCGCCAAGTTCATGGCTCGGGTGGGGCCGGTGGGAGTGCCCGTGGTCGCCGAGGTGATGATCCTACGCTCGGCGGGCATGGGCCACCACCTCAATCGGTACGTGCGGCCCGGCCTCGTTCCCGCCCACCTCATCGAACGCCTTGCGTCATCGAAGGATCGCGAGCGGACGAGCATGGACATCTTCGCCGAGATCGTGGAAGGGCTGCGCGGCCTGTGCCGGGGCGTCCACGTGGTCCCCTGCGGCGCCGAGCGGAGCCTGCACCGGTATCTCGACGCCGCGCGGATCCGGTAGGGGCCGTGGAGCCGCTCGCCCTCACCATCGACGGTCGCGAGGTCGGCGCGCCCCCGGGCGCCACGCTGCTCGAGGCGGCTCGCGCGCACGGAGTGGCGATCCCCACCTTGTGCGACGATCCGTCCCTCCGGCCCTACGGCGGATGCCGGGTCTGCCTCGTGGAGGAACGGAAGCAGGGCCGCCTGCTCGCCTCCTGCGTCACGCCCGTCGCCGCCGGGATGGCCATCCTCACCGCCTCCCCGCGCGTGCTTGAGGCCCGGCGCGAGGTGGTGCGCCTGCTGATGGCCGGTCATCCCGAGTCGTGCCTGGTCTGCGACAAGGGCAACCGGTGCGAGCTGCGTCGCGTGGCCGCCGAGCTGGGTCTTGGCGCCATCGATCTGTACCGCATCCCCTGCCGCGCGCACGTCCGCGACGCCAACCCGTTCCTCGTCCGCGACCTTTCCAAGTGCATCGTGTGTGCCCGCTGCATCCGTGCCGACCATGAGATCGTGGCCCGCGGCGCGATCGACTACGTCGGCCGGGGGTTCGACGCGCGGCCCGCCACGCTGCACGAGATGCCCCTGGAGTCGTCCGACTGCACGCTCTGCGGCACGTGCCTGACGGTCTGTCCCACGGGCGCGATTGCCGAGCGCGATCCGCCGTACCGGGGCTCCGGCGGCCGGCGTACCGTCACCGTGTGTCCCCTCTGCGCCTGTGGGTGCGCGGTCGAGATGCGGGTCGTGGAGGATCGCATCGTCGGGGTCGAGCCTTCGCGGGCGACCTCGCCGGGCGGCGCCGCCCTGTGCGTCCGTGGCCGGCACGGGCACGACTGCCTGCGTGCCCGCGACCGGTTGACCGCACCGCTGATCCGCGAGGCCGGCGTTCTGGTGGAGACGAGCTGGGAGCGCGCGCTGTCGCGTGCCGCGGAGGGGCTGCGCGCCGCGGGCGCCGCGGTGTTCGCCGGCCCGGTGCTGACCAACGAGGAGGCGTACCTCCTTCAGTGGTTGGCCCGCGCCGTGCTGGGCGCCGACAGCATCGACTGCGGCGTACCCGTTCCTCCGCCCCTTGCCTGCCCGACGTTGGCCGAGGTGGAGGCCGCCGATGCGGTCCTGGTCGCCGGCGGCGATCCCGACGCCGAGGCGCCGCTGCTGGCCTACGCGGTGCGGCGCGCCGTCCGGGCTCGCCGGACCGATCTGACCGTCATCCATCCGGTGCGCACCGACCTGGCGGCCCTCGCCGGCCGGCACCTTCGGCCCACGCCCGGAGCGGAGGCGGCGCTGCTCGCCCTTCTCGTTCGGGCGGTCGAAGCCGAGGCCGCGCTGCTCGACTGCTCCGGGGGGCTGTTCGGCGCCGGGCGCCTCACCGCCCCCCGGACCCCCGCGGAACCTCGCGGCAAAGCCGCTCGGTTCCTTGCGGAAGGCACGGGGGCGGGCGGCGCCGATCCCGCGCCGGCGGAGTCCGAGGCGTTGCTGAGGCGGACCGGCGTGCGGGCCGAGGAACTGCGGGGCGTGGCGCGCTCTCTGGCGACGGCGAAGCACCCGGTTGTCGTGGCAGGCGGCCCGCCGGCCGCGGAGGCGGCGGTCTGGCTCGCGGAGCTGGCCAGGGTGGCGGGGGCGCGGTTCGTACCCGGTTGGTTCGAGGCCAACGCGCGAGGCGTCGTCGACATGGGCGCGGTCCCCGGGCTGCTCCCCGGGCGGGTGCCGGTGGGCGATGCCGGGGCGGCGCGCTTCGCGCGGGCATGGGGCGTCGATCTGCCGCAGGCGCCGGAGCGACCGGCTGCGTCGGGGGATCTCAAGGCGGCCTACGTCGTCGGGGTCAACCCCGCGCGCGGCCTCCCGGCGGCGCGGCACGCGGCCGCTGCACTCGGCCGGCTCGATTGCCTCGTCGTCCAGGACCTCTTCCTGACCGAGACGGCGAGGCTCGCACACGTGGTCCTTCCCGCCGCGGCGGCGATCGAGAAGGAAGGGACGTTCACAAACCTGGAAGGCAGGGTTCAGTTGTTGCGGCCCGTGGTCGCGCCGCCTGCCCAGGCGCGACCCGACTGGCGAATCGTCCTGGATCTGGCCGCGGCGTGCGGGCATCCCGCGCCGTTCGCTTCGCCGGCCGAGGTCATGGAGGCGGTGTCCTCGTTGGTGCCCGAGTACTCCGGGGCCGGCCACGCCCGGATCGCGTCGGCGGGACCGGTGTTCGTCCGGTTCGCGGTCTGCCGTGGGGCCGGTCCGCCCGCGGCGCCCGCGGCGGCGCCGGCGGTCGGCGAGCGTCTGCTGCGGCTGGTTCCGACACGGCACGTGGCCTGGCAAGGCGGGGGGACGCGCACGGTCCGGTCGCCGCGGCTGCGGCGTTGGGTGGGACCGCTATCCTCCGTGCCCGAGCCCGTGCCCGAGCCCGTGCCCGATCGAGGAGATGACGAATGAGCGAGTTTGACCACGAACAGCCGGACGTGTACGTCGCGGCCATCGACGTCGTCGCCATGCTTGTCCAGATGGTGCGAAGGACCGGCGGGACCGGGTCGGGCACGGGCACGGGCACGAAATGAGCGGAGGAAGGACATGGGCGCAGCGGAGGTCGTGCCGGACGTCGGGATCGACATGCGGAA
>CAMTWF010000133.1:0-25909 GCA_947085355.1 uncultured delta proteobacterium
CCGCCAACCTGTCCCGGTTGGCGCGGGCCAGACCGCACCGGGGGCACGACGCCAGCCCCCGGTTCTCGGCGCCGCACCGCGGACACGGGTCGCTTGCGCCCCCCGGACCCCCGCGGACACTCGCTCCCGCTCCCGCTCCCGCTCCCGCTCCTGCTCCCCTGGCCTCACTGCCCCCCGGACCCCCGCGGACCCTCGCGGCACAGCCGCTCGGGTCCTTGCGGTCCACGCCGTCGGAGGGGCCTGCGTGGTCGGTCATCGCTTCCGGCTCCTGGAGGCCAGCATTCCCACATCCTCCCACCAGAAAACGGACGGGGAATACCCCGAAAATATTACTTGACCGGCCCTACCGGCAGGCGTAGGCTCGGGCCTCGTCACGGTGGTAAGGGGATCATCGTGGCCGTTCGTGGGCAAGAGGGGCAGGCCGGTGTTCGAGGGGCAGCTTCGCACGAGTGTCGACCATAAGGGGCGCACGAGCGTTCCGTCAAGGTTTCGGAAAGGGATGATCGACATCGAGGACGGCACGTTCGTCCTCGCCGCGTCGCTCGATCCGTGCCTGATGGCGTCCGCGGCGGCGTCGTGGCGCCGGTACACCGAGAAGCTGACGGCGCTGGCGGAGCACGACCCGAACGCGCGGGAGGCGCGGCGGTGGTACCTCGGCAACTCGTTCACGGTGTCCCTGGACGGGCACGGCCGGATTCTGGTGCCGCCGGCGCTGCGGGAGTGGGCGGGGGTGCAGCGCGAGGTCACATGGGTCGGCGTGGGCGAGCGACTCGAGCTCTGGGATCCCGAGCGTCTGGCGGCGTGGAGCCAGGAGTTCCGGAGCAAGGTGGCCGGGGTCGCTGCGTGGCTGGCGGGCAAGGGGCTGTGAACGGCATGGGGGCCGGCGAGGGGTCGGCGCCGTGGGGCCACGAGCCGGTGATGCTTGACCGCGTGCTGTTCCACCTCGACCCGCGGCCTGGCGTGGGGCCGGGCGGCGGTCCCCGCCTCTACGTGGACGGAACGATCGGGGCCGGCGGGCACGCGGAGGCGATCCTCGAACGGGCGTCGCCCGACGGGAGGCTCATCGGCGTCGATCGCGACCGGCCGGCGCTGGACGTCGCCGCCGCGCGGCTGCTCCCCAGGTTCGGCGACCGCGTGACGCTCGTGCACGGCGACTTCGCCGATCTGCCCGAGATCCTGGCGCGCGTCGGGCAGCATGCCGCCGACGGCCTCCTGCTCGACCTCGGCGTCTCGTCGATGCAGCTCGACGACCCGTCCCGCGGCTTCTCCCTGCGCGCCGACGGGCCGCTCGACATGCGGATGGACCCGGACGCCGGCGTGCGGGCCGGCGACATTCTCGACGCGCTCTCCGAGGCCGACCTGGCCGGCGCGCTCCGCGGTTTCGGCGGCGAACGCATGGCCGGCCGCGTGGCCCGCGCGATCAACGAACGGCGCCGCTCGGGACGCCTGCGCACCACCTTCGATCTTCGCGACGCCGTCCACGGCGCGATCGGCCGGAGGCGCACCGGCCGCATCGACGCCGCCACCCGCGCGTTCCAGACGCTCCGCATCCTGACCAACCGCGAGATGGAGTCGCTCGACGCCATCCTCGACCGCTTCGCGCGGATCCTGCGTCCCGGCGGGCGCGCCGTCTTCATATCCTTCCATTCCGAGGAGGACGGCCGGGTGAAGCGCGCCCTGCGGGCGCTCGCGGCGAACCGCGAACCGCGAGCCGCCGCCGGATCCGCCCCGGTCCCGCGCGTGGCGATCCTGACCCGGAAGCCGGAGCGTCCGTCGTCGCGGGAGAGCGCGAGCAACCCCAGGGCGCGTTCGGCCAGGCTGCGCGCCGCCGAGCGCGTTGCGGAGGCGGCATGACGGGCACGACCCGTGGGCGGTGCTCCGCCGCGCGCTTCTACCTCTACTGGTTGCTGGCGCTCGGCGCCGCCGTCGCGGCGTTCTGCTCGTACATCCACGTCCGGCACCGCGTGATCTCGCTCGGGTACGACATCGGGCGCGAGCGTTCCGCCAGAGCGAGGTTGGAGGGCGAGCGGCGCGATCTCCGGATGGAGCTGGCGTCGTACGAATCGCCCGCCGACCTCGCGGAGGTGGCGCGGTTCCAGCTCGGGCTGGACGTGCCGGGGGAGACCCAGGTGGTCGAAGTCGAACGCCCGTCCGGCGGTGCGGGCGGGGGAGTGCGCCGTGCGGAGTGAACGCGACGTCTGCGCGGCCCCGGCGGCGCCTTCCGGCGGCGAGTCCGGCCGTGCGGACGCCAGGCTGCGGATCCTCGTCTTCGCCGCCTTCGTGGGGATCGGCCTGGTCCGCCTGGCCGTGCGCGCGGCGGAGCTGCAGGTCGGGTACGGCCCGACGCTGCAGGCGATGGCCGACGAGCAGCACCAGCGCGAGTTCCAGCCGCCGATCCGGCGCGGCCCCATCGTGGACCGCAACGGCGCCGAACTCGCCCTCACCGTGGACGTCGACTCGATCTACGCCAACCCCTCCGGGATCGCCGATCCGGCCTCGACCGCCGCGGCGCTCGCCCGCACGCTCGGGATCGACCCGCGGACCATCGAGCCGCGCCTCCGGGGCGATCGCCGCTTCGCCTGGGTCAAGCGCCACGTGACGCCCGCCCAGGCCGCGGCGGTGGCGGCGCTCCGGCTGCCGGGCATCGCGGCCGCGAAGGAGCCGCGGCGGTTCTATCCGGGCCGCGAGCTGGCCGCGCAGCTCGTCGGCTTCGTCGGCTACGACTCGACCGGCCTCGACGGCCTGGAGCACCGCTACGACGCCCTGCTGCGCGGCGATGCCGCCCACGTGCGCGGGATCCGGGACGCCCGCGGCCGCATGATCTTCCTCGACGGCCTGCCGCAGACCAGGATCGCCGACGGCCGGAAGGTGGTCCTCTCGATCGATCGCACGATCCAGTTCATAGCCGAGCATGAACTCGCCGCGGGGCTGCGGACCTTCGAGGGGATCGCGGGCAGCGCGGTCGTCATGGACCCGCGCACCGGCGAGGTCCTGGCGCTCGCGAACGCGCCCTCCTACGACCCGAACCTCTACTCGGCGGCCGATCCGGAGGCGCGGCGCAACAGGGCCCTGGCGGACCGCTTCGAGCCCGGCTCGACGATGAAGGTCTTCGCCGTCGCCGCTCTGCTCGATGCGGGGCTCATGGATCCCGAGGAACAGGTCTACTGCGAGGGCGGGGTCCTCTCCATCGGCAACTACGTGATCCGCGACGCGGACCGCAACGAGTGGCTGACGATCACGCAGTGCCTCGCGCGGTCGAGCAACGTGTGCGTGGTCAAGCTGGCCGCCGTGCTGGGCAAGCGGCGGCTTCACGACGCCTACCGCCGGTTCGGCTTCGGCGAACGGACCGGCGTGCCCGCGCCGGGCGAGACGTCGGGCCTGCTCCGGCACCCCGACCACATCTTCGACGTCGACCTGGCCTCCATGTCGTTCGGTCAGGGGATGAGCGTGTCCAACCTGCAGATGGCGGCGGCGATGTCGGCGATCGCCAACGGCGGAACGCTCATGCGGCCGCTCCTCGTGCGGACCGTGATCGACTCCGACGGGCGGATCGTGCGGGAGTTCCCGATCGCCGAGCGCCGCAGGGCGGTGGACGCCCGCACCGCGCGCCTCATGACCGACATGCTGACCGCGGTGACCGAGCCCGGCGGCACGGGGATCGAGGCCGCCGTGCCGGGCTTCGCCGTCGCCGGCAAGACGGGGACCGCCCAGAAGGCCGACCCGGTCCGCGGCGGATACCACCAGGATCGCTGGATCGCCTCGTTCATCGGCTTCATCCCCGCGGACGATCCCCGAATCGTCGTCAGCGTCGTCGTCGACGAGCCGCTCGTGAGCCACTACGGCGGCACCGTCGCCGGGCCGATCTTCCGCCGCATCGCCGACCGCACCCTGCGGTATCTCGGCGTCGCCCCAGGACGCCTTCCGGGCCGCGCCGCCGCGCGCGGACCGGCCGCGCACGACGCGCCCGCCCCGGAACCGCTTACGGTGACCGGCGTGCCGCTCGCCCTCCCGAGGCCCGGCGAGGTCGAGGCGCCCGACTTCTCGGGCGAGACGATCCGATCCGCGCTGCGCGTAGCCCGCGACGCCGGCCTCGAAATCGACGTCCTGGGCAGCGGCCTGGCAGTCGAACAGTGGCCCGACCCGGGGACCGGCGTCGCCCCGGGCGGCGTCGTGCGTGTCCGGTTCTCCACCGGCCAAGGGCTCTCGCCGTGAAACCGCTCCGCGATCTGCTCGCCGGCGTCCGCGTCGTGGCGATCCACGGCCATCCGGGCGTCGTCGTGTCCGCGATCGCGCTGGACAGCCGCCGCGTCTCGCCCGGAGCGTGCTTCGTCGCCGTGCCCGGGACGCGCACCGACGGATCCGCGTTCGCCCGCGACGCCGTGGACCGCGGCGCCGTCGCCGTCGTCTCGGGCCGCCCCGCCGATCCGGCGCTGCTGGGCCGAGCGGTCTGGGTGCAGGTGGACGAGCCGCGCCGCGCGGCGGCCCTCCTGGCGGCGGCCCATCACGGTCGCCCCGCCGACCGGCTCGTATTGCTCGGCGTCACCGGCACCAACGGCAAGACGACGACGACCTACCTGCTCGAAGCCGCCCTCGCCGCCTCGGGTCTTGCCGCGGGCCTCGTCGGCACCATCGAGACGCGCTTCGCCGGCCGCTCGGAGCCCGCCGGCCTCACGACGCCGGACGCCGTCACCCTGCACGCCCTGCTGGCCGGGATGGTCGAGGCGGGCACGACCCACGTGGCGATGGAGGTCTCGTCCCACGCGCTCGCCCTCGACCGAGTCGCCGGGATCCGCTTCCAGGGCGCCGCGTTCACCAACCTCTCGCAGGACCATCTCGACTTCCACGGCACGTTCGAGGCGTACGCCGAGGCGAAGTTGCGGCTCTTCCGGGAGCACATCGGTCCCGGTGCGCATGCCGTCGTCTCCGCCTCCGACCCGGCGGGCGAGCGGTTCGCGGCGACGGCGAGGGCCGCGGGGGCGCGGGTCGTGCGCTTCTCCGCCGAGCGCGGCGCCGAGGCCGATCTGGCGGTGGCGGAGGCGCGCTGCGCGGCGACGGGGACGGCCGCGATGCTGGATCTGTTCGGCGAGCGCGTCGACGTCGAGACGTCGCTCGTGGGGCGCCACAACCTGGAGAACCTCCTGGCGGCGATCGGCCTGGCGGTCGCGGCCGGCGTGGAACCTTCGGATGCGGCGCGCGGCGCGTGCCGTCTCGCGGCGGTGCCGGGACGCCTCGAGCGCATCCCGCTTCCGAGCGGCGCCGCCGCGTTCGTCGACTACTGCCACACGCCGGACGCGCTCGACCGCGCCATCACGACGCTGCGGGAACTGTGCGCGGGGCGCCTCTGGGTCGTCTTCGGCTGCGGCGGCGACCGCGACCGCGGCAAGCGGCCGATCATGGGCCGCCTGGCGGCTCGCGCGGATCGCGCGATCGTCACCAGCGACAACCCGCGTTCGGAGCCGCCGGAGGCGATCATCGAGGAGATCGAGCGCGGACTGATCGAGGCCGGAATGCCGCGAACGACGCCGGCGGCGTTGCCGGACGCGGGCCGCGCCTGGGCCCGCGAGCCGGACAGGGCCGCGGCGATCGCCGCCGCCGTGCGCGGGGCCGCACGCGACGACTTCGTGCTCGTGGCCGGCAAGGGACACGAGACGTACCAGATCGTCGGCGACGCAAGAAGGGGGTTCGACGACGGAGAGGAGGTGCGCAAGGCCGCGGGAATCGACTCCTAGCCGGAGGCCGTCGGGCGTCCCGGGCGTTCGAGCGCGGCGAGCCGCGGAAGGGACGTCGGGGAGGAGCGTAGGGCCGGGGATGGAAGGTGGAGGCGGGAGAGCAGGGCCGGTGGCGGTGGATCCGGGACGTCAGGGGCGCGGCGACACGAGTCCGGGAGGGGACCGAGATGCGCATGTGGAGGCAACGGGACCGCCAAGGCGGTCCCACCCGTGCGGGGTCGCCCAGCAAGCCGGACGAACGGTGACGCCCGACGCCCTCCGGCAGGGAGCGGGATGATGCTGGAGAACAGCGGGGACAAACAGGATGGACAGGATGGACAGGATAGACAGGGAGGTGGGTCTGCCGGTCAACTTCGGCATGCCCAAGTTGGAGTTCAAGAGACTCCACGGATAGGCCGTTCCCCATCCTGTTCATCCTGTTGTCCCCCTACATCCGGCCGCGCGCGCCTCGCGCCGGAATTGCCTGTCGCCGTGCGATGATGCTCCGGCTCCCCGTACCCTCGCTCCGATTCCCCGTACCCTCGCTCCGGCTCCCCGTATCCTCGCTCCGGCTCATCGTACCCTCGCTCCGGCTCATCGTACGGTCGCTCCGCTTCCCCGTACCCTCGCTCCGCTGTTCTGCCGTGTCGCGTCGCGGACTCCGCCGCACCGTTCGGTTCATCGAGGGCGCTGCACGATGATTTGGAGGCTCGCTCCGGCGCAACGGGCGGTCTGCACGGACCCTCGGGGCCTCGCTCCGGCTTCCGGCAGGCCCTCCGACCGGTTTTCGGGGCCGCCGGCCGGTCCCAAACGGCGCCGACCGATTCGGGAGGCCCGCCGTCCGTTCTTACGGACACTCCCTCCGCTTCCGGCGCCGGGAAGACAGGCAAAACACGCAGGTGCGCTCCTACACCCGGAGAAGGACTGCTACTTCGGCGGCAGGGCGGAAGGCGGCGCGGGCAGGAGGGACGACGCGGGGGGCGCCGCGGGATCGTCGTCGTCGTCGCGATCCTTCGCCTTCGACGCGCGCAGCTTCTGGAAGTCCTTGTCCCGGCGTCCCACGGTGTTGGCCAGCGTCCGCCGGAACGCCTGGAGCTCGGCGTCGAAGGCGTTGCCGGTCTCGCGGACGGTCTTGAGGCTCTGCTGGTACTGCGAGTCGCTCGCTTCGGCCTCGGACCACTCCTTGACCGCCGCATCGAACGCCGCGCCGAGGTCGGCCATGCCGCTCTCGCGGTAGGGCAGCGGAGTCCCGTCGGGGCGTCGGTGGTCGTCGATCAGGTCCAGCAGCCGCTCGCCGTCCCCGATGACGTCGTCGGGCACGCCCGGCTGATCGCCGAACTCCGCGGCCACCACGCCCGGCACGTCGCGGGCCACCAGCGGCACCCATGCCTGGATCTTCTTGAGCAGCACCCCGACGGCGTTCCGCCCCTCGGCGAACTCCTTCCGCCAGGTGTTCGCGTACCCGACCGCCAGATCGTAGGCGGCGATGAACGCGAGCGCCAGCGGCATGAACGTCCTCTCGTACGCGCCGATCGCGGGCGCGGTCGTCTTCCGGCGGTTGACGACGCGCACCCCGCGCCCGGCCAGCCTGCGCAACTTCCAGTTGGATAAACTCGCCATCTGTTCCCTCCTTCTTCTCGGGGATCCATCCCTTTTCCGCTCCGGCCGTGGACCCCGCAACGACCGGTCTGTCTTCCGAACAACCGCTTCGCCGGCGTGACTAGGACGGCCGGAGAGCGGTGTCAAGATCTTTTTTTTTCACGGCGCTTTTTTCCACGGCGCCCCCCCGACGCGACGCCCTCCCGCCCTTGAGGTCGGCGAGTTCGGCCTCGAGCGCCTTGATGCGGTCGCTCCGCTCGGCCGCCGGCCGAACGACCTCGGCGGCCGACGGCGTAGGCGAGATCCAGCCCGGCGATGTTCTCGATCCTCTTCTTGCTCGCCTTCGGCACGTCGTTGCTCTCCGGCGTACTCCAGCCGTGCTCCCCGCACGTTCAACCGGCCGGGAACGGTCTGCTGCTCGCCCGCTCCCCGCGGCCGGACTGGGCCTCGCTGTGTTGCGACGGTCCCTGGACGTTGACGCCCTCGACTGCCCGCGCCGCCACGGCCGGCTGCGCGTCCTGGACGTCGTGACCGAGCCCGAGGACGCCCGCCGCATCCTCCGGGCGGCGGGCCTGCCCGCCGAACCCCCGCCGGTCGCGTGCGCCCGCGACCCCACGGACGAGTAGCACGATCGGTCCCGCGCCGCCCGCGCTCGGCGCTGCCCTACCGCGGGCCGCCTGCCTGCCGGCAGGCAGGCGGTGTTCCTGTCCCGTTCCGCGGCCGAGGGGGCGTCTACGCCCATCGCCGACCCGGCCTGCCTGCCGGCAGGCAGGCGTCCGGAAAGGCATCACGCCCGGGGCTTGACGCCCTTCCCCTCGTCGTATAGCGTCCTTCCAATGTCAGGACGGTCGCGTCAGGGACCCGCAACCCCGCCAGGAACGGCCACGATGCCGGAGCGAAACGCGCTTGGGTTTCTAGGCCAGGTTGAGGAGATTGCCATGAGAAACGCAATGATGTCCGCACTTCCTTGGTTGCTCCTTTCGGCGTTTTCCGTTTTCGGCTGTGATCGCGGCGGCGGTGCGGGAGACGTTGGCCCCGTGCCTGATGCGGATGGGTTTGATGGTGGCCCCGAGGAGGCCGGTCCCGCCGACGCCGGCCCCCCCTTCATCTACGGCATGCATACGCAGTCGTGGGACATGGACGTCGAGCGGACGCTGCGCGAGTCGGCGCAGATCGGCGCCACCCATTCCGTCATGACCTTTGGCTGGGAGGCGATCGAGCCGGAACCCAATCGGTTTGAATGGAGTTTCTTTGACCAGGTCATCGGCTGGGGCGAGAGGTACGGGATCAAGATCATCCCCCAACTGCAGTACTACAGGGACCCACCGGAAATACCATTCGACCCGGCCGATTATGCCCGCTACGCCGCCGCCGTGGTCGAACGCTACTGCGACTCTCCCGGATTCTCACGCATCGTGCAGGTCTGGAACGAGCCCAACCTCCCTCACTTCTGGCGCGGCACGCCGGAGGAGTACGCCGTTGCCCTCGATGCGGCCTACCACGCGGTCAAGGAGGTCTGTCCGGACACCGTCGTAGTCGGGTTCAACGTGGCTCCTTCGCCGAACCTTCCTGATTGGCTGGGACGGGCGCTCGTTTCCTCGCCCGGATTCGATTGGTTTGGCTGGCACTCGTACGGGCCCCCGCCTTTCCAGAAAGACCCTGGCAACCCTGGGGCCGGGGAGGCCGCGGTCGTCTTGTTGAGGGCATTCCTGGATGAGCGCGGGTTTGCGGACAAGCCGCTGTTCGACACGGAACGAGGCTTCTCGATTGACTTCGGTTTCGACACCATCGGAGCTCTCGTACCCCAAACCTACATCGCCCTGCTCTCGGTAGCCAGAGAAGCCGGAGTCAAGGGCTTCACGTGGTATACCTACCACATGAACGGGTTCGATGATGGCGACTTCGGTGTGGTCGGGGTGGGCAGGAACTGGTCCATCCGCCCCGCATACTGTACCTACAGGACCATGACGAGCATTCTTCAGCGTTTCAGCTACGACAGGCAAATAGATGGAGCTGTCGATTCCACCAGTCTTCAGGCCCACCTGTTCCGGAACAACAATTCTGGCGTTCTTCTCACGCTCTTCGCACCCATTCTCATGGGTCCTGGATGCACGTACCGTGTCTGTGAGCCCGTGCGCATGCGGGTTGGCGTCGGACCGGCATCCCCAGTCACCCTTACGGACTGGGTAGGGCGCGTGCAACCACTGACGCCTGATGAAACCGGGAGCGTGGAGTTCGGCGTCACATCAAGGATTTCCTACCTGGAGATTCCCCTTCCGGAGGGCTCGGACTTCTCCCCGCATCTCGAAGTGGTGGCCCCCTGCGAGGAGCGCGGTGTCCCCATTCCGCTCGAGAGGGAGATCGTGGCGCTCGTGTCCTCAGCGCGCAGCCATGCAACGACCGATCCCGGCAATGCAGCGGAACGGTGCTTCGGGGTCATCATGTGGCACTCGCGGCTCACATGCTGCCTCGGGGCTGACACCGTCAATGCCGTGGTCGATCCGGCGGTCGTCCGGGAGTTCCTTGCCCGGTGCTGGATGCGGGATGATACCGTCTACGCGGCGCTCGACCAGGCGTTCGCGGACATGGAGGGCATTCCGGGGCAGGAGACATGTCCAATCTCAGAACTCATCCCCGCGCAGGAGCAGAACGAGCTTCTCGGCAAGGTTCCCCCCACGGGCCGGGAGCGCGTGTGCGAAGACTACTGATTCGACAACCCGTCCGATTCAGGGGGCCTCAGCTTGAGCACGCTTCTTGATGCGTAGCGGGGCGGGTAGCCGTTCACCCGCCCCCTCCAGAGCCCTTCCCTACCGGTCGGGATTATGAACGGGGGACAACCACGGCGGATCTCCTTCCACGCCGCGGTGCGGGCGATCCTCCGGACCATAACCCCGAGCGGTAGCGATGGGTGGGGAACTCACCCGCAACGCGCTGCCCTCGGCGCCGGCACCGCACCTTCATCGACCGCGTCACCAGGATACAGAGGGACATCCGAGCCCCTCCCTACCGGTCGGCGTTATAAAGGGCGGCTGACCAGTTACCCTTTCGGAGGTTGGCCGTGGTCCGCAGCGACTTCGCACTTCATCGGCCTCATCCCCGCGGACAATCCGCGAATCGTCGTCAGCGTCGTCGTCGACGAGCCGCTCGTGAGCCACTGCGGCGGCACCATCACCGCGCCTATCTTCCGCCGCATCGCCGACCCGGCCTGCCTGCCGGCAGGCAGGTGCCCGGAAGATCATCACGCCCGGCGTTTGACGCCCTCCCCCCTCGTCGTGTAGCGTCCTTCCGATGTCAGGACGGTCGCGTCAGGGACCGGCGACCCCGCCAGGAACGGCCACGATGCCGGGGCGGAACACGCTTGCGGTTCCCAGATCGAACGTTCGGATCGGCAATTCCGAACTGGAGCTCGTCGAGGGCGACATCACGGAGATGAACGTCGACGCGATCGTGAACGCGGCGAACAGCGCGCTGCAGCTTGGCGGCGGCGTCGCCGGCGCGATCCGCCGCAAGGGAGGACCGGCGATCCAGCAGGAGTGCGACCGGATCGGCGGCACGCCGGTCGGCACCGCCGTCATGACAGGCGGCGGGAAGCTGCGCGCGCGGCACGTGATCCACGCCGTAGGCCCGCGGATGGGGGAGGGGGACGAAGAAGCCAAGCTCGTCTCGGCCGTCCGCTCGAGCCTCGACCTCGCCGAGCGCGCCGGGCTCAGCACGGTCGCGTTCCCCGCGATCTCCACCGGGATCTTCGGCTACCCCGTCGAGGACGCGGCACGCGTCATGCTCCGCACGACGATCGAACGGCTCGAGGCCGGCTCATCCCTCGCGGCCGTCACTTTCTGCCTGTTCGAGCGCCACGTGTACGAGGTGTTCGATCGGACGCTCCGTGAACTGCGGCCATCATGACGCGACGGCGGATCTCCTTCCACGCCGCGGTGTGGGCGATCCTCCGCACCATAACCCCGAGCGGTAGCGAGGGGTGGGGAACTCACCCGGAACGCGCCGCCCTCGGCGCTGCGACGGCACCGCACCTTGATCGACCACGTCAGAAGGGTACGGGGGGAGATCCGAACCCCTCCCTACCGGTCGGGGCTATGAAGGGAGGGGGTGAACGGTTACCTTCCTACATGCGTACGCGCACTCCGAGCGCCATGGCGGCCTGGAGCGCGGCGAGGAAGCCCGACATCATCGTGCCGGTGTAGCCCGCGCCGGGGTATGTCCAGGCGCCGGCCAGCAGGACGTTGTCGACCGGCGTGCGCGACGCCAGCCGCTCGGCGCCCGACTGGCTCGGCGTCTGCTCGAACCCGAACGCGCACCCCTCGGGATCGCCCGACCACGAGGCGAGTTCGATCGGCGTCAGCAGGCGCCCGACATCGATGCCCGACCGCAGGCCGGGCAGCGCGGCGCGCAGGCGTTCCAGGATCGTCGCCTCGGTCTCCGCCGCCAGGGCATCGCGTGCGGCGTCGTCGAGCGCGCTCCACCGGGCGGCCCGGTCGGGCACGACCGCGGTGACGAGGCAGCGATCCGTCCCGTCGGGCGCGTTCGGCGCGTCGTGAACCGCGGCCGCGATCGTCCTGCCGGCCACCGTCTCCTCGTCCACGGCCCGTGCGTGGGCTTCGAGGTCGTCGCCCGCGTGGACCAGCGCCAGGTCGGACGCGATGCCGAGCGCGGCGCGGCCGCAGCGCGGCGCCAGCAGCAGAACGCAGGCCGACGCCGACGGCCTCATGACGCCGAGCCGCTGGAGGAACGAGGCGTACAGCGCCTCGCGCGGGAGCAGTCGGCCGAACGTCACGTGCGGCGGCGCGTTGGAGACGACGACCTTCGCCCGGATCTCGTCCGACGCGGTCCGGACGCCTCGCGCCGCGCGCCCCTCGACCACGATCGCCTCGGCCGGCGCCGACAGCCGGACGGATGCGCCGCGCCTCCGCGCCGCCTCGGCCAGGGCGTTGGCCAGCGCGCGGCCCCCGCCCTGAATCGCGACCGGGCTGCGGAGCGCCGGCGCCAGGGCGACCCCGTACGCCGTCGCAGCCACGTCCTCGGCCGACGTGCCCACCAGCGGCGCCGTCGCGGCGAGCGCCAATCGGGCGCGCGGCGAGCGGACCCGTGAGCGCAACCACGGTCCGAGGAACCTGCCGCGCAGCCGGAACAGCGCCGGGTAGAAGATCGGGAACCCGAGGAACCGCACGATCGCGGCACGGGACGTGTCCCCGAGCCGCTCGAACTCGCCCGGAAGCCGCTCGAGGGAGTCGAGCACCCGCCGGATCCCCCGCGCGTCCTCGGGGAACGTCGACAGCAGCGCCTCGCGGAACGCCCCGGCGCCCGCCGGCAGCGTCATCCGGAACCCGTCGTCCACGATCGCGTCGCACAGCGCTGGCGCGGGCCGCACCGGCACCCGGTCGAGGATCCCGAGGTGTTCCAGGATGCGTCGCTTCGGGTCGGCCTCGTCGAACCCCTCGCTGCGCCCGAGGTTCGCGGGGATGATGTGGTCGCCGACCTTGACGCCGCGGGCCAGCCCTCCGGGCCGGTCCGAGCGTTCGACCAGCGTCACCTCGATGTCCTGGTTGGCCAGGAATGCCGCGCAGGTCAGGCCCCCGATCCCGCCGCCCACCACCACGACGTCGGATCGGGGCATCGCGAATCAGTCGGTGGTCTCGGTCGCCGCGTCCTCGTCGAGCGAGTCGTCGTTTCCCTCGCCGCCGTCGTCGTCCGCCTCGGGAAGGGCGTCTTCCTCCGCCTCGCCGCCGGCCTCGTCGCTCGTGGTCTCGGCCTCCACCTCCGCCTCCGCCCCGGTCTCGGCGTCGGCTTCGACGCGGGCGTCCGCATCGCCGCCGCCGGTGCGGCACCTGAAGTCGCAACCCTCCCGGCTTGTGCAGATCCCATCATCCGCCGGCTCGGCCGCCTCGCCGGTGCACTTGCAGCATATACGTGAGGAACAGTCCATCGGGAGCTGACATCGCCCGCCGTCGTCCTGCGAGCACGTCGCGAGCACCGCAGCCACCAGCGCGGCGGTCGCCGCCGCGCACAACGCCCGTTTCGACATCACCGCCTCCGCGCGCGCCGGCCTCCGTGCGACCGCCGCGCCGGCCATCGGTAGCAGACCGGCCCGCGGGGTGCAAGGGCGCTATGCGCTGTGCGCTATGCGCCATGCGTTATGCGGCCTTGCGCCTTGCGCTCGGACGGAGATGCGTGCGAACGCATAGCGCATAGCGCATAGCGCATAGCGCTAGAAGCGGTACTCGATCTCCAGGGAGGGCATGTGGTTGTGGCCGCCGCCCTGCCCGTTGGTCGGCGGGCTCGTCCGGCTGGTCCGGATGTCGCGCGGGACGAAGATCATCCCGACGTAGGCGAGCGTGGCGCGCCAGTGGTCGGTCATGCGCCAGCGAACGCCGCCGGACAGCAGCACGGTCGAGAGCGACGGGTTGTCCAGCGAGAAATACTCGTCCGGCGCCGGCGACTGGTCGTACCCCGCGCCGGCCATCAGCTCGACGTCTTCCCCGAGGCCGGGCGGGCGGAAGAGCAACCCGAGGGCGAGTTCGTACGTGACGTCGTGGTCCTTCGTGCGGGAGAGCGACTCCGCGGTCAGCGGCCGCAGGCCGGTCTGCTCGCCGCCGTACAGCGGGCGCACGTCCTGCCTCTCGTAGACCGTGTAGAACCAGAACCTGGCGTCCAGGCCGATCTCGAGCCGCGGGTGCGGCGTCGCGAGAAGGCCCACGTGGAGCGCGGGCGGGACGGGCATGCGGATCTCCAGGCCGCGGGGCAGATCGACGCCGAGCGCCTCCAGCTCGGCGAAGGAGTCGACCCCCTCGCGCGTGGGCCGCAGGGCGAGCGGCCCGGAGAACGTGGCCGGCGAGGAGGCGGTGTACGCCAGGGCGAGGGAGAGCCACGGGGCCGGGCGGACGAGCATCGAGACGGTCCAGCCTGCGCCGTGATCGACGCCGGTGTAGTCGAGCAGCGCGTCGCCGAAGACGTTCTGCACGGCGGTGGCCAGCGTGCCGGGATCCTCCCCAGGCGGCGTCAGGGCGTCTGCGAGGCTCGCGCGACGGCCGTAGCGCAGGCGCATGTAGTTGTGCGAGACGTTGAAGCCGAGCGACACGCGGTCGCTCACGCGCCAGCCGACGGCGAACGTCGTGGCGAGGACGAGGAAGTAGCCGTCGGTCATCGAGTACGCCGCGGGGCCCTCGGCGGCCATCGTGCCGCCGTAGAAGTTGGGCGCGTGCACGGAGACGCCGCAGGCGAGGTCGCCCAGCCCGTCGGAGAGGATACCGAGACCGGTGGTGAAGCCGAGGAACGGGACGACGCCGAACGTGGACTCCGGGGCGAGCGTGCGCGCGTAGTACCCGTCCTCGCCGACGGGCCACGGGCAGGGCGGCCGGCCCGCCTCGCCGCACCGCCTGGGGTTGATCTCCGGGTAGCGCTCGGGATCGAGCGCCATCATGCGGAACTCGTTGTGCAGGAACGCCGCCGCGCCGAACATCTCCAGCCGCGGGCGGTCGAGGTCGGGAAGGCCGGCCGGGTTGTGGCAGATCGCCGTGGCGTCGTCGGGAGCGGCCAGGTTGGCCAGCATCGCGCTGCGCCGGCCTCCCACGAGCGACACGTGGAAGCCGCCCGCCTCGGCGACGGCGCAGGCGAGAACGGCGAGGACGAGACAGAGGAGCGCGGGCCGGTGCGGCGCCGCCTGTTTTCGAGAAGCCGCCGCGACGCTTGACGCCGGGCGCGCGGACGCCGAATCTCCCGCCCCATGGAGCCGATCCGCGTCGCCCTGGTCGGTTGCGGACGATGGGGCGCCAACCTCGCCCGGAACCTCGCGTCGCTCGACCGGTTCAGGCTCGTCGCCGTCTGCGACGTGGATTCCGCGCGGGCCGCGGCGCTCGGCGACCGCTGGAACGTACCGGCGCGGCACGCCGGACACCGCGATCTGCTGCGCCGCGAGCCGCTGGACGCGGTGGTCGTGGCGACGCCGGCGCAAAGCCACCATTGCATCTCGGCCGACGCGATCGACGCCGGCCTCCACGTCCTGGTCGAGAAGCCGCTCGCGCTGTCGGCGCGAGAGGCGGAGGATCTGGCGACCCGGGCGCGGCGGCGCGGCGTCGCGCTGATGGCCGATCACACGGAACTCCACGACGGCACGGTGCGCGAGGCGATAGCCAGGGCGAGGGCCGGCGAGGCGGGCGACATCGTCTTGATCGCGATGGAGCACCTCAACCGCGGCGACGGCCCGCCCGACCTGGATCTCCCGTGGGATCTGGCCCCGCACGATCTGGCGATCCTCGACGCGATCGTCGGCGCCGAGCCCGCCGCCATCCGGGCGGCGCCTGGGCCCGACGGCCCGGAACGTTCGGCGCGGATCCTCGTGCGCTACCCCGGCGGCGAACGAGCCGAGATCGTCCTGTGGCGCGGGGCGCCGGCGCGCCGGAGGTCGCTGGCGATCCACGGCACGGCCGGCGTCATCGAGGCGCCCGATCTGGGCGACGGCGCGCCGCTTCGGGTGACGCTTCGGGACGCGGCCGACGGCGGGGGCCCCGTGGCGTTCGAGGTCGCGTGCGACCGCGCCGAGCCGCTCGCGAGGCTCTGCCTGGAGTTCGCCTCGCTGGTGCGCGGCGGTCCCGCGTTCGACGACGCCGGTCGAGCGGTCCGCGTCGTGCGGGCGATCGATGCGCTGGGGATTCGCCACGGAGGCACGGAGGACACGGAGGTGGAGATCACCGCGCCGGATCATCGGGAATGCCCGCCCGGTGGTTGGCCAGTCGCGCAAGGGCGAAGAGCAGATCCGACAGGCGGTTGAGGTAGCGCAGCGCATCGGGATCGATCGGCTCGGACCCGGCCAGCTCCACGACGCGGCGCTCCGCGCGGCGGCACACGGTGCGCGCCACATGGAACGCAGCCGCCTCGGCGCAGCCGATCGGCCGGATGAGCGACCTCAATGGAGGCAGGCCGCCCTCGATCTCGGCCGTCCACCGATCCAGCCGGTTGACGGCCTCGACGCCCACGCCGGCCCCGGCGGCTCCAGGCGCCGCCAGCGACGCCGCCAGCGCGTGCAGGTCGTCCAGCACCGCGACCAGTTCCGCGATCGGCCCGCGGGCGGCGATCGCCGCCCCGACCTGGGCCGCGAGTTCGTCGACCGTGCCGTATGCCTCGACGCGCGGGTCGTCCTTGCGCCGGCGCGAGCCGCCGGCCAGCGACGTCGTGCCGTCGTCACCCGTTCCCCTGTTGGGTTTCATGCGCGTTGCGCCTCCTCGAACGCGGCCTGGGGCGGCACGGCGAACCCGGCCAGGAAGCTCGCCGCATCGGTGCGTCTCCCCCCTTCGCGCTGGATGTCGAGTAGTTCCACGCAGCCGTCGGCGCATCCCACCGCCAGCCTGCGGCCCTCGACGAGGAGCCGCCCGGGGCCTGGCGAGCGGACGCCGGGCAGCAGGCGGGCGCGATGGACGAGCAGCCGCACGCCGGACAGGAACGTGAACGCCCCCGGCCGCGGATTCACGGCGCGCACGAGCCGGTGCACGTCGTTCGCCGGGCGGTCCCAGCGGATCCTCCCGTCCTCCTTGCGAAGCGGCGGGGCCAAGGTCGCGCCTTCGTCCGGCTGCGGCCGCGGATCGACCCGGCCGGCGAGGTATCGGGGAAGGCATTCCCGGACCATGTCGGCGCCGAGATCCGCGAGGCGTTCGGTCAGGTCTCCGGCGGTCTCGTCGGGCCCGATGGGAACGGAACGCAGGGCCAGGATCGGGCCGGTGTCCATGCCTTCGTCGAGCTTCATGAGCGTCACGCCCGTCTCGACGTCGCCGGCGAGGATCGCGCGGGCGACCGGGGCGGCGCCGCGGTGCCTCGGGAGCAACGAGAAGTGCACGTTGACGCAGCCCAGCGGCGGGATATCCAGGACGCGGCGCGGCAGGATCCTCCCGTACGCCACGACGAGAACGACGTCGGGTGCGAGCGACGCCGGCAGGGCCTGCGCCTCGCCGCCGCGCATCGTCTCCGGGCGGTGCACGGGGACGCCGAGCGCCTCGGCCGCCGCGGCAACGGGCGTCGACGAGATCTTCCGCCCGCGTCCGGCCGGCCGGTCGGGCCGCGTGATGACGGCGACGACGTCGCCGATCTCCGCAGCCGCCCGCAGCGCCGGCGCCGCCGCGGCGGGGCTTCCCATGAAGACGATGCGGGCCCTCACTGCGGTTCCGCGGCCTCTCCGGCCGCCGCGCGTTCGCGCGCGAGGCGACGCTGCGCCAGCCTCCGCCGCACGTAGGACATCCGATCGAGGAGCAGCTTGCCGTCGAGGTGGTCCAGCTCGTGCTGGACCGCTATCGCCAGCAGCCCGTCGGCGTCGAGCCGGAACGGATTGCCGTTGCGGTCCAGCGCCTCCACGGAAACCGCGGTCGTCCTCTCGATCTCCTCGGTGAGCCCCGGCAGCGACAGGCACCCCTCCTTCCACATCACGATCTCGCCGGCGGCGACCAGCCGCGGATTGATCAGCTCGACCAACTCCCCGGCCCGCGGCGACTGCACGTCGATCACGCAGACGCGCAACGGGACTCCCACCTGGTTGGCCGCCAGGCCGACGCCCGGCGCCGCGTACATGGTCTCGGCCAGATCGTCCAGCAGCCTGCGGATTGCGTCGTCGACCCGTTCGACGGGGCGCGACCTGACGCGCAGGCGCCGGTCGGGGTACTGGAGGATAGGTCGAACGGCCATCAATCGCCCCGCCGCCGCGGAACATAACGGCCGACGGTCGGCGGGGCAAGCCGGTGGCGTAACCGTTCACCCCCCATGCGTGCCAACCTCCCGCTCCCGCTCTCGCTCCTGCTCCCGTTGGATCGGATCGTTGCGTGCTGCCTCGTGAAGTCCCGCGACGCGAGGTGAGAACGTCCGCGTCCACAGGGGAACGGGAGCGGGAGCGGGAGGCTAGCGTATGGGGGTGAACGGTTACCCCCGGCACACACAGTCGTGCGGATCGGACACCGGCGCGAAGTGTACCGGGGGCTGTGACCGGATGCGATGCCGGATGACGTGTACGCGTAACCGTTCACCCCCTGTGGCGCCAACCCGTGAACGGTTACGTGTACGCGATGCCGCGGGAAGCTGACCACGCGCCGCAGCGACGTGGACTTCGACGTGTCGGGCCTTCCTGTGGAGCTGCACGGCGTCAAGACGCGCGTCTGCCCGTCTTGCGGCGAACGGAAAGTGGTCGTGCCGAACGTCGAGGGACTTCAACCACCACGACGACGTCCAGAAGAACGGGAAACGCACCCGTGTGAATCCCGCCTCTGTGTCCTCTGTGGTGAATCCCCCGGGTTCCGGTTCCCGGCGGCTCTATCGTACGTACGGGGCGCGGACCACCTCGATTTCAAGGGCGTCGGATCCCTCGCGGGCGACGACGAGGCGCACCTTGGCGCCCACCTCGCCGCGCAACGCTCGGACGATCTCACCGGCCTCCATGTCGGCGACCGGCCGGCCGTCGATCTCGACGATCCGGTCGCCTTCCCGCAGGCCCGCCTCGGCGGCCGTGCCGCCCGGCAGGATCGACTCGATCGTGAGCCTGCCGTCGGGGACCGAATGGCGCAGGACCGCGCCGATGCCTCCCGGCCAGGCTCCCCACGTCGAACACGAGAGCACGAGCGCCGCCGCCAGGACGGCTCCGGCGGAGCACCGGGACCGCATCGACGTCAGAGCGCCGACTCCGGGGCGGGCATGAGGCCCACCTCCGGCTCGGGCGGCGGCGTGGACGGGGCCGGGCCGTCGGCCAGGGGAACCTGGGCAAGCTGAGCGGCCAGCGAGGTCACGGCGCGGCGGAACTCGGCGATCAGTTCGGGCGGCACGGGTTGGCCCTGCCGCGACTTGAGGTACGCTTCCGGATCGACGAACTCCCCCTTGAACTTGATGGCGAAGTGCAGGTGCGGTCCGGTCGACCTGCCGGTGGATCCGACGTAGCCGACGAGCTGACCCTTGCGGATCGCCATCCCGTCGCGCAGGCCCCGGGCGAAGCCCGACAGGTGGGCGTAGTAGCTGATCGTGTCGCGGGAATGCTGCACGACGACCAGGAGCCCGTTGGGGCCGCGATCGCCGTGGAACGCGAGCGTGCCGTCGGCGATCGAGTAGACCGGCGTCCCGGTCGGCGCCACGAGGTCGACGCCCTCGTGCGGCATCCGCCTGTTGAGGACCGGGTGCATGCGGCGCGGGTCGAACCGCGAGCTGATCGCCTCGTAGCGGCACGGGGCGTTCAGGAAGACGCGCTGCACCGACGATCCGTCCGGAGCGAAGTAGCGGGTCCTGCCGCCGACGTCGAACGCATACGCCTGCACGTTCCCCGTCCGCGCGCCGACGTATTCGAACCCGAGCAGCTTGACGTATCGGTTGAACTTGCCGCCGATCCACCGCTCCTCGACGGCCAGGCGGAATCGGTCGCCGTCCCGGGCCTGCGTGGAGAAGTCGACCGAGTAGGAGAAGATGTCGGTGAGCAGCGGGACGATCGACAGGTGCAGGCCCTCCGCCACCAGCGACCTGCCCAGCGAGCCCTGCACCGTGCCGGAGAAGCGCCCGACCCGCACTTCGACCGGGACGTCGACGGCGTGCGCCAGGAACGACACGTCCCCGGTCCGCACGACGTGGTACACCTCGGTATCCGAACGGGCGTACTCGAACATCCGGATGCGCCCGGACTCGTCGAGGAACAGCCTGTACCGGTCGTCGGGACGTATGCGCCGGAAGTCGAACAGCCCTTCGCGCCGGACCGCCTCCTGCACGCCGTCGACAGACTCGGCGTCGCGGGTCAGCTCCTTCGCCAGCACGTAGAACGACCGGCGCCCGAAGGTCCCCTCCAGCACCCGGATGCCGGACTCGTTCTCCTGCGGCTCCTGGAAGACCGAACCGTACCCGGGAAGCCGGCGGCAGGCATCCGCGATCGTCTGCGGCGGAGGGGGGTCCGCCGTCGCCAGCATGTCGTCCTCGTCGTGCAGGGCGTTGAGATCCGCCTCCCGCACCGACCCCGCACCGGCGGCGGAAACCGACGCCTCCGACGGACCGGATCCACCCGCCGGCGTTCGATCCTCGCCCGCCCCAGCGCCGCGGACGCCGGCGGTCGCAGGCCCACCCCGGAGGAAAGCGACCGGGACGACGAAGACCGTGGCGAACACGAGCGCCACGCAGCCGAGCACGAAGACCCGGTGCGAGCGCTCCTCGCCGGACGCGTCGGGCCGCGCGGGCGACGACGGTCCGCGCAGGAGTGCACGCGGACCGGACGCCACCGCGCCGGCCGGACCGTCCGCGGCAGGCTGCGGATCCATCGCGGGCCTAGTTGGGATCCTGTACGTCGACGATGGTCACCTCGGCGGTGACCGTCTCGCCCTCCAGCGGGTGATGGAGCCGCACCACGACGGTGTCGACCTTGTTTTCCACCACCTCGAACTGGAGATCAATCCCGCCGAGCTTCGCCATGAAGCGGGCGCCCATCTTGAACTCGGTGCCCTGTGGAAACTCCGCCTTGGGCATCTCGTGCAGCGGGCCGGAATCCTTGGCCCCGAAGGCGTCTTCGGGATCGAGGAAGAACGTGCGGGACTCGCCGGCCTCCATCCCGCTCATCTTCCGCTCCAGCCCGGCCAGGAACTGGCCCTTGCCCACGACGAATTCGAGCGGTCCCCTGACCGACGAGGACTCGATCAGTTCCCCATTCCTCTTCGTCAACTTGTACTCGATCCTGACGACCTTGCCGTCCTCGACCCTCATGATAACCTCTCGCTCCGTGCCCCCCCCGACGGGTCCGGCCGGCCCCGTCACCGCCCGCCGGCCCCGCAAACCGCCCCGAAAACGGCCCGGACGATACGCGAGCGGCGATCGACGTGTCAAGGAGGCAGCCCCGCCTGCCGCCCCCCGGGGAACAATTCGCCCCATCGTTCGTCCACGCGAAGCACGACGTCGGGGTCCATCACAACCGGGTCCGGGAAGCCCGGCTTGAACGTGGCGTCGATCCCCATCCGGCCGCGGCACGCCGTCCACGCCCCGCGAACCTCGACGCCGGCGAACACCACGTCCCGCGCCGGGTCGAACCGCGTGAACAGCCCCCACAGCAGCGCCTCGTCGTCCGACAGGTCCACGTCCTCCGACACGACGGCCACGATCCTCACGCCGCCCAGATCCCCGCGGGCGACCAGCGCATCGAGCAACGGGCGGGCGTCCGCGTGCGACGCCACGACGCAGAGCAGGGTTCCCTCCAGCAGCCGGGCGCCGCGCACGCGGGGATCGAGCGCCCCGACGTCCATACCGCGGGGCGGTTCGGGCGCCGCCGGGGCGCCTCCGTCCGACGTGGCGTCCAGCACCATCTTGCTGCCCAGATTGGGCGTCATCGACGAGAAATCGAGCGTGTCGAACGGCGTGCGCGGCAGCAGCAGGAAGTCGTGCGCCGGGTCGAAGTTCGCCGCGATCGCCCGGAGCACGGCGCGGAAGTCCCGCACGTCCACGCCGCCGTCGACCATGACGAGGCACTTGGCGAGCGCCATCTGGCCGGCGCCCAGCAGCCCCAGGGCGGCCTTGACCGCCTCCTTGCCGTACCGCTGCGCCACCGCGGCGACCGCCAGGCCGTGGAAGCCGGCCTGGTAGTACGCCCACAGGTCGCGGACCTCCGGATGGATCAGCCGCAGCAGCGGCAGCAGCATGAGCTGCGCGGCGTCCCCCATCGCGCGGTCCTCCTGCGGCGGCCGCCCCACGACGCTCGCCACGTACACCGCGTCGCGGCGGTGCGAGATCCGCCTCACCCGGAAGACCGGGAACGGCGCGGCGTGCGAGTAGTGCCCGAAATGGTCGCCGAACGGTCCCTCGACCTCGCGCTCGCCGGGGAGCACCTCACCCTCCAGCACGAACTCCGCCTGGGCGGGCACGTCGATCGGCACGACGGCGCCCCGCGCGATCCGCGTCGGCCGGCCCCGCAGGAAACCGGCGAAGGCCAGCTCGTCGATGTTCTCCGGCAGCGGCGTCACGGCCGCGAGCATCAGGCACGGGTCGGCCCCCACGGCCACCGCCACCGGCATCGCCCGCCCGGATCGCTCGGCCTCGTGATGGTGGAAGCTCCCGCCCTTGGCGATCTGCCAGTGCATCCCCGTCCGGTCCTTCCCCATCACCTGCATCCGGTAGACGCCCAGGTTGCGCCGCCCCGTGGCCGGATCGATCGTCAGGACCAGCGGGAACGTGAGGAACGGTCCCGCGTCGCGCGGCCACGAGGTGATGACCGGCAACGCCGACAGATCGACCGGCGCCTCGACCTCCTGCGACGGCGCGCGACCCACCGGTCGGGTCCGCGCCGCAAGCAGCCGGCGCAGCGTGCGCCGGCTCCGCCACAGCGCGCCGAGCGACGGCGGCTGGAGCCGCTCGACGAGCCGCGCCAGCTCCTCGCCGACCGCCTCGGGCGGCCGGCCCAGGGCGATCTCGATCCGCCGCATCGAGCCGAACAGGTTGGCGGCCACCGGGAACCGCGAGCCGATCGGACGCTCGAACAGCAGCGCAGGACCGTCCGATCGCACCACCCGCCCGGCGATCTCGGCGATCTCCAGCCGCGGATCGACCGGGACCGCGATCCGCGCCAGGTCGCCGGCGCGCTCCAGATCGGCCAGGAAGGCCCGCAGGTCCGCGTGGCCGCCCTTCACGCGATCACCGCCGCCAGCGCGAGCACCGCGGCGCCCACCGCGACGTTCGCCTCGAAGAACGCGAACTCCACGTCCGACGGCGCACGGACGTGCTCGACGACGAGCAGCGCCGCGACGACCGCCAACGCGCCGATCGCCGCCGCACGCCCCAGCGCCCCGCGCTGCGCGACCACGACCACGAGCGCCGCGAACGCCGCGGCGTGCAGCGCCGCCGCCACGCGAAGCGCCCGGCGGACGCCGAGCCGACCGGGGAGCGAGTGCAGGCCGGCGAGGCGGTCGTGGTCGGCGTCGAGCGTTGCGTAGATGACGTCGAAGCCGGCCGCCCAGAGCAGCGTGAAGGCGGCCAGCGCGACGATCCCCGGGGCCGGCGGGATCGGACCGCCGGCCGCGAGGTAGCCGCCGAGCGGCGCCAGCGACAGGGCGACGCCGACGCCGAAGTGGCACAGCGACGTCCACCGCTTCAGGAACGGATACAGCGCGAAGACCGCAAGCGGCGCCGGGGTCAGCGCGAGGCACGGAGGCGGCAGCGCGGCCGCCGCGCCGACGAAGACGGCGGTCCCCGCCGCGGCGACGCCCCACGCCTCCGCGGGGGCCATCCGCCCGGCCGGCAGTTCGCGCGCCGCCGTGCGCGGATTCGCCGCGTCGATCCGGCGGTCGACGATCCTGTTGAGCGCGAGGGCCGCGACACGGGCGCCCGCGCCGGCGAGCAGCGCCAGCGCCAGCGTCCGCGCCGAGGGGATTCCGCCCGCGCCCAGGACCGTCCCCGCCACGAGCAGCGGCAGCGAGAAGAGCGTGTGCGACAGCCGCACGAACCGGGCGTACCCCGCCAGCCTCCGGATGCACTGTACGGGCGACCCTTGTGGTCGCCCCTTGTCCGACACGTCCGACACGTCAACGCTCGAACCTGTAGCGCAGCACCGGCTGCCTGGCCGCGCGCGCCTCGTCCGCGCGGCCGATCCGGGTGCGGCGCGGAGCCTGGCGCGCCGCCTTCGGGTCCTCGCGCGCCTCGACGGCGATCTCCCTCATCGCCTCGACGAACCGGTCGAGCGTATCGAGCGTTTCGGTTTCGGTCGGCTCGATCATCAGGGCGCCCTTGACGACCAGCGGGAAGTAGACCGTTGGCGGGTGGAAGCCGCGGTCGATGAGCGACTTGGCGATGTCGAGCGTCGAGACGCCGGTGTCGCGCAGCAGGTCGCGGTCGGAAAGGACGCACTCGTGCATGCACGGCCGGTCGTGCGGCACGTGGAAGGCGTCGCGAAGGCGCGCAAGCACGTAGTTGGCGTTGAGCACGGCGGTCTCGGCGATCGCCCGCAGATCGGCCGGTCCGTGCGCCGCCAGGTACGTGTACGCACGTACAAGCACGCCGAAGTTGCCGTGGAACGATCGCACGCGGCCGATGCTCCTGGGCCGGTCGTGCTCCAGCCGGAACGACCCGTCCGGATCGCGCTCGACCACGGGCGCCGGCAGGTACGGCTCCAGCGCTGCCGCGACGCCGACCGGGCCGGCGCCGGGGCCGCCGCCGCCGTGCGGCGTGGAGAACGTCTTGTGCATGTTGAGTTGCATCACGTCGATCCCGAAGTCGCCGGGCCTGGCGACGCCGAGGATCGCGTTGAGGTTCGCGCCGTCGCCGTACACGAGGCCCCCCTTCGCATGGACGATCGACGCGATCTCCGCGATGCCGCGCTCGAACAGGCCCAGCGTGTTCGGGTTCGTGATCATGATCGCGGCAACGTCGCCGTCCATGAGCCGCTCGACCGCCGCCGGGTCGATCGTCCCGTCCGGCCCGGACGGGACCGGGACGGACGAGTACCCCGCCAGCGTCGCCGACGCCGGGTTCGTCCCGTGCGCCGTGTCGGGCGCCAGCACCTTGCGTCGCGGGTTCCCCCGGTCGACGTGGAAGGCGCGGATCATCAGCAGGCCGGCCAGCTCGCCGTGCGCGCCGGCCGCGGGCTGGAGCGTCACGCGGGCGAAGCCGCAGATCTCCGCCAGGCGCCGTTCGAGGTCCCACATCAGTTCCAGCGCCCCCTGCGCCAGCGCGGCCGGCAGCAGCGGGTGCAGCCGGGCGAAGCCGGGGAGCCGCGCGGCCCACTCGTTGATCTTCGGGTTGTACTTCATCGTGCAGGATCCGAGCGGGTACATCGCGGCGTCGACGTGGAAGTTCCAGGACGACAGCCGGCAGAAGTGCCGCACGACCGTCGGCTCCGACACCTCCGGCAGCCGCGGATCCGCCGTCCTGCGCAGCCGCTCGGGAATCTCCGGCCCCGCCTCCGGCCCGACCGGCGGGCCGGGCTCGGGCGTCCGGATCCCGGGGCGCCCCGGCCGCGACAGCTCGAAGATCGACGGTTCGTTGAAGGAGATTCCCGACGTCGCCGACTCGCTCATGCCGCCAACTCCTCGCGCACCTCGTCGCGCCGGCTCCAGAAGACGGGGCGGATCTCATAGCTGCGGAGTGCGTCGACCACGTCCAGCGAGGCGGTACGCTCGGAGTCGTTCAGCACCGCGTACGCTCGCGAGTCGGGCGCCCTGACGTTCCTCGTGTCGAGCCAGGAGAAAACCATGGCCTGCGCGGTCTCCCGGCCGGGACGGTTGATCGCACGAAGAACCCGCTCCGGTTGCAGCCTGGACTTCGGGATGACGAAGTCGAACAGGTGATCGTAGCCGCTCTTGCCCGTGAACTTCACCTTCGGCGTGTAGCGGACCTCGATCAGCTCCAACCATGCCACGACGTCCTCGTAGAACACGCTCGTGACGATGGGCGTGGCCAGGTAGAAGAGGTCGTTCACCGCGAGCATCGCCTGCACCAGGTTGTGCTTGCGCAACGCGAAGCTGTCGGGGGTCGCACGCACCTCCAGGGCGCTACCGTTGAGTGCCACGCCGAACCCGTTGAGCGTGATCTCCAGCAGCTTCTTCCGCTTCGGGGTGTCGAGCTTGCAGCCGGACCGTTCCAGATCCTCGACGACGTAGCAGTCGTCGTCGGAGAGCTCGAGC
>CAMTWF010000134.1:0-4008 GCA_947085355.1 uncultured delta proteobacterium
ACCCCCGAAAATGCGCAACCTCTCGATTTCGCCCGACAAAGGTCGTTCTCGGATCGATTTCGGAGTTCCGAAGGCCGGTGGTGATCGATCGCTCGTGGGGTTTCGGATTTCCGAAACGCCGATCCGAACCGTGTGGATCCGCCGCGGGAAACCCGAAATCGATCCCAAAGGCGTCCCGGCGGCGTTTCGGAAAACCCGATCCGATCGTTGCCCGCCTGCAGTCGGGTTTCCGGAATTCCAAAACCGCGCCACCGGTCCCCCGGACTCGCCTGCGGCTTTCCGAAACCGCGCGGACAGGTCGGCCTACGCGGTTTCGGAATTCCGAAACCGCGTCCCAACTCCTCTCGGAAGCGGATCTCGCTCCTGAAATCGATCCTGAACCTGCCCCAAACCGGCCCGCCGTCCTCCGAAGCGCCTCGGTGCTTGACCCTGGCCGTAGAGCGCAACCGTTCAGGCCCTGGGAATATCGTGCTTGTGCTCGTGCCGGCGCTCGTCCACGTCCACGTCCACGATCACGATCACGGCCTGGTCCAGCCGGTTGCCGGCGGAAGACCGGGGGGCTGTGGTCAGGCGGGCGTCACCGAGGCCGAGACGATCTGGATCGTGTGCAGGAGCGGGTTCGCCGAGGCCAGCCGGCCGTCGAAGCGGACGGCGTGTCCCGACCGGATTGGGGCGACCGACGGCGCAGCGCCGTCGTCCACCTGGAGCTGCACGCGGACCACCGAGACCGTCTCGTCGGGACCGGCCGCGCGCAGCTCGATCTTGACGCCCTTGAGGTCGCCGAAGTCGAAATCGTGGCCCTCCAGCCGTGCAACCGCCGCCACCGAGCCCTCGCCGACGATGCGGCGCCCGAGCCACTCGCGCGCCAGCCGTCGGTTCACCTCGTACGCGGCCACCGACCGGTCGAAACACGCCCGGACGAACTGCTCCATCGCCGCGGGTCCGGCCGCCGCGCCGCCGGCCTCGCCCGCCTGCCGGCTTCCGGCGGCCGCGGCATCCGCCGACTTCGACACTCGCGGCGCCGTTTCGGCGCCCCGCTCGCCGCGCGTCTTTGCCTTCGCGGCCTTCACGGCCTTCGTGCCGGCCGCCGTCGCCTCGATCACGGCGGCGATTGTCGCGATCTCGTCGAGCACCGACTCCAGCCGTTCGCCGCCGCGCACGTGGCCCCGTTCCGCCACGACGACGGCGTCGTGACCGATCCAGAGGCCCGGGTGCTGCCCGGCCGCCGCCACCAGCAACCGGCGGATCTCCGGCGACTCCAGCACGCGCAGGTCCGAGCGGGCATCGGCGCGCGCCGAGAAAACGCGGTCGAACTCGGAGTCGCCGGTCTGGAACGTCTGCGATCCTATCCGCCCGGCCGACCACGGAGCGGTTCCGGCCGGGTGAATCGCGACCCCCTGCGGCAGCGGGACGCGCAGCGACAACCGCACCGACGTCACCGGCCACCCGTCCTCCGCCTCGTGCACCACCGTGAACGAACGCCCCTTGTGGTTGACCGTGATCATCGCTCCAGCCTCCGTGAACCCGAAACCCGTAACCCGAAACCCGAAACCCGAAACCCGTTCTCCGCTACCGGAAGACCGCATTGCGGCGGCCAAGCAGTTCGCCGACCATGCCCTGGATCCGCCCACGCAGCCGCTCGTTCAGCCGGCTCACCGCGGCCGGATCCTCCGCGGCCTGCGCCCCCCCCTCCATGCCGACCGGCGGCCCGAACTGGATTCGCCATCGCGACGGCAGCGGCAGCAGGCCGAACAGGCCGAGCAGCGGGAAGGTGGGCGTGATGGGCAGGAAGGGGACGCCGAGCGTCTCCGCCAGCAGCGTGGTGCGCGCCAGCACGGGGTACGTCTCCTCGCCGCCCACGACGGCGACCGGGATCACCGGCGCGCCGGACCGCAGCGCCAGCTTGATCGCCCCGCCGCGGCCGAACCTCCGCAGGCGGTACCGCTCCCCGAACGTCTTGCGCAGCCCGAGGCTCCCCTCGGGGAAGACCGCAACCACCGCGCCGCGATCCAACAGCAGCATCGCGTTCTCGGGACAGGCGCGCACCGCCCCGAGCCGCGCCATCGTCGTGCCGAAGAACGGGAAATAGTACGCCTCGTCCTCGACGAGCCACCGGACGTCCCTGCGCCGGGCGTGCCGTCTCCTCACGGCGGCCGAGATCATCAACCCGTCGAACGGGATGGCGCCCGAGTGGTTCGCGACGAGGATCGCCGGGCCGTCGGAAGGCACCGACTCCACGCCGGATACCTCCACCCGGAACCAGCGGTCGAAGAGAAAGCCGACGAGCGGCTCGATGCGTCTCGAGGCGGCCTCCTCGTAGCCGAAGGCGTCCACGACGAGCGACCTGCGGCGGAGCAGACCGCGGGCGCCGAGGCGTGCGAGCGCGTCGATCGAGAGGAGGGAGCGGGCGGACGCCAGCGCCTCGCGGTCGCGCTCGTCCGCCGACCGCAGCACGTCGAGCCGCTCGCCCATCCGCGCGCCGAACAGCCGCATCTCCTCCTCGAGCCGGCGCCTGCTGCCGACCTCCAGCCCGCCCTCGGACTCGATCCTCCGGCGCAGGTCGTGCATGACCTCCTCGAAGCGGCTCTCGAGCGTCGTGAGCGACGACGGCGACGCGTTGGGGTTTCGGGTTTCGGGTTTGGAGTTTCGGGTTTCGGGTTTGGAGTTTCGGGTTTGGAGTTTCGCGTCTGGAGTTTCAGGTCTGGGGAAACTCCGGACTCGTGCTCCGCTGGCGGCGCGAAGCCGTCCAGCGGATCGACGCCGAGCCGCCCGGGCTTCACCGCGCGCCTCCCGGCGCCGGAGAGCCCCGCGGCGCCAAGGCGCGGCCGGCGAAGTCGCACAGTGCCTCCTGCGTCGTGTACGTGGAACGGAACCCCAGTTCGGCGACGGCTCTGGCGCCGTCGGCGACGCACGGGTACGTCAGGTAGTCCACGAAAGGCGCCGCCGCCTCGCTCATGCGCAGCATCCACGCCGCCCCGAGGACGCGCTTCAGCACGGCGCGCGGCATCGGGACGGGCACCCTGCCGGTCAGGAGGATCGCCGTGACCAGCGGCAGGACGCCCTCGGCCACGATGTTGAACGCGCCCGTCGCATCCGAGCCGACCGCCAGCCGGAACGCCTCGACGAGGTCGTACTCGTGCACCACCTGGACCAACGGATCGAAGCCGGCGGCGACGGGGACGAGGCGGCGCCGCATCATCGCGGCCGCCACGCCGTCCGAGTTGGGGCCGACGACGGGCGCCGCGCGCAGCACGACGGTCGCAACCGCACCCGACGCGCGGGCGGCGAACGCCGCGACCTGCTGCTCGACCTCGATCTTGTTGCGGATGAACAGGCTCTCCGGATTCCCGCGCAGCGGCCACGTGTCCGGCAGCAGCGCCGGGTTGTCCGGCCGGGCGCCGTACAGGAACGTGTGGCTCCACACGACCAGCCGCCGCACGGACGACCCCTCGCAGGCCGCCAGCACGTTCATCGTGCCGATCGACTCCAGCTCGTGCACGTACTCGACCTGGTGCGTCGGCGCCTGGATGAATGCGGCATGCACGACCGTGTCCGCGCCCTCGGCCGCGAGCGCCTCGGCAAGCCGCGCGTCGGCGCCGGGCTTGGCGATGTCGATGTCGTAGTGGCGCGTGCGGGGCGAGGAGGCGATCGACGAGCCGGCGTCCAGCACCACGACGCGGGCGAAAGCCGGGTCGGCGTCGAGACGCGCGGCGAGTTGGGAACCGAGGAAGTTCCCTCCTCCTGTGATCGCCACGACGCGCGCCGCGCGCCTCTTCCGCTTTCCGGCCGCCACTGCCCGAGCCCTCCGCGCGACGCATCCTACGCACGGGCGCACCGCGGGGCAATCAGTGGTGGGTGCATTCGCGATTTGTGGGGGGGGGCCGGCGTAGCCGTTCACGGCCCCGGCTACAGCCTCCCGCCTGCCGTCCCGGTCCCCGTTGCCGTTGCCGTTGCCGTTGCCGTTGCCGTTGCCGTCGCCGTCGCCGGATCGTATGGAGGTGAGCATGA
>CAMTWF010000135.1:0-3051 GCA_947085355.1 uncultured delta proteobacterium
CCCGAGGTCTGCAACGGTCGCGACGACGACTGCGACGGCATCTGCGACGACGGTTTCGGCTGCTGCTCGGGGACGTCGGTGTCCTGCACGACGGCGTGCGGGACGACGGGGACCGGCGCGTGCGCCGCCAACTGCACTCCGCCCGGACCGGGCGCCTGCACCCCGCCCCCCGAGGTGTGCAACGGCATCGACGACGACTGCGACGGCGAGACCGACGAGGGCTTCCCGTGCAGGCAGGGCGCCATCGTGTCCTGCACGACGATCTGCGGCTCGACCGGCTCCGGCGCCTGCACCGCGGACTGCCGGATCCCGGCCGGGGCCGCGTGCACGCCGCCGCCCGAGGTCTGCAACGGTCGCGACGACGACTGCGACACGAGGCCCGACAACGGCTTCGCCTGCGTCGGCGGCTCGACGCAGACCTGCGCGGTGGGATCCTGCATCGGCACCCAGACGTGCGGCATCCCAGCCTGCACCTGGAACGCCTGCAACTTCGGTACGCCGCCGGCCAACGACGCATGCGGCGGGACGATCCAGGAGATCTCCGGCGGCGGCACGTTCGTCGGCAGCACGTGCGCCGCGAACAACGACTACACGGCGAGTTGCGGCGCCACCGCCGCCTCGCCCGACGTCGTCTTCTCGCTGACCCTCGCCGGCGCAGCCGACGTGACGCTCGACACCGTCGGCAGCGACTACGACGCGGTGCTGTACGTCCGCAGCGGCGCGACGTGTCCCGGCGCAACCGAAATTGCGTGCGACGACAACTCCGCGGGCGGCACGCCGGGCCAGGCGCGCATCATGCGAAGGCTGGCCGCCGGCGCGTACTGGGTGATCGTCGACGGCGCCGGCGCGGGAAACAGGGGCTCCTTCACGCTGAACGTGACGGTGACCGCCACGCCGACTCCGCCCAACGACACGTGCGCCGGGGCGATCGACATCACCGCCGGAGGCGTCTTCTTCGGGAGCACGACGACGGCGACCGACGATCACATGTACACCGGGTGCCCGTCGTCGGCCACCGGCGGGCGCGACGTCTGGTACACGTTCGTGATCGAGAGCAGCCAGGTGATCTACCTCGACACGGTCGACGGCAACAGGTGGGACACGGTCCTCCAGATCCGGCAGGGCTCCTGCCCGTCGCCGGCGACGGCGGTCGTCTGCGCCGACGACCAGTGCTCGGGCTACTCGGGCGGCCTGCGGTCCCAGATCGTGCGCGTCCTGGATGCCGGAACGTACTACGTGGTCGTCGACGGCTACAGCTCGGCCTCCGCCGGCAACTTCGCGCTCCGCTTCCAGCGCGCCCCCTGCGCCAACGCCGGTCGGATCGCGGCCAACGGCAACTACGACGGGACCACGGTCGGCCAGGGCAACGACAGCGCCGGCGCGTGCGGCGGATCCGGCGCGCCGGACTACATGTACTACTTCGGCCTGTGCGGACCCCGAGGGGTGACGGCGACGACCTGCAACGCGCAGACCAACTTCGACACGGTGATCTACTTCAGGTCCGGTGACTGCAATGCCGCCTCCGAGGTCGCGTGCAACGACAACAACCCGCTCTGCGCCGTCAGCACGCTCCGGTCCACGGTCACCGCCAATCTCCCGCAGGGCCTCAACTTCGCGATCGTCGACGGATTCTGGCTTGCCGAAGGCGCTTATCGACTGGCGATCTCCGGCATGTAGCAATCAGCAGTCAGCAGTCAGCAGTCAGCTCGAACCGAGCGGTGCCGGCTGCTGACTGCTGATTGCCTACTCCGCCATCTCGAACCTGTCGCGCCCGGCCCGCTTGGCGGCCAGGAGGGCGCCGTCCGCCCGGTGCAGCAGGTCGTGGGCGCTCTCGCCGGACCGGATCGTCGCCACCCCGCCGCTCACCGTGAACGCCAGCGGCCGGCCCTCCCACCTCGCCTCGGATGCGCGGCACCGTTCGGCGATCCTCCGGCAGACGGTCGCCGCCCCGGCGGCCGAGGTGTGCGGCAGCAGCAGGGCGAACTCGTCGCCGCCCCAGCGGGCTATCAAGTCGACCTTGCGCGTGACCTGCTGGACGGCGGTGACGACCTGGCGGAGCACCATGTCGCCGGCGAGGTGCCCCTGGGAGTCGTTGATCTGCTTGAGGTTGTCCAGGTCGAGCAGGACGACCGACAGATCGAACCTGTAGCGCCGGACGCGTTCGATCTCCTTCTCGAGTTCCTCGGTGAACTTCCGGCGGTTGCTGACGCCGGTCAGCGGATCGGTGACGGACAGCTCCTCCATCCGGCGGTAGGCGCCGCTCAGGACGTGGTACGAGGCGAGCCAGTTCGTCAGGAGAGTGAAGAGGAAGACCTCCTTCGGATCGAAACCGGACGGGTCGGCCCGGAACATCCCCGCCACGCCCAACGCCAGGCCGTTGATGCGGTGGAACTCGGCGCTGCCGACCCTGTCGGCCGCCGGGGCGCCTTCGCCTACCGAGATCACGAGGATGTCGGCGCCGAAATCGACGTCGGGCGCGTCGGGCAGCATGTTCCGGCAGGCGGCGAGCATGTCGCCCCGCACGGCCGCCAGGAACGCCTCCTCGACCGGCCGGACCGAGCAGATCGACAGGTCGATGCCGCGCTCGCCGCGCACCGCCATCGCGTAGGCGTCCAGCGGCGCGATGCGGGCCGCCTCGGAAACCGCCCTGCGGAGGACCCGCTGGAAGTCCGGCACGGGGGGCACCATGCCGCTGAGGAAGTTGAGGAACCGGAGTTCGTCCTCGCCGAGCGTTATCCTCGCCTGTTCGTGGCTGTCCATTGCGACCTCCGACCGACCGGCGCCGTCAAGCGCCGGAATCGCGCTCCCGGCGCAGCGTCTACCGGCCCCGATGACGGCGACGCCTCGCGGGGTGCACGCGCGGCATGTTAGGTTACGCCTCTTGGAACGCGCAAGGGCCGCATGCCGGGGATTCTCGATGCGCGCGCCCCGGTATCCGTTCACCGGGGGGGACCGCCCGGCCGCAGGTCTGCCGGAGTTGGCCGCACTGCCGGCGCGGCCTCTGCCATGCCGGGGGGCTGTTCGGCGCTTCGCGCCTCACCGCCCCCCGGA
>CAMTWF010000136.1:0-5307 GCA_947085355.1 uncultured delta proteobacterium
GCAGCAGCGTCGCGAAGGTAACCAGGGCCACGCCGGCGAACAGCCTTCGCATGGACGGCTCCTGTACCACAGAGGAGTGGTCAGTGGTCAGTGGTCAGTGGTCAGTGGTGGGTGTTCGGTGCTCGGTGCGCGGCAAGTCAGATCGGCGCCCAAGAACTGATCACTGACCACTGACCACTGACCACTGCTCTGTGGTAGACAGTCGGCGATGTTCGGCTTGGGCCTCTGGGAGCTGGTCGTGATCGCCGTCGTGGCGCTGCTTTTCATCGGCCCCGAGAAGCTCCCGAACCTCTTCCGGGCGCTCGGCCGCGCCACTCGGGAGTTCCAGCGCGCCTCGCAGGAACTGCGCGAGAACCTGTCGATCGAGGAGCCGCCGGCGTACCCGCCGGTGTACGGGCCGGCTCCGCCGGCTCCGCCCGTCGCGCCCGCCGCGCTTCCGCCGAACACCTCGGACGCGGCCGGAGAGCCGCCGGACGCGACGCGGGCGCCGGCCGCGGGCGGCGCCGACACGGGTGGAGGCGCCCAGGTTGATCCGGGCGCCGGTCCGCCCGGGCGGGTGGCGGGGTAGTCGCGGTGGCGCAGTCCCGGATGAGCTTCTTCGATCATCTGCGCGAGTTGCGCCGCAGGCTGTGGATCTCGGCCGTCACGTTCCTCGGCGCCACGGTCGTGGCGATCGTCTTCCGCGACGAGGTCCTGTCGTTCATCGTGGAGCCGTTGTTCCGGGCGTGGAGGGAGGTGCCGGGGCTGCCGGCCGCCGGGCCGTCGCTGCACTATGCGAACCCGGTCGATCCGATGTTCACGCAGCTCCGGCTCTCGATCTACGCGGGCCTCTTCGTCGCGTCCCCGATGCTGATCTTCCAGTTATGGCGATTCGTCGCGCCCGGCCTGTATCCCAGGGAGAAGCGCCACGCCTGGCCGCTGGTGATCGGCACGTTCGTCTTCTTCCTGGGCGGCGGCGTCTTCGGGTACTGGGTGGTCTTCCCGCTCGGGTTCCGCTTCCTGCTCGAGTACGGCCTCGACGTGGCCGCGTCGGTGGCGATGGGCCCGACGATCATGGTCAACCAGTACGTGGACCTCGCGGTCGGCATGCTGTTCGGCTTCGGCCTGGTCTTCGAGTTGCCGCTGGTGATCGTCTTCCTGGCGCGCATAGGCCTGGTCGATCACCGCAAGCTGCTCCGCTTCGCCCGGTATTTCGTCGTCATCGCGTTCGCCCTGTCGGCGGTGCTGACCCCGACCCCGGACCCGCTCAACCAGGCGCTGATGGCCGGCCCGCTGATCGTGCTGTACTTTCTCGCCACCGGCGTGGCCTTCTTCATCCAGAGGGAGCGCGAGGATCGCCTGCATCGCGAGGACGCGGAGAACGGCGGCGATCCGCGCGCGCCGGCGGGCTGACGACGGTGCGGCCCAGCGGCGCTTGACCGCGCACGGGCCGATGTGGATCGATCGCGGTCGGCCGGAACCCGGCCCGTCCTGTTCGCCGGGGAGGAACGGTGCATGACGAAGTCGGAACTGATCGAGGCCGTCGCCCGCAAGGGGAATCTGACGAAGACGAAGGCCGAGGCCGTCGTCAACACGCTGCTGGGCGCAATGACGGAGGCGATGGCGAACGGCGAGGGGATCGAGATCCGAGGGTTCGGGAGCTTCTCGGTGCGATCCTACCGGGCCTACACCGGTCGCAACCCGAAATCGGGCCGGGTCGTGCACGTGTCGCCGAAGCGCCTGCCGTTCTTCAAGGTCGGCAAGGAGATGAAGGAGCTGGTCGACAACTCCGGCGGCCCGCGAACGCCGGCCAAGTGACTTGGAGTTTGGAGTTTGGAGTTTGGAGTTTCGAGTTCGGAGTTCGGAGGAACTTGAAACTTGAAACTCCAAACTCCAAACTCCAAACTGGTCCTCGTCACCGGCGCCACCGGCTTCATCGGATGGCACGTAGTCCGGAACCTGCTGGCCGGCGGGTGGTCGGTGCGGGCATTCGTGCGGCCCGAGTCCGATGTGGAGCACTTGCGGACCCTCGCGGCAGAGCCGCTCGGGTCCTTGCACTTCCACGTGGGTCGGATCGAGGAGGAGCGGGGCCTTGGCGCGGCGGCGCGGGGTGTCGATGCGGTCGTCCACCTCGCCGCCGTGCTGCTCGGCCCGGACGAGGAGTCCTACCGGCGGGTGAACGTCGACGGGACGATGAACCTGCTGGACGCCGTCCACCGCTTCTCGCCCGGCGTGCGCCGGTTCGTCTTCGTCTCGTCGGTCGCCGCGTCGGGGCCGACGCTCGGGCCCGAGCCGCCGGACGAGGACGTCGTGCCGCATCCGGTCTCGTTCTACGGCCGCACGAAGCTGGAGGCCGAAGCCACTGTGCTGGAGCGGTCCGACGTCTTCCCGGTGACGGTCCTCCGGCCGCCGCTGGTGTACGGCCCTCGGGATCGGAGGCTGCTGCCGTACTTCGCCCTGGCCCGGGCCGGCGCGATCCTCCTCGTGGACGACGGAAGCATGCTGTTCTCGCTCGTGCATGGGGCCGACGTGGCCTCCGCGGTACGCGCCGCCGTCGAGATCGACCACGCGAACCAGTCGGTGTTCTTCCTCGCCGACGGCCCGCCGCGCAGCATGCGCCAAATCGGCGAGGCGATCCGCCTGGCGCAGGACTCGCCCGCGGTTCCCGTGCGCGTGCCTTCCGGACTGGTTCGCCTCGCCTCGCGCGCCGGCCGCCTGGCGCTCCGGCGCCTGGGCCGCGTGCCGGCCCTGCTGCACCCCGACGGGCTGGACCATCTCGTCGTCCCCGGCTGGACCTGCTCGGCCGACCGGATTCGCCGGACGCTCGGATGGGCGCCGAGCGTCACCTTGGGAACGGGGCTGCGGGAGACGCTCGAATGGTACCGCCGGGCCGGGTGGCTCAAGGGGCCGTGGCCCGAGCCGGTGAATCGCGCCGATTCGGGCGCGTCGAACGGCCCGCGCCGCGACACGCGGCGGCGGGAAGGAGATCTGCCATGCGGAACGTAGCCGGATCGCTGGGCATCACGACGGCATTGGCGCTGGCCGCCGTCGCCGACTCGGGTTCCGTGACCGAACCCGAGACCGGAAAGAGCTTCCCGGTCACGCAGGAATTCGGCGGGCAGGCGCACTCGCTGCTCGGCGTGGGCGCCCGCGAGGCGTACGGGACGTTCAACGTGTACGCGGCCGGGTTCTACGTCCAGACGGACTCGGCGCGCACCGCCTGGCAGCGGTTCCTGGGACGCGAGGGGGCCTCGTTCGTCGTCGGCGGACAGGTCAACTGGGCGGGCCTCAAGGACGCCGGCGCCCTGTACCAGTGGATCCACTCGTCGTCGTTCGGCAAGGCGATCTGGATGAAGTTCGTGCGCGACGTCACGGGCCAACAGGTCGTCGACGCCTACAAGGAGACGCTGAGACGATCGATCGACGACTTCGACGCGGCCGCCGCGCAGCCGCCGCTGAAGGATTTCCTCGACGCCGTCAACCACGACGCCGGCAACGGTTCCGAGATGAAGCTCTGGACCCGCGGCTCGACCGCGTACGTCCAGATGCCGGGCCGGTCGCTCGTCGCGATCCAGAACGCCGCATCGATCATCCGGCCCGTCTGGCGCATCTGGTTCGGCCCCAACCCGATCCAGGCGCCGCTCCGCAGAGGCCTGGTGAACAACATCGAGAACCTCGGCGGCCCGACGGCGCAGTGAGCCGACCGGGCCCGCGAGCCTCGCCGTGATCGACGAGGTCGCCGGCCTGCTGCGCGAGCACCCTCCGGTCGATCTCCACGCCGACACTCCGTCGCTCATGCGCGCCGGCTACGACCTGCTGCGCCGCCACCGCCCGTTCCTGCCGCGCGCGGCGCTCGGGTGGCACGTCGATCTCCCGCGGCTCGCGGCCGGCGGATACTCCTGCCAGATCTTCGGCCTCGTCTCGCTGCCGCGCCGCGGCGGTCGCGCGGCGCGCGTCGTGGAGGCGCAGATGGATCTCGTGGAGCGCGCGGCTGCCCGGAGCGGCGGGGCGCTCGTGCTCGCGCCGACCGGGGAGACGATCCGCGCGGCGTCCCGCGCCGGCGCCGTCGGCTACGCCTTCGGTCTGGAGGGCGCACACGCGCTCGAAGGGGCGCTGGATCGGCTGGGGCCGTGGTCGCGGCGCGGGCTGCGGTACCTGACGCCGGCGCACTTCTCGCGCAACGAGGCGTGTCCGCCGAAGGTGGGCCTCGGCGCGTCGCCCGACGACGGGCTCAGCCGGTTCGGCCGGGCGCTGGTCGAGGCGTGCGAGGCCGAGCGGATCCTGGTGGACCTTGCGCACGTGTCGCCCCGGACGTTCCGCGACGCGGCGGCGATGGCGCGGCGCCCGGCGATCGTCTCGCACGCCGGGTCGGCGTCGGCCTGGCCGATGTGGCGGAACCTGGACGACGCCGCGGTCCGCGCCGTGGCCCGCACCGGCGGCGTCGTGGGCGCGATCTTCGGCACAATGTTCACCGGCGGCCCGACCGCCGCGGCGGTGGCCGAGCACATCGCGGCGCTGTGGCGCGCCGGCGGCGAGGACCTGCCGGCGCTCGGATCGGACTACGACGGCCTGATCGTCCCGCCCCGCGACCTGCGCGACCCCTCGCAGATAGGCAACCTCGTCGCCGCGCTGCTCGACCTCCGCGTCCCCAGGCGCGTCATCGGCAAGGTGCTCCGCGACAACGCGCTGCGCGTGCTGGACGCCTGATAGTAACCTCGAAGTTTTGTGTCCACGTTTGGCGGCGGGTACGTGATCGTCTGTCCGGAGCCGTACGGCGTGGACGCCTTCGCGGCGGCCTTCGGCGCCGGAACGGTGTCGTTCGCGCGCACCGCAACCTCCGAGGAGCCGCGCGGTTTCGGCTGGGGCGCCGGAGTGGTCGACCCCTCGACCGGCCGCGGCCATGTCGTCGGCACCAGCGTGTGGGAGGTTTCCGGGTAGCGGCGCGGCCCAAGTCCCGAAAGGCAGGGCCCGCGAACCTACCCCGAGCCTCCCGCAGATCGGACTTGCCAGGACGTTTTGTCCGGATAAAATGCCCTCATGGGGCGAATCGTCAAGAGGCTGATCGAGTTGCAGCTTGCCGAGGGGCAGTCGGCGTTCCTCTGGGGACCGCGCCGCGTCGGCAAGACCTACTGGATCCGCCGGCACTTCCGTCCGGCGCACAAGGCGAAGGTCATCGACCTGCTCCAGACGGACGTCTTCGCCGAGTACGCCTCCCGGCCCGCCTTGCTTCGCGAGCGCTGGAACGGCGGCGTCACCGTGATCGACGAGGTGCAGAAGGTCCCCGCCCTGCTCGACGAAGTGCATTGGCTCATCGAGAACCGTCGTGCC
>CAMTWF010000137.1:0-2932 GCA_947085355.1 uncultured delta proteobacterium
CCGCGCCGCGCCGACCGCCGGCCGCCGACCGCCGGCCGCCGGCCGCCGGCCGCCGACCCTCGGGGCCCTGCGCCAGCTTGGTGCTCATGATGAAGCCCAGGCTATGGCCGCAGCGGCACATCGGTCAAGCGAACAGCCGGCCGGGACGGCCGGGGAGCGGTCCCCGTGCCGGATCTGTAGAACACGGTGTCGACGCGCACGCTCCCGCGGTCCACGACCAGGTGCTGGTACCCCGCGGCGCCCTCGGTCGTCTCGGCCGAGGCGGCGCGGACGTGCTGCGCGTACTGGTCGCGGATGTAGTGGCTCAGTTCCCCGATCTGGACGACGCCGTCGCCGTCCAGATCGGCGCGACCCTCGATCGCCTGCCGGAAGAACAGCGACAGGTAGCCTCCGGCCTGGAACTCCACGGCCACGTTCGAGGTGAGGTCCTCCTCCGAGGAGAAGAACCCGACCCGGTCGGGCCTGGAGATCACGTCGCGCGCGAAGCCGCCGGAGAAGCACGCATCGATGGCGACAACCGTGAGGCCGGCCCGGATCCCGTCGAGGTCCTCGGCCAGCTCGTCGTCGGTGTAGTGGTCGCGCCCCAGCACGATCGACTCGCCCCGCCCGTCCACCTCGTCGGCGTGTGCCCTCGGATCGCGATCCGTCTGGTCCCCGTGGCCCGAGTAGAACAAGACGAACACGTCGTTGGGGCCGACCCGGCTTGCCATGCGCCGCATGGCCGACCGGACGTCGGCCTTGCTGGCGCGTCCGTCGACGAGGATGTCCATCTGGGCGCCGTCCATCAGTCCGACTTGCCGGAAGGCCCTGCCGAGCTTCTCGGCGTCCTCGCGGCAGTACGCCAGGTCGCCGACGCCCGGCGGGTAATCGGTGATGCCGACGAACACGCCGTAGAACCGGCGGTGCTGGTCCGGCACCGGCCCGGTCTCCCCAGTGGCCGTCGCGACGGCTCCGTCGCCGGCCGACAGGGCCAGGTCGTATGATCCCATCTCGCCCGGCCCGTAGCTCGTCACCAGCACCCTGTACGCCCCTCCCTCCTCCAGTGTCGTCTCGATCAGCGAATTGCGGCCGGTCGGCGAGGCGTCGTCGTTCTCGATCTGCCGCCCGCTCGGGAAGCGGAGGATCAGGTACGGGTCGAACTCGGACGATTGCAGGTCTATCCGCACGGCCTGCCCCGCGGCCCCCTCGAACGAGTAGCCGTCCACGAACTCGCCCGTGCCCAGCCGCGAGTCGCCGTGCTCCAGCCTCCCGCTGCTGCTCGTTCCCGCCGCGATCCGCCCCGCCGCGGCCTCGACCGGCCCGGGTTGGGACGCTCCGGCCCGCACGTCCATACGCAGCTCGTACCGCCCGCGTTCCCCCGGCTGGTACGACGTGACGCCGACCTGGTAGTCGCCGGTCGCGTCGAGCGCCCGCGAAATCCGCGAGTTCCTGTCGGCTTCGGAGATGTCGTCGTTGTCCACCTGTTCCCCGCCGGGCGCCACGAGCACCAGGTACGGATCGAACTCGGACGACGCCAGATCGATCGTTGCCGCCTGCCCAGCCTCCCCCCGGAACGAATACCAGTCGATCCACTCGCCGTTCGGCAACCTCTCATCCCCATCGACCAGCGACCCCTCGATCCGCCGCCCCGGCGCCGCGGCCTGCGCCGCAACGCCCGTGCCGGCGCCCTCGACGACGAGACGCATCGAGTACGAGCCCCGCTCGCCCCTGCGGTACGACGACGCGCCTACCAGGTACGTTCCCGCCTCCGCGGCGACCATCATGAGGCGCGAGTCGGTGTTGCCCGGATTGACGTCGTCGTTCTCGATCGCCGCGCCCGAGGGCGACACCGCCACCAGGAACGAGTCGAATTCGCGCGAGAGCAGGTCCAGCATCACGCGCACGCCGCCGGGACTCTCGAACTCGTACCAGTCGACCCACTGGCCGGTCCCGAGCGTTTCGTCGCCGGGTTCGAGCGTCCCGGCGGCCGATCGGCCGTGCGCCAGGGGCGCTCCGCGCGGGCGGACTGGAACGCCCGGCTGGACCGTGGGGCCGGGATCGATCGGGAACGGCTGGAACTGCGTCTGGAACGCGGCCTCCGGATCGACCGGCACGGCGCCGGGCGCGGGACGCAGCACCGGACCGCCGCTGCCGACCGGCCGGACGCCGGCTTCGATCCGCGGCGCCCCGACCTCCACGGGGATGGCGCCAAGCCCGGGAACCACGCGCGGTCCGGCGCCCGTGACGGTGGAAAGCCGGCCGGCGCCGAGGCGCATCTCCAGCCGGTATTCGCCGGTCTCGCCGGGCGCCGAGCTCGTCAGGCCGATCCTGTACTCGCCGTCCTCGGGAAGCTCCACGGCCAGTCTCGCGTTCCTCGCCTTGCCGCCGTCGTCGTCCTCGAAGCGACGCCCGGAAGGGACCTGCACGGCCAGGTACGGATCGAACTCCGTCGAAACCAGCCACAGCACGAGCCGTTGACCGCGGAAGCCGCGGACGGTGACGACGTCCGCGAACCGGCCGCCGTCGAGGACCGTATCGCCGGGCCCCAGCGAACCCGCAAACACCCGCGTCTCGCCTGCGGTCGGTTGGGCGAGCGCCGGCGCCGCGCCTCCGACGACCCACGCCGCAGCGGCGATCCACCATACCGGGGGGCTGTTCGGCGCTTCGCGCCTCACCGCCCCCCGGACCCCCGCGGACCCTCGCGGCAAAGCCGCTCGGGTCCTTTGCACCGGAGGGCTGTTCGGCGCTTCGCGCCTCACCGCCCCCCGGACCCCCGCGGACCCTCGCGGCAAAGCCGCTCGGGTCCGCTCTTGCCGTGTGGTGCTGCGTCTTCGCGTGCCGGCAGGCGAAGGCGCCCGAGGCCGGCGTGGCGGAGGCCGGCGCGCCCGCGGTGGAGGTGACTGCCGGGCCTTCGCCGGAGGCGCCGGCGGCCGACCGGGGTCCTGGGCCGGAC
>CAMTWF010000138.1:0-3595 GCA_947085355.1 uncultured delta proteobacterium
CATGGTGACCTCCATACCATGCGGCGACGGCGACGGCGACGGCGACGGCGACGGCAACGGCAACGGCAACGGCAACGGCAACGGCAACGGCAACGGGGATGGGGATGGAGGCCTGCCTGCCGGCAGGCAGGCGGCGGACGGGCTACCCCCAAGAATCACGAATGCACCCCCGCCGCCCCGCGCCGGCTTGACACCCGCGCCGCCGCCCGCCTACCCAGCGGTCGGCGTTTGGAAGGCGGAGGTAGGTGGGCGGCGGCCCACGGCAGGCGCCCCGATGCCGGGAGGAAGCATGCTTGGACTGCCTGGACCATGCCGAGAGCCGGTCGCTCGGGAGCCCGCATGGGCGAGCTGATCCTGATCCCTTGGCATATCGGCAGCCGTGCCGACATCACGTTCTCCGCCGTGCGGGCCCTCAAGAGGCTGCGTCTCCTCCTGGCCGAGGATGCCAAGGCCGCCCGCGGGGAGCTGGAGGCTTTCGGCCTGGGCCGCGCGGACAGGACGATCCTGCGGATTCCGCACGGCGAGGACGAGGCCTTCCTGAAGAGGCTGCTGGCACGCCTGGCCGTGGAGGACGCCGGCCTGATGGCATCGGGCGGCGCCCCTTGTCTCGTCGACCCGGGGGGCTGGGTGGTGCGCCGTGTACGCCAGGCCGGCCGGCGCGTCGTGCCGCTGGGCGGCGCTTCGGCGCTGACGACGGTGCTCTCGATGAGCGGCCTGCCCGCCATCGAGACCGCCAGTTTCGCCTTCTACCTTCATGCCGTTCTCGAGGGTAGCGACCTGGCGCGCTTCTTGAGGGTGGTCCGCCGCCGGGACGAGCCTGTCGTCGTCTTCGTCAACGTGCCTCACCTGCGCCGGTGTCTGAACCTGCTGGCGCGGGTCGTGCCGAAGCGCCCGCTGACGCTCTTCTTCGATCTGACCAAGGGGCCGTCTCCGCGGTTCCCTCACGCCAACGACGTGCGCACCTTGCCGTGCCGCCTCTGGCCCAGGGCCGCGGCGGCCGCCGACTGGTCCAAGGTCTCCGACGTGGCCCTGCTGCTCGAGCCGGCGCCGAAGGCCGTGCGGCGAGCGATCCGGCGCGGCAACCGTTCACCGTGCGGCCGGGCGGTCCCCCCGGCCCGAACGCATGCCCGGCGCGCTTGACATTCCGCTGCGCGGAAAGGAAGGTTGCGGCGATGTCGTCGCGGCCGATTCGCGTTCTCATCGCCAAGCCGGGCCTCGACGGGCACGACGTCGGCGCCAAGGTCGTGGCGCTCGCCCTGCGGGACGCCGGCATGGAGGTCATCTACACCGGCCTGCACCAGACTCCCGAAGGGATCGCGCGGGCGGCGCGGGACGAGGCGGTCGACTGCGTGGGCCTGTCGGTGCTCTCCGGCGCCCACGTCGCGCTCACCCGCAAGGTCGCCGACGAGCTGCGGCGGGTAGGCATGGACGACGTGCTCGTCGTGGTCGGGGGAGTGATACCGGACGCCGACGTCGAGGCGCTGCGCGCCGCGGGCGCCGCCGGGGTTTTCCCGACGCGATCGGCATTCGAGGCAATCGCCGGGTTCATCCGCGAGAACGTGCGGCTCGGCGGCGCGGCGCCGCCGCGGGGGTCCGGGGGGCGGTGAGGCGCGAAGCGCCGAACAGCCCCCCGGTGCAGAGAAAGGAACCTCGCGGCTCTGCCGCGAGGTTCCGCGGGGGTCCGGGGGGCGGTGAGGCGCGAAGCGCCGAACAGCCCCCCGGTGCAGGAGGAGCGCGGGACGTGACGATGGCAGGCGAACCCCGCGAGAGGCGGCCCGGCCCGCGGCCCGTGACGCTGGAGTCGGGCATCGAGGTCAAGCCGGTCTACGGTCCGGGGGACGTGGCGGGCGTCGATTTCGGACGCGACGTGGGCGCGCCGGGCGAGTTCCCGTTCGTGCGCGGGATCCACCCGCTGATGTATCGCGCCCAGCCGTTCACCATGCGGCAGTACGCCGGCTTCGGGACGCCCGCGGACGCGAACCGACGCTTCAGGCTGCTCATCGACCAGGGCCAGACCGCCCTCAACGTGGCCTTCGACCTGCCGACACAGAACGGCTTGGACTCGGACGACCCGCGCGCCGAAGGCGAGGTCGGCCGCGTCGGCATGGCCGTCGACACGCTGGCCGACATGGAGGAGGCGTTCGACGGGATCGACCTCGGCGCCATCTCCGTGGCGCTCACGATCAACCCGGTCGCATCGGTGACGATCGCGATGCACCTCGCCGCGGCCGAGCGGCTCGGGGTGCCGCGCGATCGGATCCGGGGCACGGCGCAGAACGACATCCTCAAGGAGTACGTGGGCCGGGGGACGTGGATCTTCCCCGTCGAGCCGTCGATCCGCCTGATCGGCGACACGATCGAGTTCTGCGCCCGGGAGATGCCCAGGTACAACCCGGTGTCGGTCTGCGGCTACCACATGCGGGAGTCGGGCGCGACGCCGGTGCAGGAGATGGCCTGGGCGCTGCTCATCGCCGAGGCGTACGCGCGGCACGTCGTGGCGCGCGGGATCGGCATCGACGAGTTCGGGCCGCGGCTGTCGTTCAACTTCGACGTCCACGGCAACCTGTTCGAGCAGGTCGCCAAGTTCCGCGCCGGCCGCCGGGTGTACGCGCGGATGATGCGCGACGAGATGGGCGCCCGCGACCCGCGCTCGATGCAGATCCGCATGATCGCCGGCGGCGGCGGCGGCGGGCTCACGATCGAGCAGCCCGAGAACAACATCGTCCGGGCCGCGTACTACGCGCTCGCCTCGGCGCTCTCCGGCACGCAGACGATGGCGCTGTGCTGCTACGACGAGGCGTACACGATCCCCAGCGAGCGGGCGTCGCTGCTGGCGCTGCGCACGATGCAGATCCTGGTCGAGGAGACCGGCGTCTGCGACACCGTGGACCCGCTGGCGGGCTCGTACTACGTCGAGGCGCTGACCAACGAGATGGAGAACCGCATCGTCGAGGAGATGCGCCGCGTGCGCGCCGCCGGCGGCATCGTCCACGCGATCTCCACCGGGACGATCCAGCGCCTCGTCGCGGCGCAGGCGTACCGCAGGGAACTCGACATCCGGGCCGGCAAGATCCCGATCGTCGGGGTCAACCGGTACCGCATGGACGAGGCGGCTCGGCCGGTCGAACTGCACCCGTACGGCGAGGCCGCGGCGCGCGAGCAGATCGCGAAGCTGCGGAAGATCCGCGCCGGGCGGGACGGCGCCGCGGTCCGCAAGGCGCTTGACGCCCTGCGGGAGAAGGCGTCCGGGCGCGACAACCTGATGCCTTGCATTCTCGATGCCGTGAGGGCGTACGCAAGCGTAGGCGAGATAGCCGGGGTTTTGCGCGAGGTCTTCGGCGAGTTCGACGAGCCGAAGAGCGTGTAGGGCGGAGGTAACCGTTGCCCCCCAACGTGCTGGCCTTCCGCTCCTGTTCCCGTTGCCGGGCGAGGAGGCTACGCTTGGATCGGATCGTTGCGTGCTGCCTCGTGAAGTCCCTGGACGCGAGGTGAGGACGTCCGCGTCCACAGGGGCGCGGGAGCGGGAGCGGAACAGGAGTGGCAGTGGCCGAATCCGAAATCCGAAATCCGAAATCCGAAATCGGCAGGCCGCTGG
>CAMTWF010000139.1:0-15778 GCA_947085355.1 uncultured delta proteobacterium
CGTGACGACGGCGCGAGCCGCGGGAAGAACGCCTGACGACGTCCAGCGCGAGGCTCTCGCGAGGATCGGGACGTGGGCCGAGGCGATCCTCGCGGACGCGGCCGGCGCGGACTCGATCGGCAGCCGCACGACACGGTGGATCCATCGCGACCCGAAGGACGGCCCCTCGGCCGAGTTCGCGGGCGTGGACGCCGTGTACGTGGTCGTCGATGCCGACGAGGGGCCGGTGCTGGCGCGTGGAGCGGTCTACTCGGCGTGGGCGGTCGAGGCGGCCCGGGCGGCTCCGACCGAGGACGGCGAGGCCGTGCCCGGCGGCCGCAGGCCCGAATGGCTCGCGCCGGCCGTGGCCGACGCCGTCCCCCCTCCGCCGCTGCTCGGCGACGGCGTGCGGCGCTGCATGGGCCCCGACAGCGGCGGGGACATGGAACTGTAGAGGTTGTCGGACGTGTCGGACCCGTCCGACCTGTCCGACTCCGATGTTCAGAACGCCTTGCGGCTGTCGAGGAGGATCGTCACGGGGCCGGCGTTGACCGAGTGCACGTCCATCATCGCCCGGAAGCGGCCCTTGGCCGTCGGCACGCCCCTGGCCGCCAGCGCCTCCACGAATCGTTCGTAGAGCGCCTCGGCCTCCGCCGGCGGCATGGCGGCGTCGAACGAGGGTCTCCTGCCGCGGCGGCAGTCGCCGTGAAGGGTGAACTGACTCACGACCAGCGCCGCGCCGCCCGTGTCCTTGACGGAGAGATTCATGTTCGAGCGGTCGTCCTCGAAGATCCGCAGGTGTGCGATCTTGTCGGCGAGGTACGCGACGTCGGACTCCGAGTCCCCGGTTCCGATCCCGAGGTACACGAGGAGCCCGCGTCCGACCCGCGCCACATTGTCGGCGCCGACCGCCACCGATGCCTCGTTCACCCGCTGCACGACGGCGCGCACCGGGTCTGCATACCATGCCGCGTTCCGGCGGTCAGCAGTCGGATCACCGCCGAACGTGGACACCAAAATTCGGTCCTCCTGCTTCGCGTCTTTACGTCCTTGCGTCTTTGCGTTCGAATCCGGGAATCCGCATAGCGCGGCGGCCTGCCTGCCGCCTGCCTGCCGGCAGGCAGGGCAGGCAGGCGCCGCAACCAAACGATGAATCACCGCGGAGACCGCAGAGGGCGCAGAGAATGGTCTCTGTGTTCTCTGCGTGCTCCGCGGTGACAAATATCGTCGCGCCGTGCGACGAAGTTCGGGGGTAGTAGATCAGTCCGGCCTCGGGCCAGGCTCCAGGCGCCGCGCCACGAAAGTCCCCTCGAACACGCGGCGTGCGGGGCCGATCATCAGGATCGGCAGGTCCGGCCCCGGCGCGGTCACGCGCAGCAAGCCGCCGGGCAGGGAGACGGCGACCGGCGTACCCCACGGAACGCGACCGCCGCGGCACGCCGCCGCGACCGCGGCGCAGGCTCCGGTGCCGCAGGCCCGCGTGAACCCGCAGCCTCGCTCGAAGACGTCGAGCGACATCTCCGCCGGACCCGCCAGGCGCGCGAAGCCGACGTTGAGTCGCGCCGGAAACGCCGGGTCGCCCTCGACCATGGGCCCGAGCGCCTCCCGATCGGCCGGCGGCGCGGCGTCGAACGTCACCGCGTGGGGGTTGCCGACCGACAGCGCGACGAACCGGAACTCGCGGTCGCCCAGCGTCCGGGCGAAGCCGTCGCCCTGCTGGGGCGGCGTCATCCCCGCGGCCCGCAGGCCGAACGCCGGCGCGGCCATCTCGACCTCCACATGGGAGAGCGCCGGCGTTTCCTCCCGGATCGCGCAGCGCACCGGCCCGGCGTCGGTTTCCACCGCGAACGAGGCGGAAGCGATCCCGTGTCTGTCGCGCAGGTGTTTCGCCACGCAGCGCACGCCGTTGCCGCACATCTCGGCGCGCGTCCCGTCGCGGTTCCAGTAGAGCATCCGGCCGGCGTTGGTCGGATCCTGCGGGGCGGCGACGACCAGCAGCCCATCCGCGCCGATGCCGAGGCGCCGGTCGCAGATCGCGGCGGCCAGGGCCGGCGCGATCTCGACGCGCCCGTACGGATCGTCGATCAGGACGAAGTCGTTGCCGAGCCCCTCGTACTTGCAGAACGGGATCAACCCGGCCACTGCACGCAGTCTGGCGCGCCCGCCGCCGGCATGTCAAAGCGGCTCCCACGGTTCCACACCGCTCCGTTGACAGAAAGGCACGGACGCGCGGCCGGACGCGACGGCGGAGCCATATCGACACGTTCGGGCATGCTCCCCGGCCGGAAAACCCGGCGTAGTTCCGGGCTCCCGACGTCTGGCACGCCGATTGCTCCATCGTCTCGACGATGAGACGGATCGCGGCCTACGGAGGGGTTCTCGGAGTGGCAGGTGTCCTGGCCGCCGTCGGGGTGGACCTCCTGGTCGAGACCGACGAGGAGCGCGTCTCGGAGGTTCTGGACGGGTTGCGCGCCGCCGCCGAGGCGGGCGATCTCGGCCGGGCAATGCCGCTCCTGGACATCGATGGAGACGGTTTCGAGCTGGTCGTCGAAGGGTCGCGCGAGCGGTACGTCTCGACGAACCTGGATGCCCTGGAGGAGCGCATCGCCGAGGGGGCGGAATGGCTTGCCGGCGCCGACATCCGCTTCGAGGCGCCGGTCGTGCGGATGGAGGGCAAGCGGGCCCACGCCTACGTGCGGATGCTGGTCGCCCGCGGCCGTTCCGGCGCCGCCGCCTTGCTGCTGGACGTGACCCTCCGCAGGGGCCCCGACGGCTGGCTGGTCGGCCGGCTGCGCGGTGTCCCCTCGGGCCCCCGGCGGACCGCCGGGCGGTAGGGGCGGTAGCACGCAGGTCCGCCCCTACGTGTGCGCCCCGCACGGTTCAAGGTATCATGCCGCCGATGACCGTGACGCCCCGCGACGGCGAGCCGACCGTCCCGCCCGATGTGCGGTGGGGCGGCTTGCGCGAGGAGATCCTGGTTCTCTTCGCCTGCGTGGCCGGGGCGGTGCTGGTGGTGCAAGCTGGTGGTCGTCTGCCGTACGTGGGGCGTCACATCCACGTCGTCGTCGCGCTGATCTTCCTGTTCGTTCCGCTGTGGGTCATCGAGCGTCGCGGGGAGGACGTTGCCGATAGCGGGTTCCACATGCACGATCCGTGGCCCGGTCTGGCGACGGCGGCGCTGCTCATGGCGATCGTCTCCGCGCCCTTCGTGGTCGGCTACGAGTGGTGGTGGGAGCCTGTTCGGCCGTTCTCCTTCGGGCGGCTTCCCGGCGACTTCTGGAACATCGCGGTGTCGCAGTTCGTCGTCGTCGCGTTGCCGGAGGAGATGCTGTTCCGCGGCTACCTCCAGACGCGGCTGGAGCGGCGTTTTCCGTCGCGTTCCGTCCGCGGCATCCCCGTCGGCTGGGCGATACCGCTGTCCAGCGCCGCCTTCGCGCTGTGCCACTTCGCCGTGATCCCGGCGCCGCAGCGTCTCGCCGTGTTCTTCCCGTCGCTCCTGTTCGGCTTCCTGCGGCACCGCACGGGCTCGCTGGTCGCGCCGATCGTCTTTCACGGCGCCTGCAACGTCCTGGGCGACACCCTCTACTACGGGTACATGGGATGACCGGGAGGCCGCGATGACCCGTTCGGCCGCCTTCTTCGATCTCGACGGCACCGTGTTCGACCGGAACACGTCGCAGCACTACCTGCGTTTCCTGCGCTCCAGGGGGCGCGCCGGGCTGCGCGAGACGGCCCGCGTCGCCGTCTGGGTCTTGCGACACAAGCTTGCCGTCATCGACATGCCGCGGGTGGCGCGCGAGATCGCGCGCACGATGCGGGGCCGCGCCGAGGCCGAGACCGAGGCGCTGGTGCGCGAGTGGTTCGAGACGGAGGCGGTGCGTTTCGTGCGGCCGGTCGCCGGCGTGGTCATCGAGCGGCACGGGGCGATGGGGGACGAGGTCGTGCTGCTGACCGCCGGGACGCCGTACCTGGCCGATCTCGTCGCCCGGTACCTCGACGTGCCGAACGTGCTGTGCTCGCGCCTCGGCGTCGCGGACGGTCTGTTCACGGGCGAGGTGGTCGAGCCGATCTGCTACGGGTTCGGCAAGGTGATCGCGGCCGAGGCGTTCGCGCGGGATCGCGGGATCGCGCTGGATCGATCGACCTTCTACGCCGACAGTTTCTCGGACCTCCCGATGCTGCTGCGGGTCGGCAACCCGCGGCCGGTCAACCCGGACGTCCGCCTGCGCCGGTACGCCCGCAGGGTCGGATGGCCGATGGAGCAGTGGTAGATGAACGCCGGAATACCGCCCACCGAGCTGCACCGCATCATCGACGCCGCCCTTCACGAGGACGCGGCGCTCGGCGACGTCACGACCCGCCTCGCGGTCGAGGAAGGCGCCGAGGGGCTCGCGCGGGCCGTGGCGAGGCAGGACCTCGTCGTCGCCGGCATCGACGTCTTCCGGCAGGCCTTCCTGCGCCTCGACCCGTATGTCGCCGTCCACGCCCTTGTCGCGGACGGCGACCGCGCGGCGGCGGGGGCTGTCGTGGCGCGGATCGAGGGTCGGCTGCGATCGATCCTGGCGGCGGAGCGCGTCGCGCTGAACCTGTTCTGTCGGATGTGCGGCATCGCAACGCTCACGCGCCGCTACGTCGACGCTGTGCCGCCGGGCGCACCGACGCGGATCCTCGACACGCGGAAGACGACCCCCGGCCTGCGGGCTCTCGAACGCCACGCCGTGCGCTGCGGCGGGGGCCTGAACCATCGCGGCGACCTCGCCGCGGGCATCCTCGTGAAGGACAACCACATCGCGGCCTGCGGCGGCTTCACGGCCGACGCCGTCCGGCGCGCCCTGCGCGGCGCCGGCCCGACGCAGCAGGTGGAGGTGGAAGTCGAGACGATCGAACAACTCGACGAGGCCATCGCGGCCGGCGCCCACGCCGTGATGCTCGACAACATGCCGCTCGACAGGCTTGCCGCCGCGGTCGAGCGAGCGGCCGGGCGGGTGCCGGTCGAGGTGTCCGGCCGCGTGCGCGTCCAAGACGTGCCCGCCATCGCGGCGCTCGGCGTCGACTTCATCTCGGTCGGCGCACTGACGCACTCCGCCCCGGCCGCCGACGTGTCGCTGGATGTGGAGCTCTCGGGCGGCGACGAGGGGCCGTGAACGGCTGCGACAGACCAGTCCGGTCGATCCAACTGCACGAGGTTGTCGTCTCCACGATGGAACTCTGCTCGGCCGCAGCGCGCGCCGGCGCCCCCGACGGGCACGTCGTCGTGGCCCGCAGGCAGACGGCGGGGCGCGGGCGCACGGGCCGGACGTGGCGCTCGGACGACGAGGGCGGGCTCTACCTGTCCGTGCTCTTCCGCGGCTTCCCGACCGTCTCGGTCGCATCCGGCGTGACGCTCGCCGCGGGGATCGCCGTCCACGACGCCGCCGTGGCGCTCGGCGCCGCCGACCTCGACCTCAAGTGGCCCAACGACCTGCTCCTGGGCGGCAGGAAGGTCGCCGGCATCCTGACCGAATGGCTCGACCCCGGCGGCGGGACTCCCGCCGTCGCGATCGGCATCGGCCTGAACGTCGCCCAGACGCGCTTCCCGCCGGACATCGAGGGGATCGCGACGTCGATCCTCCTGGCCGGCGGGCGTCCCGTAGCCATCGAGGCCGCTCTGGAGGCCGTGCTGATCGCCCTCGACTCGGCCGTGGCCTCGTTCCGCGCCGGGGGCCTCGGCTGGGCGGTTCCCGAATGGTCGCGGCGCTCGCGCCTCTGGGGGCGCACCGTGCGCGCCGGCGGTGTCGAGGCGGTCATGCTGCGGCTGGCGCCGGACGGATCCCTGGTCGTGAGGGCGGCGGACGGGACCGAGCGCACCGTGGCCGGCGGCCTCGTGGAGTTGCAGCCGGGTGCGCAGGCGTCCCGCCCGCAAGCGCGGCGGCGCCGCGCTACGAGGCGCCGGGCCGTTCGGGCAGGGTGTTCAGGACGAGGGTGGCGATGTCGACGACCCGGACCTTGTCCTCGAGGTCGGCGAGCTTGACGGAATCGTCGAGCATCTGCTTGCAGAAGCAGCAGCCGGTGACGATCGTGTCGGCGCCGACGTCCCGGGCCTGTCGCACGCGGATGTTGTTGATCCGTTCCCCGGCCTTGAGGTCCATCCAGTAGTGCCCGCCCCCGCCGCCGCAGCAGAGGCTGCGCTCGCGGGAGTCCTGCATCTCGAGGAGGCTCGCGCCCGGGATGGCGCGCAGCACTTCGCGCGGGGCGTCGTAGATCCGCTGGTATCGTCCTAGATAGCAAGGGTCGTGGTAGGTGATGCGGCGCGACCGATCCGCGCGCGGCTTGAGGTCCCCGCGCCGTAGCATGTCCAGGATGAACTCGGTGTGGTGCACGACGTTGAATTCGGCGCCGAACTGGCGGTACTCGTGGCGCAGGACGTTGTAGCAGTGCGGGCAGGAGGTGAGCAGAACGCGGAAGCGGCGCCGGCGGATGCGATCGATCTGCGCCTTGGCGGTCTCCTGGAACAGGCGCTCCTCGCCCATCAGGCGGGCCGGGTCGCCGCAGCACCGCTCGTCGGCCCCGAGCACGCCCCACTGGATGCCGCAGCGGTCGAGCAGCCGGCCCATGTTGGCGGCGATCGCCTGCTTGTCGGGGTCGTAGGTCGTGCAACAGCCGATCCAGTAGATGACGTCGCAGTCCTCGTCCGGCGCGACGACGCGCCAGCCCATGCCGGAGATCCATGCCGTGCGGTCTTCCTGCAGGCCGAACGGGTTGCCCTGGGCCTCCATCATCTTGAGCATTCGCGCGGCCTCCGGCGGCAGGCGTCCCTGGATCAGCACCTCGTTGCGCCGCATCTCCATGAATGTGTCCACGTGGTCTATCGCCGCGGGGCAGACCTCCATGCAGGCGGCGCAGGTCCGGCAGTGCCAGATGAAGTCGCGGTCGAAGGCGGCGCCGACGAGCGCCGTCGGGTCGGCGTCGCCGGTCGTCCCGGCAGGCTGCCCGCCGGAGCCGTCGATCCCAGGACCTGCCGAGCGGAGCGCCTCGCCATGGCCCGCCGGCAGCCGCTGGGGCGAGAACGGGTGGCTCGCCCGCAGCGGGGGGCATACCTCGTCGCAGCGGCCGCACTTGACGCATGCCTCGGCGTCCAGGCGCTGCTTCCACGTCAGATCACCCGCCCGCTCGATACCCACCCGAAACGAGCTCTCGTCGAAATCGTCCCGCGCCGTCAGCTCCTCGATGTCGACGCGCGCCAGCTCGCCGCGCGGCTTGAGCTTCTGGAAGAAGACGTTGGTCGGCAGCGCGAGCAGGTGCACGAACTTCGTGTACGGAATGGCGGCGATCCAGCCGAAGGCGAAGACCGCGTGCGCCCACCATAGCGCCGCATGCACGGTCCGCCCGGCCTCCTCGGAGAGCCCGACGAAGAGGAAGCTCGCCCCGTACCCGACCGGGGCCAGCCAGGCCCACGGATCGCCCAGCACGGCCACGCGCAGGCCCTCGACAAGGAACCCCGTGACGACGATCAGGGCCAGCAGCGCCAGGGCGACGGCATCCCCGGGAGTCGACTCGATCGTCGTCGGCCGGGTCACGTAGCGGCGCCAGGCGGCGATCCCCACGCCGGCGAGGATCAGCACGCCGGCCGGCTCGGCGGCCGCGGTGAGGAAGACGTAGAACCAGCCGCGGAAGAACGTGGTGCCGAAGTCGTAGTCCAGGGCGACGACGGTGGTGACGACGACCAGCACCAGGAACGAGTAGAAGATCATGCCGTGGAACAGGCCGGGCAGGCGTGACCCGATCACGCGGCGCTGCAGGAGCAACTCGCCGAGCAGCAGCCGGAGGCGCCGGCCCCAGTCGGAGAATCGCTCGCCGTCCGCCTTGCCGGCCCGCCAGAACGCGATCCGTTTGTACAGGCCGTACCCGAATACCGCCAGCGCCGCCGCGAACAGGACGTACATCAGCCAGGCAGGCGAGACGTTCCACATGATCGGCCGCGTGGCCTGGGAGAGATCCGGCATCGTTACCTCCGTCCGCCCCTACTACGCCTTCTTGTCGTGGGCGGGTGAATATCCCCGCGGCCTGTTGCCAAGTCAAGGCGTAGAGGTGGGTTTCAAACCCGCCCCTACCGACAACTGGGTCGCCCCTGCGCCGTACGGTTACGTGGTGTCGATCAGCTCCGGACAGGCGGCACGGTAGAACGCGCGCAGCCACGGTGGAGGCGCTGCGAGGGGGCGCGGGCGGCCGAGCCCTCGAGCCGCCGCCGCATCGAGAAGCGCGCGTTCGACCGATCCGCGCGCCAGCGGGTGGACCGCGAGCAGCGGGCGGCCGGCGTCCCCGGGAGCGCCCGGCACGATCGCCGGCGGCAAGATCGCCGCGACGAGCCGGCCGCGCAGGTGCGCCCCGATCACGGCGCCGCTCGCCAGGGCATCCCGCAGGGCCGTCGATCCGCCGGCGCCGGCGTCGATCCCGAGCAGCAACAGGAGACGGTCGAGATCCCGTTCGTCGTCGAGCGCCGGCGTCCCGAAGCGCATCGGAGCGAGTCCGACACGGGTGGACGCGAGGACCGCGGCGAGCGCCGCGGCGCGGACGGCGCGCGCGGCCGGGCGGGCCACCGCCAGCGCCGCCTCGAACCATGGCGGGCGCCGGGCCACGATCCGTCCAATCGCCCGCGCGGCGGCGCCGTCCAGCGCCACGCGGACGCCCCGGATCGTCGCGGCGCGCACCGTTCCCACCAGTTCTTCGGAACGCCACGGCGGGTCGTCGGCCCGCAGCGCGTCGCCGCGGGTCACGACCGTCCCGCCGGAGTCGACCCTCGCCACGCGGTGCACGACCGTGCGGCCCGCTCGAACGGCCACCACGATCTCGCCCGGCTGCGGCGTGCCGTGGCCGAGCGGCTCGATTTCGAGCGTGGACCCCGGCGGCAGCAGGGGCCACATCGATCGCCCGTAGGCGCGGATCAGCATTGGTGGCGGGCGCGTCACGGCGTCGTTCCGGCTTGATCCTACCTCGGCCGTGAGGGGAAAGGGCTATGCGCTGTGCGCTGTGCGTTCGGCGGGTCAGCGCATGGATGCGCATAGCGCATGGCGCATGGCGCATAGCCGGAGACTGGACGCACGGGCCCGCGCGCCGTACGCTTCACGGCGTGGAGGCGGACGGCCGATGAGATTGGGCCGCCAGGGAGCCGACGGACAGGCGAAGCCGGGCGCGGACGGGCTGGAGGCGATCGTTTCCGGCGTCGAGGCGTACCTTTCCGGCGCCGACACGGCGATGATCCGCAAGGCGTACCGCTTCGGCGAGGAGCGCCACGCCGGACAGGTGCGCGCCAACGGCGAGCCGTACATGGTCCATCCGCTGGGCGTCGCCCGGATAGTCACCCAGATGCGGCTGGACGTGCCGAGCGTCTGCGCGGCGTTCCTGCACGACTGCGTCGAGGACACGCACACGACGGTGGCCGAGATCGAGGCCGGTTTCGGCAAGGACGTCGCGTTCCTCGTCGACGGCGTCACGAAGCTGGCCCGCGTGGAGTACCGGAGCCAGGAGGCGCGGCAGGCGGAGAACTTCCGCAAGATGCTGGTCCACATGGCGCGGGACCTGCGCGTCCTGCTCCTCAAGCTGGCCGACCGCGTCCACAACATGCGGACGCTCGAACACCTCGCCCCCGACAAGCGTCGCCGGATCGCCCGCGAGACGATCGAAATCCACGCGCCGCTCGCCAACCGCCTCGGCATCGACTGGATGAAGGGCGAACTGGAGGACCTCTCGTTCCGGCACATGCACCCCGAGGAGTGGGAAGACCTTTCGGAGAGGCTCGACCGGACGCGGAAGAAGCGCGATCGGTTCATCGAGGAGATGCTGGTCGTGCTGCGGGGCCTGCTGGCCGACAACGGGTTGCGGGCGGAGGCGTACGGGCGGGTGAAGCGGATCTACTCGATCCGCGAGAAGATGCGGAAGCAGCACATCGAGTTCGAGCAGGTCTACGACCTGATCGCGTTCCGCATCCTCGTCGACTCGTTGACCGACTGCTACGCCGTCCTCGGCGTGATCCACTCGAAATGGACCCCGGTCCCCGGTCGCTTCAAGGATCACATCGCGATCCCCAAGCCGAACGGCTACCAGTCGCTGCACACCACGGTCTTCGGCCCCGCCGCCGTCCGCATGGAGATCCAGATCCGGACGCACGAGATGCACCGGGTCGCCGAGGACGGCGTCGCCGCGCACTGGTTCTACAAGGAGGGCGGCGGGCTGGCGCCGGGGGGGAAGGACGCCGGACGGTTCGCGTGGCTGCGGCAGATGGGGGAACTGCAGCAGGACGTCAAGGACTCGACCGAGCTGCTCGACGCCGTCAAGGGGGACCTGTTCACCGACGAGGTGTACGTCTTCACGCCGAAGGGCGAGGTCAAGGTGTTCCCCGCCGGAGCGACGCCGGTCGACTTCGCCTACGAGATACACACCGACGTCGGGCACCACTGCGCGGGGGCCCGGGTCAACGGCGCGATCGTCCCGCTTCGGCACCGCTTCCGGAGCGGGGACACCATCGAGATCATGACGAACGCGCAACAGCGGCCGAGCAAGGACTGGCTCGACTTCGTCGTCACCAGCAAGGCCAAGGCCAAGATCAGGTCGTACGTCCGGACGGAGCAGCGACGGCGCTCGACGGAGATCGGCCGCGACATGCTGGAGAAGGAACTCCGCAAGGCGGGCATCTCGCTGGCCAAGGCCGAGAAGCGCGGCGACCTGGCGCGAGCGGTGGAGGCGACGCGCCACGGCTCCGTCGAGGAGCTGATCGCCGCCATCGGATACGGGAAGGTCGAGCCGCGGGCCGTCGTACAGCAGATCCTCGGGGCGCCGGAGTCCGAGCCGCCCCCGGAGATCCGCGAGTCGAGGCTGGCCCAGGTCATGCGCAGGGTGACCGGCGCGGACTCGCGGGGGATCAAAGTCGGTTCGGTCGACGACATGCTCGTGCGCTACGCGCGTTGCTGCTCGCCGGTGCCCGGCGACGAGATAGTCGGCTTCGTCACGCGGGGCCGCGGCCTGGCGGTCCACCGCCGCGGGTGCACCAGGACACTGGAACTCGATCCCGAGCGTCGCGTCGACGTCACCTGGGACGTCAAGACGCGGATGGACCGGCCCGTCACGCTGCGAGTCGTCACGGCGCACAGGCCGGGGATCCTCGCGACCCTGTCCCGCGTCTTCTCCGACCACGGCATCAACATCACCCAGGTCAACGCCCGCGCCACCAGCGACGACGAGGCGACCAACATCTTCACGTTCAACGTCGGCGGCGTCGAGCAGCTCAACGGGGTCGTCCGCAGCATCGAGCAGATGGACGGCGTCACGTCGGTCACGAGGCTGTAGGCCGAAGGGCGCCGGCCCACACTGCGCCGACTACGACGCCCAGGCGCAGAACCTCGACCCGCGCGGCTGCCGGTCGACGACGATCCCCCAGTCGGCCGGCCGGTAGTTCGCGAGATCCGGCGTGCAGGCGTAGCGCGCGCTGCACGCCGGGTCATCGGCGCAGACCGGCGCGCAGCGCCCGAAATGGGCCGGATCGAAGCAGCGGTACCCGTCCCGGCAGTCGTCGTCGGACCCGCAGTGCCGCACGCAGTAGGTCCGCTCGGACAGCCCCTCCCCCCACGCCACGCAGACGGCCTCCTCGGGGCACGTGTCCGGGTCGCAGTCCGGGATCGTGCAGTACCCGCCGGGTGCGGTCGTGTCGCATACGCGGTCGCCCGCGGTCGAGCAGTCGACATTGGTCGAGCACTCGTCGCCGATCTCGGGCGAGCAACCCGCGGCGAGCAGCATTGCCGCGGCGAGCGCGTGTCGGCGGGCGGCAGGCACGGAGCGCACCATACGCCTAACCCGAATCCGGTTCAACCGCGGGCAGGATCAGGTCGAAGCGCGCGCCCCCCTCGGGCAGGTTGGCGGCCGCCATCGTCCCGCCCAGCCCTTCGACGATCCCCAGACAGACCGCGAGCCCGAGCCCCGTGCCCGCGCCCGGGGATTTCGTCGTAACGAACGGATCGAACAAGGAGCCGACCACGTCGGCAGGTATTCCGGGACCCGTGTCCGCGACCGAGATCCTCACGCCGGCGCGCCCGTCGGGCAACGCCGTCCGCCCGGCCGTGACCGACACCGTCCCGCCGCCCTCGCCCATCGCCTCGGCGGCGTTCATCAGCAGGTTGACGAGCACCTGCCGCAGCCGATCGTCGCTCGCCGGCACGAGCGGCAGGTCGGCGGGCGTCGTCGCGCGGATCTCGACGCCGCGGAACGGCTTCTGCGGCGCCAGCAGCGCCACCGTCGAGTCCACGACGGACCGGACCGACGTCGGCTCCGTCGGGCCCGGCTTCGCGCGGGCGTAGTCGAGCAGGTCCCGGATGATCCGGTTCACGCGCTCGGCCTCCGCCCGCATCCGCGCGAGGTACTCCCGCGCCTCGGGAGCGATCGGCTCTACCGACTCGAGCACCTCGAAGAACCCGAGCACCACGGTGAGCGGATTCCCGATCTCGTGGGCGATGCCGGCGGCGAGCTGGCCCACGGAGGCCAGCTTGGCCGATCTGGTCACCTGCTCCTGCGCGAGCCGCAGCTCCGCGTTCACGCGCTCCAGGGAGGCGATCTGCTCCTCCATCCGGCGCCTGTGCGTCGCCACCTCCTCGGCCATCGCGTTGAACGCCGACGCGAGTTCGACCAGCTCGCGCCCCCCGGCGGCCTGGGCCCTCGCATCATCCCGGCCCTCGCCCAGGCGCCTCGCCGCCGCCGCGATGCGCTCGACGGGCCGCACGATGAGGCGCGTCAGGGCGACGTAGCCGAACACCAGCACCGAGATGACCGACAGCCCCAGGTACATCAGGAGCAGCCCCTGCAACGAGCGGGCGCGATCGCCCGCCGCGCCCAGGGTGACGCGCACGGCGGCGGAGGCCGACCGATCGGGTGACGGCTCCAGCACGATCGTCCCGCCGGCCGTCTCCGAGACGCGTGGAACGGAGAAGCTCGGTTGCGCCGTCGGGCGCATCGGCGGCGCTCCGGGCGCCTCGACCGCCACGGCGCGGCCCGACCGGTCCCATACCGCCACGCCGGTAACGCCCGGTCCGGCCAACGCCCGGTGGATCAGGGCCCTCCCGCCGTCGGGGGACGCGGCCGCGATCGCAAGGTTGCGCGCCATCGCCCTGGCCATCTCGACGCGCGCCTCCCCGACCTCCCGCTCCACGACGGCCGGAAGCAGCGTGCCGACTCCCATCGCCAGCAGGCCCAGGATGACGCCCATCAGCGCCGCGAGGCTGAGCACGATCTGGAGACGAAGACCGAAGCCGTGGGGAGCGTGGACTGGCGACACGTGACGCACCTGCAGCGGCCGTGCTAGGAAGCCGGCCCCGATGCCGATGCCGTGTATCACGCCGCAACGAGTCGCGTCCAGGTCGGCCGCCATCGCCTCGGTCGCCGTCGTGGCGTGCTGCGCCGCGCGGCCGCCGCCGCCGCATCCGGCCCCCGGCGGCCCGAGCGCCGAACAGCCCCCCGGTGCAATCGAGGAGCGGGCATGGCTCCGGATCGAGGACCGGTGCCTGACGGAGCATGGACCGCCGTGCGCGCGTTCGCCCGAACTGATCGTCGCGGCCGGGACCCTCGCCGAGGCGCTCGTCCGCGTCGGACCCCGTGCGTTCGAATCCGACGCGCTGGTGCGCGCCGAGTTCGCCCGCGCCGGTCTCGGCCACCCCAACGCCATGGCCGCGGCGCTCTTCTACTCCGGCGCCCCGCCTTCCGAGGCCGACGTGGCGGCGTTCGTGGCCGGGATCCGCTGGCGTTTCCCGGCTCGCGAGTTCGCGGTGGCGCACGTCGCGGCGGGCGCCGGCGCCGCACCGGGGCGGACGGGCGTGATCGTCGTCGCCGGCATGGAACGTCTGGTCGATCTGGCCTCCCCTCCGCGCTGGCTGCCGCAGGCGGCGCGCGTCACGTTCGGCGGCGCCCTGCTCCCCGGCTGGCGGTCGCCTCGCGCCTACCTCGCCGACCCGGCCGGCGCGGTATCCGAGGTGGCGGTGCGGGCCGGGCCGGACGGCGGATTCCAGGGCGCCGTTCCGATCGGTCCTCGGCCGGGGCGGTACGTTTTCGAGCTCATGGCGGAGCGCGACGGGTCGGGGCCGGCGGTGGTCTATCTGCTTCCGATCGATCTGTCGCCGACGCCGCCGGCCCCGATCGATGCGGCCGCCGGCGGCATTGCGGCCGCGGGCGTCGAGCCCGGCACGGCCGCGGAGGCGCTGGTCGCGCTGGTCGATGCGTTCCGGGGCGAGTCGTCGCTGCCGCCGTTCGGGCGATCCCCGGAACTCGATGCGGTGGCGCGGGCGCACGCCGAGGACATGGCGGCGGCGGCTTTCTTCGGACACGTGTCGCCCACCCGTGGTTCGCTTTCCGACCGGCTGAGAGCGGCGGGCGTGCGCATGTCGCGGGCGGCCGAGAATCTGGCGCTGGGCCCTTCCGCCGAGGCCGCGTTCGCCGGGCTTCTGGACAGCCCCGCGCATCGCGCCAACTTCCTGGACCGATCGCTATCGCGCATCGGCGTCGCCTGCGCCCGCTCCGGCGACTCGCTCGTCTTCGCCGTCGTGATGGGCGCGCCCTGGTGACGGCTACGGTTCGCGCCGCTCCGGCGGCGTCCATGCCGGGCGCCGTCGACATCGGGGACATTCGCCACAGCACCGACGACCCCTACGGGAGCACGGCCGACCCCTACGGGAGCGCCGCCGACCCCTACGGGAGCACCGACGACCCCCCACGGGAGCGCCGCCGACCCCTACGGGAGCACGGCCGACCCCTACGGGAGCACGGCCGACCCCCCACGGGAGCGCCGCCGACCCCTACGGGAGCACGGCCGACCCCCACGGGAGCGCCGCCGACCCCTACGGGAACACGGCCGACCCCTACGGGAGCACGGCCGACCCCCCGGCGAGCCGCGAACCGTGAACCGTGAACCGCTTGCCCCGAACTGCCTACGACTTCGCCGCCTCTTTCAACAAATTCTCGATGCGCGAGTCTGCGGCGCCGGCCAGGGCGAGGACCCGGTAGCACGACGACCAGCGCTCGCTTTGCGCGCCGGCCGCGTCTTGCTCCCTCCGCGTGACGGCCTTGCGGGCGCCCTTCTTCACGGTACGGGCGGACAGCTTGCCGCTGAGCGCTTCGGCGTCCGTGCGCAGCTTCCTGAGACGCTCGGCCGACACCTTGCGCGCCGACAGTGCAGCGTGGGCGGGGCTGAGCTGCTGCAGAGCGACGGCGTCCTTGGCGATTTCCGCCCGGAGCGCCTCCTGGCTCTTCGAGGGGCTGGCTTTGCGCTCGGTCTTGCCCTCCTTGGTGGGTGCGCTGCGGACCACGACCGCTGCCTCGTTGACGAGGATCTTGTCCAACGCCTTGACCGTGTCGTTGTCGGTTTTCGCTCGTGCGATGTCACCCCGCACGGCCTCCACGACGGCCATCACCTTGCCGTATTCGCGCTGCAGCTCCGGGAAGGCGAGCAGCACGTCGAGCGTTGCGGCCGCGCTCACGCCGCCCGCCTGGCTCTGGGCCGCGTTGTACGCCTCCGCCGCCAGCCCGTGATCCCGGATCGGCTCCAGGTCGGACGCCAGCCCGCCGGCGCCGACGTACACGGCCAGCAGCTCCGGGTTGTCGAGAATCTCGCTCGCCGCGCGCGTCCGCGCGGCGACCTGCTGCGTGAATCTGAAGCTGATGGTCGACATGAGCACTCCTCCCGTTCTAATACCTCCGAGCATCGTCGCGGTGTGCGAGCGATTCCGGAGTTTGGTTGTGGCCGGAGGCCGCGCTGGAGCGCGGCGTCAAAGCGCCGCTTACCCTTCGCGCC
>CAMTWF010000140.1:0-12538 GCA_947085355.1 uncultured delta proteobacterium
CGCAGGGCGCGAAGTCCCTGGACGCCGATCACCCGAAGCACAACCTGAATCGCCTTCCACGCCTCGGCGCGAACCGGGCCCCGCTCGAAGCGCCACCGCGGAGGCCCAGGTGGGTGACGAGGTCCAGGCTCTTCCACCCCCTGCGGCCGCTTGCTTCTTGACAGCCGGGTCAACCGGTGCTACGGATTCGATACATGTTGCCCCCCGGCGTTGCTTCGTCAGCGTCGGCATGTTGTTCCCGACCGCCGGCTTCGGCCGGCGGTCGCATTTTCTCCCCGGGGGGTCCGAAAGCGCCTCCCGTAGTTTTCTCCGCCGACCCGTTGACGAACGGTCGAGTGGATCGGGCGACACCGTCGGCGCGGTAGCGATGGCGCCTGCAGGGAGGGGACGTACCGCGATGAACGTTCGCACCCGGGTGTTTATCGACTTCTGGAACTTCCAACTCCAGTGGAACGATCGCGTCGGCGAGCAGGAAGGTGTCCCCGTTCGCTGCGACTGGCGTCAGTTGCCCACCGTGCTCGCCGAGGAGGCGATGGCGAAGGCGCCGGCGCTCGGCCAGCTCCAGGTCGACGAGACGCGGATCTACGCGTCCGTCGAGCTCCCGCGGGAGAGCAAGCTGCAGGGCTGGCTCGACTCCACCATCAACCGTTTCCCGGGCTTTCGGGTCTTCAGCCGCCGCCGAGAGGCGAGACCGAAGCCGGTGCATTGCCGCTCGTGCGACACGAAGATCGAGCGGTGCCCCTCGTGCAACGCCGTCCTGAAACGTGCCGTGGAGAAGGGCGTCGACGCGGCCATCGTGACCGACATGTTCTCGCTGGCGTGGGAGCAGGCGTTGGACGTCGCAGTGCTCGTGTCGAGCGACTCCGACCTGGTCCCGGCCGTCGAGCGGCTCCAGGATCGCGGGATCAAGATCGTCAACGCGACCTGGAACCGGTACGGCCACGAGCTGGCGAAGACGTGCTGGGCGGCGGTCGAGATGGACCCTCTCGTGGCGAAGCTGACGCGGAGCTGATCGTCGCATCGTAACCGTTCACCCCCATTCATAGCCCCGATCGGTAGGGAGGGGTTCGAAGCGCTGCGGACCACCCCCGACCTCCGAAAGGTTTCGCGCAGAGGAGGCCCACAGGCTTTCGATCAGCGAGCGCGCCAGCGGCCGGGTCAGGGGCCGGCCGACGAGGTCGTCGAGACCGTCGACGGCGGCGGGATCCACGCCGTGCACCGCGACCTCGACGATGGTGCGCCCGAGGAGGTCCTCGCCCGGGGGCACGACGGCGTCACCCGTCGAGAAGAGGGACCAGAGCACGCCCAGGAGCGGAATCGCGGCCACGTCCGTGCGGTTCTCGCCGTTCGGTGCGCCCGTGTCAACCGGCAGCCCTGGGGGCCGAACACCCCCCACGACCGCCGCATGCCTCAGGCGCGCCGCCCAGAGGCCCAGGGGCGTGCAGGACGCGCCCGTCTCGGCCGCGGCTGGCCGCCAACACGAGCGCGCCAAGCCGCACCCGCGAAGCGGGTGGAGGATTACGGCTCTCGCCCCGCCTTGCCGCCGTTCGCTTCATGCGGTAGGCTTCGGTGTCTTCGGACGGGATGCGGCGAGGGTGTGCGCCGCCTGCCGTCGCGGACGCGGAGGTCGGCGCGATGGGAAGCTCGACAAGACTCGGCATGCTGGCGTTGGCGTACGTAGCTTTCGAGGCGTGCAGCGGCGAGAGCGCCTGCGGGGGGTGCGTCGAACCTATCCCCGGCGGATACCCGCTCGACAAGCGCGTGGAGAACGCCGTACAGACGCGGCTCACCCCCAACGCCATCACCTTCCTGGAGAACAACTTCGACGCGCTGATCGGGACCCTCCTGCCCGGCGGGCTGTCGTTCCCGATCGACGAATCGACCCACGACGTCGCCGTCATTGGGAGGGTCACGATCTGTCGGGGTGGAGGCTGTTCCGCCACCGTGAACATCCGCTCGGTCGACATCCGCCCCACGCCGCCGTCATCGATCGTCCTGGTGGCCAACCTCGAAGTCGTCACCAGCAACATCCCCGTCTCGATCGCGCGCGGAGCGGGCTGCGTCTGCTGGGAGGACTGCAGGTGCGACGTCGATTTCGACACGCGCAGGCAGCCGCCGCCGACCAACGCGATCCATGCGACGCTGACCCTGTCGATCGATTCCCGCACCGGCTATACCGACCTGGACGTCGCCGAGGTCACGCTCGCCGACGGAATCCAAGTCGACGACATCCGTGTTCGCTCCGCCAACACGTGCGGGACCGTCCCGTGCTTCATCGCGGGGTTCGACTGGGTGAAGAGAGAGATCGTCCGCCTGATCGAAAGCCAGCTCGCCGCAACGCTCCAGGATGAGATCGGGACGCTCACGTGCCTGGAGTGTCCGGCAACCGGCTGCCCGACCGGCTCTACGTGCAACAGCGACGACATCTGCGAGTACCCCGACGGCGACTGCGTCCCGATCCTGCTCGGCATCGAGGGCCAGACCGATCTGGGCCCGTCGCTGGGGGCGTACGCGCCCGCGTTGCGTGCCCCGATCATGTTCGTCGACGCCGCCGGCGGCTACGCCCGCGTCGACGACGGCGTGAACCTGGGCCTGTACGGCGGACTCGAAGCCGTCGAGCGCAACTCCTGCGTCCCGGCGACGTACACGGCCCCGTGGCTCTCGTACGGCCCGGTGCCGCGGGCGACCGAGTTCTCGTCGGGCTCCACCGCCATGACGTGCCGCCGGTGCCCTGCGGGCACCGGGTGCGGCGCCGGCTTCACCTGCTCCGATTCCGGCCAGTGCGTTGATACCTCCGGACGATGCCAGGAGGATTCCATTCCGGTGGCGCTCAAGGTGGGCGTCGCCGAGACGTACCTCAACCGGATCGGCGCGGGCATGTTCGAGAGCGGTGCGCTGTGCCTCACGGTGACCACCGGCGCCGTCGAGCAGCTCAACTCCGGCCTTATGAACCTCCTCTTCCCGGCCCTGAAGGTGCTCACGTGGGACCAGCCGGCGCCGATGGGAATCGAGATCAGGCCGCAGCTCCCGCCGCGGTTCGAGGTCCGCGACTCGCCGCTGTTGGCCGTGCGCCTCGACGACGTCCAGCTCGACTTCTACCTCTGGATGCTCGAAAGGTACGTGAAGATCATGACGGTCCAGATGGACCTCACCGCCCCGATCAACCTGACCGTCGAGTCCGGGGCGATCGTCCCGTCGCTGGGGGCCTTGTCGGCCGAGAACATCGTCGTGACCGACGGCGCCATCATCGGGCCCCCGAACAACGTCAGCGAGGTCTTCGCGGACCTCATCGAGTTGATCGCGGGCATGGTCCCGGCGTTCGACCCGATCGAACTGCCGGAGTTCTCCGGGTTCGTGCTCCAGATTCCCGAGGGCGGCATCCGGCACGTCGCCGAGGCCGGAGAGCACTTCCTGGCGCTCTACGGCAACCTCGCCATCGCGCCTCCGCCCCGCCCGTCGCCCGTGCAGACGGAGGTCGAACTCGTGCGGATCGATCGGGCGCCGGCCGCCGAGACCGGCGCCAGGATCAAGGATCTCGTCCCGACCGTCGTGCTCGCCGCGAGAGCGAACCTCTCGACGCCGTCCGATCTGGCGGTCGAGTACCGGTGGCGCGTCGACGGCCGTTCCTGGTCGAAGTGGACGCGCAACCCGCGCCTGGCCGTCCGCGACGCGGCGTTCCTCTTCACGGGCGACCACTACGTCGAGGTCCAGGCGCGCCTTGCGGACGCCCCGGAGACCATCGACCGGACGCCGGCGGTGGCGCGGATCCCCGGCCGGGAGTTGCCGGGCCTGGCGCGCGGGCCGCGAGTGCACGATCCGTCCAGGGTCGAGCCCGAGACCGGCCTGCGCGGGCGGCCGACCGACACTGGCAGCTCGGGCTGCGGCTGCGCCGTGCCCGGAGGCCGTCCGGGGCCCGCCGCGGCGTTCGGCCTCTGCCTAGCCGGCCTTGCGGCCGCGCTGCGCCGTCGTCGCCGGCGGCTCGGCGCGACCCGGCGGACCAGCCGCGCGGCCGCCGTCGCCGCCTCGATTCTCGCCGTGGTCGTCGCGTTCGGCGGCTGCGACTGCGGCAGCGGCAGGGACCTGCGGGGTGACGCCGAGGACGATGCGGCCGGCGATCCGGAGGACGCGCCGGTCGAGATCGAGGTGCCGCCGCCGGATCCGCTCCTCGTGGGCTTCGTCGGGCAGCACTCGGAGGTGGCCGTCGACCCGACCGGCGAGATATGGGTGAGCGGCTACTCGGCGGGCGCAAGCGCCAGATCGTCGTACGGGGATCTCGTCGTGGGAACGTGGGACCGTGCGGCGCGCGAGATGCGCTGGACGATCGTGGATGGCGTCCCGTCCGGCGCGACCCCGACCGGCGATCCGACCGGCTGGCGCGGCGGAGTCTCGGAACCGGGCGACGACGTGGGGAAGTACACGACCATCGTGATCGGTACGGACGGCGCGCCTGTCGTCGCCTACTTCGACCAGACCAACGGCGCGCTGAAGCTGGCCCGGTACGGCGTCGGCGAGACCGGCGGCTGGCGGGTGAATCCGCGGCCGATCGACGACGCCGGGGAGGCGGGCAGGTACGCCGACATGGCGATCGGCGCCGACGGGAGGCTCTCGATCTCGTACAACGCCGTGGAGGAACGCACCGGTACGCCCGGGCAGTTCACCTCGAAGGTCAAGGTGGCGCGGTCGAGCGACGCGGCGTACGAGACCTGGGAGATCGCCGAGGTCGAGTCGGTCGACATCCCGTGCTGGAAGGCGCTTTGCGGCGAGACGAGGGTCTGTCTGGCTTCCGGGCGCTTGTGCGCGACGCCCGACGCCGAGTCCGTCTGCGGCGCTTCCGGCTGTCCGACCGGGGAGGCGTGCGTCGGCGGGTCGTGCCGCGAGGTCTTCGGTGCGCCGATCGACTTCCCCGAGGGCGTCGGCATCATCACCGGGATCGCGCTGACGCCCGCGGGCGATCCGGTGGTCGTCTACTACGACCGCACGCGAGGCGACCTGCGCCAGGCGGCTTTCGCGGCGGGCGCCTGGACCGTCACGACGCTCGCCGGCGCGGACACGCCGCCGGAGACGGCCACGGACGCCGGCTGGTACCCGTCGATCGCGATCGACTCCGCGGGCCGGCGCCACGTCGCGTTCGTGGACGGGATCCGCGAGGAACTCGTCTACCTCGATCCGGACGGCGGCGTGCGCGAGGTGGTCGACGGGCGATCGGCGACCGGCCGCGGGCGCACCATCGTGGGCGACGACAGCACGATCCGCGTGTCGCCCGCGGGCGTCGTCTGGATCTCGTACCAGGACGCCACCCAGGGCGCCCTCGTGCTGGCCCGCCGGACCGGCCCGGGCGCCTGGGACGTTCGGACGGTCGACGACGAGGACTTCTCGGGCTTCTACGCCAACATGGTCCTGGCCGGCCCCTCGGGCGAGACGCCGGTGGTCTCGGCGTACTTCCATCGCACGACCGCGGGCGGGAGCGCGACGCGGACCACCTACACGTACGCATCCGGCGTCAGGGTCTTCGAGATCGCGCCGTAGTACGGCCACGCAGAAGTTCGTGACCACCCACGTTCGTGGTCGTGGGGCGGACCTTTGGAGAAGGTCCCCATCCGCCTTCGGCGGACCCCGAGGAATGGAACTTGCGCGATCCTAAGGATCACGGTCACTTGCGCGCGAGTTCCTTGGCAGTGCGGCGGCTTGCCGCCGCTTTCCTGCGCCGCAGCTTGCTGCGGCGCCGGATGCGGCGGTGTCCGATCACTTGCCCTCCGTCGCCGTGCCAGGGTAGCCGGCGGCGGCCGTGCAGGCAGCAGCAAGCGCGCCTACCCAGCGCTCGGGGCTGGGGGATCAGGCTTCAGACCCGCACGCGCCGCGGTGCGGCGCACCACCTTCGACGAAAACCACGGCCGGGCGGCGTGCGTTGGCGGAGACGCCGCGCCGGGATTTTCCCGACAGGCTTCAGGAAGGGCCGGCGTGTGGTCGCATCAGCAGATGGCAGCCGGCAGTTGACCGGCTCGGTGCAGGGACGTATCGTGTTTTCGATGGCTCTGTCGCTGGAGGAGGAGTTCGTCGGGGTCGTCTCCGCGCTGGAGGCGCGGCACGTGGAGTACGCGGTGGTTGGCGCTCTGGCCGTCGCCATCTGGGGGGCCGCGCCCGCGCCACCAAGGATATCGACCTGCTGGTCCGTCTGGAGGACGTCGACACGGTTCTCGAGATCGCTCGCTCCTGCGGCTTCCGCTTCGAGGCGGCGCCCATGAAGTTCCGGGACATGATGGAGATCAGGCGGACCAGCAAGGTGTCCGGGCAGGACGTGTTGACGCTGGACCTGTTGATCGTGAATGAGAACCTGGAACCCGCCTGGAGGAGTCGCCGGCGGGTGATGACCGCCGCCGGCGCGGTGAGCGTGGTCTCGCGGGAGGCACTCATCAAGATGAAGGCTGCATCGAATCGACCACAGGATCTGTTCGACATCGAGCGTCTGGAGGACCTTGATCGATGAGCGGGGTCGACATGTCCGCCGAAGCCGTGTCGGCTCGCATCCGCGCGGCCGGTGCGGCCTCCAGCCTCGCCATGGACGCCGGACTGGACACCAAGGTGGGCCTTTCCCCCGAGGCGGTGTCTCGGCGAATCCGGGAGGCATCGGATCTCTTGGCCCTGTGCCTGCGGCTCGCCGCGCGCGACGGCCGCGATCGCACGCTCTTGGTACAGCCCCCCGGGAGTTCGTGACCACCCGGGTTCGTGGTCGTGATCGACGCCATCGTACCGGTGGTTGCGGTCGGGGCTCGGGATGCCGCCGATGTCGGGCAGGGGCGCAGGGGCGACCACGACCACGAGGTGGTCCCGAACTTGTGCGGCGCGGTACGAAGGAACGTAGAAGCTCGACATGAGCGGAACAGAGCGGTAAGTAGGCGCCCCGGAGGAACGGATGCTCTATTCGCGATCATTCATACCGACGCTCAAGGAGGCCCCGGCCGATGCGGTCATGACGAGCCATGCGCTGCTGCTTCGCGCCGGTTTCGTGCGGCGCGTCGCCTCGGGAATCTACGAGTACCTGCCGCTCGGGCTGCGCGTGCTCCGCCGGATCGCGGCCGTCGTCCGCGAGGAGATGGACCGGGCCGGGGCGCTCGAGATCCTGATGCCGGCGGTGCTTCCGGCCGATCTCTGGAAGGAGACCGGCCGCTGGGACTCGTTCGGCCCGCAGCTCCTGCGCCTCAAGGACCGCAAGGGCGGCGACTACTGCATCGGCCCCACGCACGAGGAGGTCGTCACCGACATCGCGCGCCGCGAGATCCGCTCGTACCGCGACATGCCGAAGAACCTCTACCAGATCCAGACGAAGTTCCGGGACGAGCCGCGGCCACGGGCCGGCCTGATCCGCTGCCGCGAGTTCGTGATGAAGGACGCCTACTCCTTCGACGTGAACGAGAAGGCCGTCATGGACTCGTACCGCGCCATGGTGGTCGCCTATGCGAGGATCTTCGCCCGCCTGGGGTTCGACTTCCGCGCGGTCGAGGCCGACACCGGGGCGATGGGAGGGACATCCAGCCACGAGTTCCAGATCCTGTCCGACGCCGGGGAGGACGCAATCGTGGCGTGCGGGAGCTGCGACTACGCCGCCAACGTCGAGACGGCCGGAGGGCGCCGCGCCGATCCGCCCGCCGGCACGGTCGAAGCACCCGCCGACGTGCCGCCGCCGCGCGCGGTGGACACGCCGGGACGACGAACGATCGACGAGGTGTCGGCCTTCCTGGAAGTCCCGAAGGCGAATCTCGTCAAGACGCTGATCTACGTCTGGGCCGACCAGGCCGCCGCGGTGCTGCTGCGCGGCGACGACGACGTGAACGAGGCCAAGCTGGCCAGGGCGGTCGGCGCCGGCGAGGTGTTCCTCGCCGGGGACGCCGAGGTGCGGCGCATCACCGGGGCGCCCGTCGGTTTCGCCGGGCCGGTCGGCCTGACGTGCCGCATCCTGGCCGACATGCACGTCGCCGACGTCCGAGACGGCGTGACCGGGGCCAACGAGGCCGACCGGCACCTCGTGCACGTCGTCCCGGACCGCGACTTCCGGGCCGAGTACCACGACCTGCGGCGCGTGCGCGCCGGCGATGCGTGTCCCCGCTGCGGCGGTGCGCTCCGCCTGTTCAACGGCATCGAGGCCGGACACACGTTCGTGCTCGGCACGCACTACTCCGGGAAGATGGGCGCCACGTACCTCGGGGAGGACGGGCTGGAACGACCGATCGTGATGGGCTGCTACGGCATCGGCGTCTCGCGCCTCGTCGCCGCGGCCGTCGAGCAGCACCACGACGAGGACGGCATCCGATGGCCCGTGCCGATCGCGCCGTACGAAGTCGCGCTGCTGTCCCTCGGGGGCGACCCCGACGTCGACGCCATGGCGTCCGAGACGTACCGCTCCCTGGTGGACGCCGGGATCGACGTGCTGTTCGACGACCGGGCCGAGCGTCCCGGCGTCAAGTTCAAGGACGCGGACCTCCTCGGACTGCCTTTCCGGGTCGTGATCGGCAAGAAGGGGGCGGCCCAGGGGTGGGCGGAGTTGCGGCGGCGCGGCGAGAAGAACGACGAGCGCGTGCCGTTCGGCGAGCTGGTCGAACGGGTTCGAGGCGCGATCCGGACCGACCTGGAAGCGTCGCTGTGCGCGGCCGACGAGGCGGCGCGGACGACCAGCCGGCGGCTGGGGCTGTGAGTACGGTTCGCGGTTCACGGGGAGGTTGGAACGGGAACGGGAACGGTTACGCGAGGTGATGCCGTGAGGCTGGGCGCGCACCAGTCGATCTCCGGGGGCTTCGAGACGGCGATCCGCCTCGCCGAAGAGGACGGCTGCGAGGCCCTCCAGATCTTCACCAAGTCCTCGAACCAGTGGCGCGAGTCGGTCGTCACGGAGGACCGGGCCCGCCCCTTCCGCCGCGGCGTCGCCGGGCTCGGCCTGGGGCCGGTCATCAGCCATGCGAGCTACCTGGTGAACCTGTGCTCCGACGACCCGGCCATCCGGACGAAGTCGATCGAGTCGCTCGCGGCCGAGTTGTCCCGCTGCGCCGTCCTCGGCATTCCGTACCTCGTCCTGCACCCCGGCTCGCACCGCGGCCAGGGCGAGGACATCGGGGTGCGACAGGTCGCCGAAGGCATCGACACGGCCTACGCTTCGGCCGACGCCGCCGGCGAGTCGCCCGTCAGGGTCCTGCTCGAGACGACTGCCGGGCAGGGGCGCAGCGTCGGGCACACGTTCGAGCACCTCGCGGGCATCATCGAGCGATCGCTGAACGGGCGGCGCCTCGCCGTCTGCTTCGACACGTGCCACGTCTACGCCGCCGGGTACGACTGGACCACGGCGCGCGGCTACGCCGACGTCATGGGACGCCTCGACGGAACGGTCGGGCTGGACCGCGTGCTGGCGTTCCATCTGAACGACTCCAGGCGCGAGGCCGGCTCGCGGATCGACCGACACGAGTGGATCGGCGACGGGGCGATCGGACTGGAACCGTTCCGCAGGCTCCTGGCCGACGAGCGATTCGCGTCGCATCCGGCGGTGCTTGAAATCCCGCCGCGCGACGATGACCGAGGGTACCGGGAGAACCTCCGGCGGCTGCGCGGCCTGCTCGGCGAGCCGCCCCCCGCCAAGCCCCTCGGCCGGCGCGCCGGGCGGGCCGTGTAGCGGCCTACGCACTTGCGGAGCCGGCGCCACGCACCGCGCGGGATCCGCGGCCCTGCATGCCGCCGGAACCACGGCGTTCCCGGCGGGGACCGGCCGGGAACGCGGCTTGCACGTCATCGATGGAGCCATGGCCGTCTCTCCCCGCAAGGTGGCCGTCGTCGTGAACGCCAATGCACGGGCCGTCACCGACCGGGTGATCCGGCTCGTGAGTTCGGTGGTTCCTCCCGACAACCTCTTCGTCTCGTCCAGCATCGAGCAGTCCCGGGCGATCGTCCGGCGAATCATCGAGGCGCGCTACGACGCCGTGCTGACGGGCGGCGGCGACGGGACGCTGGTCCAGTTCGTCTCGACGGCCGCCGATCTGCTCGGGAACCGGCCCGGCGCATGGGACGAGATGCCCGCCATCGGCGTTCTCAAGCTCGGCACCGGCAACTCCCTGGCCGGGTTGCTCGGCGCCGGCGAGCCGACGGAGGAGGGTCTCACCTCCGACTACTGGAAGGCCCGGTACACGGCCGGGACGCGCGAGATGCGTTTCATCGAGGTGGAGGGTCGGATCGCGCCGTTCACGGGCGTCGGGCTGGACGCCAGGATCCTCAACAACTACAACCTGATCAAGGATCGCAGCCGCGACACGGCGTTCGAGAAGCACGTTACGGGACCGCTCGGCTACGCCGTCGCGATCGGAGGCATGACGATACCCCAGGTGGTGGTGCGCAAGCTGCCGATCGTCACGGCCGTCAACGAGGGGGCCCCGGCGTGGCGCGTCGGACCGGACGGCCGCCGCGTCGGACCGATGATCCTCCGCGGCGAGACGCTCTACCGCGGCCCCGCGATCATCGCGTCCGTCTCCAGGCTCGACGGCTTCGGATACCACTTCCGGCTCTTCCCGTTCGCCTATGTCCGCGACGACCGGATGCACTTCCGCGTCAGCTCGATCGGCGTATTCGAGGTCCTGTCCAGCCTCCACCTGATCTGGCGCGGGGAGTACTTCTCCGAGGGAATCAACGACTTCATGGTCGAGAGGATCAGCCTGCACGCGGAGGAACCGATGCCGTTCCAGATCGGCGGCGATGGCGCGGGATTCCGCTCGTACGTCCAGTTCGGCCTCGGCCGCTTCCCCCTGCGCCTGCTCGACTTCCAGACCGCCCCGGCCGGCCTGCCGGTCGGACCCGCCGCCGCAAACGGCCGGCGCGCCTCGGCCGCCCTTTCTTGGTCGTAGTTCGACCGCGCAGGACGGTTGGAGCGCCTTTTCCGGCCCGCACACAACGATGGGTCGCGCTTGACCGCGCCCCATGCGTGCCAACCTCCAGCTCCCGCTGGTGGTCGCCGGCGCGGCACGTCCGAGAACTTCTGCGCGGCTGTATAGCACGCATGCCGTTCACCCCCGCGACTGTAGCGCAAGGCGTAGCGCGGGGCGCGCGCAGCACTACACGTTGCCGCCGCGAAACGGAGCCGCCGCATGAGCGACCTCGAACACCGGCTCGGGCGGGCCGTCGCCGCATTCTGGTGGACGCGGAGAAGGGTGGCCCCAGCGGGTCAAGTGGGACACACCGATCTTTTTCAATCGCCGCGGGGGCAGCGGCCGCATAATAGAGCGGGCTGCCCCCGGTGGACCGGGCGGGCGCGGACCCGCGGGGGATGCGGGACCCCCGGCGCCGGAGGAGGCGCGAGCAGGCGATGAGCAGCGGCAAGGGACGCATCCTGGTGGTGGAGGACGAGGATCTGATCCGCCGGGGGCTCGTCGACGCCCTGCGCCACCGCGAGTACGCCGCCGTCGGCGTTGCCGACGGCGAGGCGGCGGTGCGCGAAGCCAAGGGCGGCGGCTGGGACCTCATCGTGCTGGACGTGATGCTCCCGCGGCTCGACGGCTTCACCGCCTGCGCCCGCCTGCGCGAGCTGGGCGTCGGCACGCCGATCCTCATGCTCACCGCCAAGGACGCCGAGGACGACAAGGTGCGCGGGCTGGAAGCCGGCGCGGACGACTACCTGACGAAGCCGTTCGGCCTCAAGGAACTGCTCGCCCGCGTCGAGGCCCTGCTGCGCCGCGCGCGCGGCCACGCCGCCCGCCCCGCCACCCTCCGCCTGCGCGGCGCGGACATAGATCTCGGCAAGCGCGTGGCCCGCCGCGCCGGCGCGTCGCACCCGCTCACCGACCGCGAGGTCGACATCCTCTGCTACCTCCACGAGCGCGCCGACCGCGTCGTCACGCGCGACGAGCTGCTCCAGGCCGTCTGGGGCTACGCCCCCGGCGTGCAGAGCCGCACCGCCGACATCCACATCGTCAAGCTGCGGAAGAAGATCGGCCCCGACGCCGTCCAGACCGCGCGCGGCAAGGGCTACCGCGCGAGGCCCGCATGACGCCCCGCGCTTCCCGCCCGGCCCGCGCCGAGGGACGATGACCGGCCGCATCCCGCTGCTCGGCCTCGCCGCGGCCATCCTCGCCGCCGCCGGCCTCCTCGCCGGATCCGCCTGGCTAGGCCGCCGCGCCGCCCGCGAAGCGCGGCTCGAGACGATCCGCGTCGAGGCGCGCGAGGCGGCGGGGGAGACGACCCGGCGCTTCGCCGCCCGCATCGCGGCGCTGGCCGAGCGCGAGTCGCGCCGGCCGTTCTACCTCTATCAGCACTTCTACTCCCCGCCCGACGCGCTGGCCGCCCAGTTCGTCCTGCAGACCAGCCCGCTGGCCGTGTCCAGCGAGCCGCTCGTCTCGACCTACTTCGAGGTCCTTCCCGACGGCCGCCTGTCGCTGCCGCAGGAAGAGCCGGGCGGAGCACCCGACGAGGCGGCGCGGCGCCTCGTCGGGCGCGAGGCGCTCCCCGAGCTGCTCGCCCGCGTCCGGCGCGCCGAACAGATCGGAAGAGCGTCGTGTAGGGAAAGAGTGTACGAGAC
>CAMTWF010000141.1:0-5799 GCA_947085355.1 uncultured delta proteobacterium
ATCTCCGTCCTCGTCATCTCCCTCGCCTTTCGGGCCACCTGCGTCTCGATGCTGCTCATCCAGGCCACCTACCAGGCAGCCGGCCAAACAGGACATCTTTAAGTGCTTATGACCCGGACATCTTCAGTGCTCGTTACAGGGGCGTCCTGGCGCCCTTGAAAACGGCCCGCCGCGGAGTCACATTGCCTGTTGCGGGGCCGGCGCGGCGGAGGGTGGGGGAGACGACGCCGGAGAGCCGCGAGGAGGTCCGGACATGCGTTGCATCGATCGATTGTGGCTGAGCGTGCTGCCGGCCGTCGTGCTGGGCGCCGCCTGCGCCCCGGATTCGGGCGACTCCCCGGGCGACGTCGGCCGTCCCGACGCCGACGGGCGCGACGACGGCGGGGTCGACGGCGACGCTTCGCCCGACGCGCCGTTCGCCTGCACACCCGGCGAATGGGCCTGCTTCGGCAGGACGTACTACCGCTGCGGTCCGGACGGGCGGTCCCGCACCGAGGAGACGGTCTGCCCGTCGGAGTGCGACGCGCGGCTCGGGTGCGTGCTGTGCAGGCCGGGCTCGCGCCGGTGCGAGGGCAGCGTGTCGCTGTCCTGTCCGGCGGACGGCGACCGCTGGGTCCGCGGGCGCGACTGCGCCGAGTGGGGATCGGTCTGCGGCGCCGACGGTTTCTGCGCCGATCCGTGCGGCGAGGCCGAGTCGACGAACTCCTACGTGGGCTGCGAGTACTGGCCCGTGGCCCTGGCCAACACGCGGGAGCTCGACCCCACGGCCTTCGACTACCGGGTCGTCGTGGCGAACCCGAATGCGTCGGCCGCGCGCGTGCGGGTCTTCCGCGGGGACGCGGAGGTGCGGTCGGTCACGGTTCCACCGGCCGGTTTGAGCGAGATCGCCCTGCCCTGGATCGACGGCCAGTCGTTTGCCGTGGCGCTCAACGACTGGCGCAGCCTCGTCGTCGCGGACGGGGCGTACCGCCTCATGTCCGACCTGCCGGTCACGGTCTCCCAGTTCAACCCGTTCGAGTACAGCTCGGGAGGGTCCTTCTCCTACACGAACGACGCGTCGCTGCTCTTCCCGGTCCACGTTCTCACGGGCGACTACGTCGGCCTCAGCTACATGCCGCTTTCCAACACGCGCGGCACCAGCGGTCCCTTCCCGGACCGCACGGTGCTGCGGTTTCCGGGGTACGTGGCGGTCGTCGGCATCTCCGCCGACCCGACGCACGTCGAGATCCTCCTCGCCGGCAACGCCGAGGAGGCCCCCGGCCGCTTCGGGGCGACGCCGGGCGGCGGGACGATCTCGTTCACGCTGGCGCGGGGCGAGGTGGCGCACGTGATGGCGGCGCTGCCGCCCGACTGCGTTCCTGGCCGGCCGGGGTTCAACCGGGTCGAGGAGTGCACGTTCGGCATATGCGACCAGTTCGACACGTGCGCCGAGCGCGACTTCGACCTGACCGGGAGCCGGATCCGGGCGGACCAGCCGGTGGCGGTCTTCGGCGGCCACACGTGCGCGTACGTGCCGACGTTCGCGCAGGCGTGCGACCACCTGGAGGAGCAGCTCGCGCCGATCCAGAGCTGGGGGACGGCATTTGCCGGCGCGCCGATGTCGGATCCGGCTAGGAGCGACCACAATCTCGTTCGCGTCGTCGCGGCGTTCGACGACACCGAGGTCATCGTCGATCCGCCGCAAGCCGGCGTCTCGGGCGGCACGCTGGCCGCGGGTGAGTGGCTGCAGTTCATCGCGACCGAGCCGTTCAGCGTGGCGGGCTCCAGGGCAATCATGGTGGGACAGTACATTCTGGGCCAGTACTACCCGAACCCGGTGTCGGAACGCGGCGATCCGGCGATGACGGTCCTGGTCCCCGGCGAGCAGTACCGGCCGGACTACATCTTCATCAACCCGACGTCGTACAATCCGGGGACGAACGGCCAGTCGTACGTGCTGATCGTGCGCCCGCCGGGCCTGCCGCTGACGCTGGACGGCGCCCCGGTGTCGGCGGCGTGGAGCCCGATCGCCGGCCGGGAGGTCGGCATCGTGCCGGTTGCCGGAGGCACGCACGCGATCTCCGCCGCCGACAGGTTCGGCCTCGTGTCGTTCGGCCTCGGCAGCTTCACGTCCTACGCGGCCCCCGCGGGCCTGAACCTCGAGCAGATCACGGTCGTGGTGTACTAGCTCAACTCTTGACTGTCGACTGTCAACTGCCCTAAGCGCGGGCCATGTACGTCGCGCTGGCGCGCGTTCGGCTGATGCTGCCCGGGAACCACTCGCTCAAGGGCAAGCGCCACGTCCTGCGCCGCGTGATCGAGCGGGTCCGCGCCAGGCACCCGGTGGCGATCGGCGAGGTGGACATGCAGGACAAGTGGCAGGTGGCGGTGATCGGCATCGCCGCCGTCGGCAACGAGGCGGCGTTCGCGCAATCGGTCGTCGACGCCGCGGTCCGCGCGATCGGCGGAATCACCGACGCTCCGGTCGCCTCCGCCGAGCGCGGCCTGCTTGGACCCGAGTCGCTCTCGCTCGATGCGGCCGGCGCCTCGTTCGATCTCGGGGCGCTCCAGGAGCGCTTCGACGTGGAAGCCGGGGAAGAGTGACGTGAAGGGTTCGGACCGGACGCTCCGGGTGGCCGGGCTGATCCGGCGCGAGGTGGCCTCGGCGCTGCTGGAAGATGCCCGCGATCCGGCGCTGCGGGCCGTCACCGTGACGAGGGTCAGGGTCAGCGGCGACCTGCGCCACGCCACCGTCATGTTCATGTGCGCCGGGGGCTGTTCGGCGCCGGGCGCCTCACCGCCCCCCGGACCCCCGCGGAACCTCGCGGCAAAGCCGCGAGGTTCCTTACCGGCGCGGCGGTGCGATCGGATGTCGAGCGCCGCCTGCGCCTGATCCTGCCGATGGTGCAGCGCCGCGTCGGCCGGAACCTCTCGATGCGGTACATGCCCCGGCTGAAGTTCGAGTACGACGAGGGGGCCGAGGCGGGGATCCGGGTGGGCGAGATCCTCGATGGGCTCGGGCTCGGCGGCGAGGACGGCGAGGAAAGGGACGGACGTTGATGGATGCTTCGGGAACGGCCGGGCCGCGGGACGTCGATGCGCCCGAGGCGGCTGCGATCCTCGCGCGGGCGCGAACCGTGATCCTGACGGGCCACCGGAACCCCGACGGCGACTGCGTCGGATCGGTCCTCGGGCTCGCCCACGTGCTGCGGCGCCGCGGCGCCGAGGTCGCCTGCTTCTTCCCGGACGGCGTTCCCGATGCGTTCCGGTTCCTGCACGGCGCCGCGGACGTCGTGCGGGAGGTTGCGGCCGGCGCCGCGCCGTTCGATCTCGCAGTGGCGCTGGACTGCGGCGATCCGCGCGTCCTGCCGCGGCAGTGGCCCGGGCCGCGGGCGTACCGCGGGCTGCTCGTCGTGGACCACCACGTGGTCCGGAACCGGTTCGGCGACTGGACGCTGGTCGAGCGTGCGGCCTGCGTCGGCCAGATCGTGCTGCGCATCGCCGAGGCGCTCGGGCACGACCTGGACCGGCCGCTGGCCGAGGCCGTCTACGTCAGCCTGGTGACCGACACCGGCTTCTTCCGCTACCCGGAGACGACGCCGGAGGCGCTGCGGCTGGCGGCCCGCCTGCTCGAAGCCGGCGTGTCGCCCTGGGAGGTCGCCTACGCCGTGGACGAGGGGTACCCGGCCGCACGGATCGAGATGCTGGCCGCGGTGCTCGGGACGCTCGGGCTCCACGACGCCGGCAGGGTCGCGGTCCTCACGGTGCCGCCGGGCCTGCTGGAGCGCCTCGGGCTGGGGACCGAGCACCTCGAGAACGTGGTCAACTTCGCGCGGGCGGTGCGCGGCGTCGAGGTGGCGATCCAGGTGCGGCGCAACGAGGAGGGGAAGACGCGCGTGTCGCTGCGGTCGCGCGGGCGGATCGACGTGGCGGCGATCGCGGCGCTGCACGGCGGCGGCGGCCACCACAACGCCGCCGGCTGCACCGTCGATGCGTCGCTGGAGCAGGCGGCGGCGGCGATCGTCGCCGACGCGGTGCGCGCGATCGCGGCGGCCGGCCTCGCGGCCCCTGCCGACGCCGCCGGATCCGATGCCCGCTAGCACCGCGACCGCCGGGATCGTCGTCCTCGACAAGCCCGCCGACGTCACTTCCAACCGCGCGACGCGCCGCGTCCAGCGGCTCTTCGGCGCCCGCGCGGCCGGCCACCTCGGAACGCTCGACCCGTTCGCCACCGGAGTCCTGCCGGTCATGCTCGACGAGGCCACCCGGTTGGCGCCGCTGCTCGAAGGCGGAGCCAAGACATACCTGGCCGAGATCGCACTCGGGATCGCCACCGACACGCTCGACCGCGACGGGGAGATCGTGTCGCGGCGTCCGGTCCCCGCCGACGCGATCGACTTGCTGGCCGCGGCGATCCCGGCCATGACGGGATGCATCCGCCAAGCCGTCCCGGCCTACAGCGCGGCGAAGGTGGCCGGCGTCCGCCGCTGCGATCTGGTCCGCGACGGGCGCGGGGCGCCGCCGACCGAGAAGGATGTCGAGATCGCCTCGATCCGGATCGTGGAGGCCGCGCCGCCGCGCGTCACGATCGAGGTCGTGTGCGGCCCCGGCACGTACGTCCGCCAACTCGTGGCCGACCTTGGGGAGGCGGTCGGCTGCGGGGCTCACGCCGCCGCGCTGCGCCGGACGCGCTCCGGTCCTTTCCGGGTGGAGGACGCCGTGACGCTCGACCTGTTGGAGCGGGCCGGCGCGGCGGAGCGTCCCGGGTTCCTCGCCGACCTGCGTGGTCGCCTGCCGTGTCCGGCGATCGATGCGGACGCGGGCGCGCTGGAGACCCTGTCGCACGGCCGGCCCGTCGAGCCCGACCCGTCCGGCGGCGCGCTGCCGGAGGGCGGGACCGTCCTGGTGGCGTCCGGCGGGTCGCTGCGCGCGATCGCCGTCTTCCGCTCCGGCCTGGTCCATCCGCGCCGGTGGCTCGGCCCCGCCGGCGTGCCGCTCGGAGGAGTACGATCCGCCGTCCTTTCCTGCCCGTAGGGGGGTCCGCGGATGCTACCGGTCTTCCTCTTCGTCCGCGTCCTCGGCGCCGTCCTCGTCCCATGCATCCCCGCCCACCGAGAGCACGCCCATCTCACGGGCGGCGGGGGACTGGCCTAGCATGACCGTGAAATCGTAGTTCCCTTGGCCGACCGTCGCGTCGAGACGCGCGAGCACCGCGGGGACGTCGTCGTCGGGCCCCGACAGGCATTGCGGCTTGGCCACGTTGCACAGCGGCGTCTCGATCAACTCCGCGGGCCGCGGGCCGAAAAGGCGCTCCGGGAAGTCCGGGTGCGGCTCGAAGGAGAGGCGACGCGCGTAGTCGATCGCGTGGTAGACCACGGACTGCGCGACGAGCAGATCGCAACGCACCATCCCGCCGTGGGGCAGGCCGATCCTGGCCGGCAGCACGCGCTCGAGTTCCCCCGGCCGGAGAGGGCGCGCGACGAACCCGTTCTTCACCCCCATGCACGTCCGGTCGACCATGGCGACTCCGGCCGCGATCTCGACCGTGGGAAGTCGCCGGGTCACGACGACGGTGACCAGCGCCGGCATCGGGTCGCTCGTGACGTCCCAGCCCCGACTGATGTAGCACGGCCCGAAGGGGCTCGCCATTGATCACATCTCCTCCCGGTGCTCGTGGGTGAGGGCTGGTTCTCGACCTGTTCCCACAGACGTCGCCGCGGCCCGTCGTTGGCGCCCGACAGCCGCCGGTCCTGCGCCGCTCGCACCGTGAAGAGCCGGTCGAGTTGCAGCCCTTCGAGCAGCACCGGCCAAGCATCCCCC
>CAMTWF010000142.1:0-13629 GCA_947085355.1 uncultured delta proteobacterium
CCGCGCGCCCGCGAGTTCACCCCGGCGGTGGGAGTGTGCCCGCGGGCGCACTTGCGCGCGGCGCGTTGACCTGGTGCGCCGACCCGCTTCGCGGTCGCGCGCCGCGCGCTGCGTGGCGCCCCTACATCCTTCAAGAAGGTCCGTCGCACCGCGACCGCCGCCCCGATCCCCAAGCCTCCGCGAGTGGCCCGCCTGCCTGCCGGCAGGCAGGCCGCCAAACGTGGACACCAAACTTCGGCTCGGATGCGCGTCCATCGCGGCATCGCGCGGGACGATCGGATGTCCAGCCCGGCGATCCCGAGGGCGCAGACGGGGCTACCCGGCCGTCCCCAGGCCGAGCGACGCGAGGCAGAGCGCGACGACGGCGGCGACGAAGACCCAGCAGACGGTGTTGTAGATCGGACCGTTGACGCGATCGCCCATGACGGCCGGGTCGCTTGCCAGACGCAGGATGAACACGAGCACGAACGGCAGCAGCACGCCGTTGACGACCTGCGAGTAGTACATGACGTCCACCAGCGGCAGACCGGGGACCATCACGGCCGCGGCGCCGCCGAAGACCAGCACCGAGTAGAGGCCGTAGAACTGCGGCGCCTGCCTCCACGTGCGGTCGACGCCGGACTCCCACCCGAACGCCTCGCACAGCGTGTACGATGTCGACAGCGGCAGGACCGAAGCCGCGAACAGCGAGGCGGTCAGAAGGCCGAACGCGAACAGGTAGGCGGCCTGCAGCCCGGCCACCGGCTCCAGCGCCCTGGCCGCGTCGCCCGCCGTCTCGATCCGCACGCCGGCCCGGAACAACGTCTCGGAACACGTGATCACGATGAACATCGCGACCACCGTCACGATCACGCCCCCGATGATCGTGTCCCATGCGCTCAGCCGGTAATCGGTCGGCGAGATCCCCTTCTCCACCACCGCGGCCTGCTGGTAGAACTGCATCCACGGGGCGATCGTCGTCCCGACCAGACCGATGATCATCACCAGGTACGCGGGATCGGCCGGCATCGAGGGACTCGCCAGGGCGGCGGCCACCTCGCCCGTCCCCGGCCAGACCCGGATCCCGGAGATCACGTAGGCCACGTAGAACAGGCACGCGACGAGGAAGACCCTCTCGACGGCCCGGTAGCGCCAGCGCAGGACCAGCATCCAGACGGCGAAGGCCGCGAGCGGGACGGCGACGAAGCGCGAGATTCCGAAGATCTCCATCGCCGCCGCGATGCCGGCGAACTCCGCCAGGATGTTCCCCAGGTTGGTCAGCAGCAGCGCGGACATCAGGACGAACGTCGTCCGCACGCCGAACCGCTCGCGGATCAGGTCCGCCAGGCCCTGACCCGTGACCACGCCCATGCGGTTCACCATCTCCTGGACCATGATCAGCACGACCATGATCAGAGGCATGGCCCAGAGCGTGGCGAGGCCGAAGTGGGCGCCGGCCTGCGAGTACGTCGCGATGCCGCCGGCATCGTTGTCGACGTTCATCGTGATGACGCCGGGGCCCAGGACGGCGAAGAACAGCGCCAAACGGCGCAGCCGGGTGCGCACCAACCGGCGAAGGCGCCCCACGGCGCTACTCCTCCCGGCGGAAGTGGCCCCCGATCTCGTCGAGGGCGTGCTGGAGCGACACGAGGCCGAGCATTTTGCCGCGGCCGGCGCCGCCCGCCGCGGGACGTTCCACGACCGGAATGAACAGGAAACCGTACTTCTCGAAGAGCTGCGCGACCTCGCGCACCGGGCTGTCGGCGTGCAGCACCACCAGACGCTCCTCGGCCAGCTCCCCGAGCCGCCGCCCGTGATCCTCGGTGACGATCTGCCTGATCGAGACGACGCCGCGCAGGGCGCCGCCGTCGTCGGTGAGGTAGACGTAGTAGATGGCGTCGATCTCCCCCGCCTGCCGCCGCAGCTCGGCCGCGGCGTCGGCCACGGTGGCCTCGGGACGCAGGGCGATGAAATCGGTCGTCATCAGCGCGCCGGCCGTGCCCTCCTCGTACGACGACAACCGGCGGATGTCGTCGGCCTCCTCCTCCTCCACGTGCCGCATGATCCGCTCGGCCTGCTCCTGCGGCAGCGCCGCGATCGCATCGGCGGCCTCGGCGGGCTCCATCTCCTCCACGATGTCGGCCGCCACCTCCGGAGCCAGCCCCTCCAGGACCGACTTCTGCACCGCCTCGTCGGTCTCCTCGAGCGCCTCCGCGGCGGCGTCCGCCGGCATCCGACTGACCACCGCCACCCGCGCCTCGCGGTCGAGGTCCTCCAGGATGTCGGCCATCTCTCCCGGATGAAGGTCCCGCAGCGCCTGGCCGCCGACGTCGAGGCGCACACGGGACGATCCGGCGGCGGCGGCGGTCGTCACCGGATGGATGTGCTTCCACGAGATGAGATCGTCGCGCACGTTCCGGCGCAGCAGCGTCGCCAGGCTCGTCGCCGCGGCCTCGATGCCGAGCCGGCGCAGAAGACCGCGGAAGCCGACGTCGACGTGGACGACGTAGATGCCGCGCGAGTCGACCAGGAGATGCACGTCGTTCACCCGCACCACCTTGGCGCCCTTGACGTCAACGACCTGCTTGTCGAGAAGAAGAGTCCGCACCCGGAACTCCTGCGGCTGCAGGATCAACTCGCCGGCGGGCCCGGCGCCAGCGGCGCCGGCGTCGATCCGCCGCGAGAGCGCGATCGCCCCCGGCGCCAAGCCGGCGACGTCGACCCGCACCACGCCGGCCCGGGCGCGGACGAGCAGCGCCGTGATCATCGGATAGGGCGGTTTCTCAACCGCGATCAGATCTACGAGCTTGCCGGAGACGTTCGGCTGGGGAAGGGCCACCTTCCTGCCGAGCAACCTGGACAGGTAGACGAAGAACTGCGTGTGGCCGCCGGAGGCGCTCGTGGCGGACATGGACCGGACCCTTCGCTCGGCATCGGACGCCTCAACGCTTCGTCTACCCCCGCCATCGCCGCGCGGGAATCTAGTCCCGCCGGAAGTCGCGCGCAATGGGGAAAAGGCCAGTGGCCAGTGGCCAGTGGCCAGTGGCCAGTGGCCAGTGGTCAGTGGTCAGTTCTTGGGCGCCGATCTGACTTGCCGAACACCGAGCACCGACCACCCACGACTGACCACTGACCACTGACCACTGACCACTGATCACTGACCACTGACTACTGCCTGGAGGGCCTCGGAGGACAGCGTCGCAAGGCGCGCCTCGATGAGCCTGCGCTCGCGCTCGAACGCCTCGCCGGACGGGGGCAGGCCGGGCGGCACGGAAAGCGGCTCGCCGGCCGCAACGACCACGCGGGAGAACGGCCGGGGAAGCGCGAAGCCGTCCCACGAACGCCTCGACCGCCAGGCCCGCGCGCACGCAGACGACAGCGGAACCACCGGCGCCCCGGCGCGCGACGCGACGTACACGACGCCCGGCTTCACGACGCCCCGCGGCCCGCGGGGCCCGTCCACCGCGACCGCCACGTCGAGGCCGCGCCCGACCAGCCTCAGCGCTCCCGCCAGCGCCCTTGCCCCGCCCCGGCTGCTCGAACCGTCGATCACCTCGAACCCGAAGCCGCGCATCACGCGCGCCTGCACGCGCCCGTCGGCGCTCAGACTGGACAGCACGCCGGTCCGCGGCCGCGGAAACCGCAGCAGCGGCACCTGAAGCCCATGGAGGAATGCGTACACGCACGGGTGCGGCAGCGAGGCCGGGTCCGCCCCGACGAACCGCACGCGAAGCGTCCGCACGATCAGCCGGGCCAGAAAGGGCAGGAGCAGGCCCAGCAGCCGGCGCATCGCGACCTCACTTCGTGCCGAACAGGCGATCCCCGGCGTCGCCGAGACCCGGCAGGATGTACCCGCGCGCGTCGAGCCGCTCGTCCCGCGCCGCGCCGAGCACCTCCACGGCGGGGTGACGCTCCTCGATCAGCCGGATTCCCTCCGGCGCCGCAACGAGGCACAGGGCCCGGATCGACCGGCAGCCGGCGCGTTCGAGCAGCTCCACCGTCGCCGACAGGGACTGGCCGGTGGCCAGCATCGGGTCGAGCACGATGGCCAGCCTGTCTGCTATGTCGGCGCTGAGCTTGCTGTAGTAGCCGACGGGCCGCAGCGACTCCTCGTCCCGGTACATGCCGACGACGTTCACCCTGGCGGACGGGATGAGATCGAGCACCCCCTGGAGCATCCCGATCCCGGCCCGCAGGATCGGCACGACCGCGACCTTCTTGCCCAGGATGCGCCGCACGCGCACCGCCCCGGCCCACCCCTCGACCGTCGCCTCCACCGTCTCCAGGTCCTTCGTCGCCTCGTACGTCAGCAGGGCGGCGATCTCGCGCGTCACGTCGCGGAACAGCGCCGTGCTCGCCGAGGCGTCGCGGATGATGCCGAGCTTGTGTTGCACCAGGGGATGTTCGACCACGCGGAACATGGCCCGAGAATAGGCCGCCCGCCGCCGCTTCTCAAGAAGTGGTGGCGGTTGTCACACGTGGACGTGGACGTGGACGTGGACGTGGACGGTTCGCGGTTGAACCGCGAACCGCGAACCGCGATCAGTCGACCACGATGCCGACGGGGCGGGCGGCAAGCGGGCCGGCGCGGGCCGTCACCTCGTGGCGCCCGGGTTCGAGCGGCCACGGGACGCGGTACGGCGGGCCGGCCTCGCCGACGAACCGGCCGTCCACGTAGAAACGCACTCGGCGCGGCCCGCGGGCCCCGGCGCCGTGCACCGCCTGGAGCGGGATCGTCTGCAGTTCGCGCGGCGTGTCCGGGTCGATCGAGAAGCGCGCGCCGTCCGGCGGATGCGACAGCAGCAACGCGGCCCCGTCCGCGCCGCCGCGATCGCCGCGCGCCGCGTCCGGGTCCTTATCCGGACCGCCCGGGCACGACGGCGAGTCGTCCGCCGGCGGCACGGGCCGACCCGCCGACGCCGCCCAGGCCAGATACCGCGGCTCGTACGACTCGAAAACCCGTTCGACCACTTCCTCGGCGGGACATCCCGGCCCGGCGAGCAGGCCGTTGCGCGCGTTGACCCGGACGGCGACGTGGTAGCCGCACCGCTCCCGCGCGGCTCGCCGGACCGCCGGCTCCGGGACGAACTCCTCCACCGAATGCGGGCAGTGCGGACCCGGTGCGGCGCCCGACAGCGGACAGATGCGGACTCGCGCGACGCCGGAGGGCTCGACCCATCCGCGTCGGGGCGCCGAAGGTCCGCGACCGCGCCGGTCCTCCACGGCCGCCAGCATCACCTCGCGGAAGATCGGTCCGGCGCCCGTGATGCCGCTCACGCCGCCCATCGGCTCGCCGGAGAAGTTCCCCGCCCACACGGCGACGGTGACCTCGGGCGTGTAGCCGAGCGTCCAGTTGTCCCGGTACGACTTGCTCGTCCCGGTCTTGACCGCGACCGGGAACGGGAGGTCGAGCGCCTCGGCCTCGCCGAACGCCGCCATGCGCGCCCGGCGATCGCGCAGGATGTCGGTCACCAGGAACGCGGTCGCCGCCGAGACGATTCGGCGGTCGGGGGGCGACGGTCGGGGGTCGGGGGGCGACGGATGGTTGGCGCCTATGCCCTCGACCGCCGCCCGCCGACCGCCGACCGCCGCCCACGGATGGAGCAGCGGCCCGACGTCGAGGTGCAGCCCGCCGCGCGCCAGCGCGGCGTAGGCGTTGGCCAGCGCGAGCAGCGTCACCTCGCCGTCGCCGAGCGTCAACGCTACGCCGTAGTGGTCGGCGGGCTTGTCGAGCATGTCGAGCCCGAAGGCGCGGTAGGTCTGAAGGACGCGCTCGGGCCCCAGCGTCGCCGCGAGGTGCACGGCCGGTACGTTGTAGCTGTTGGCGAGCGCCTCGCGGGCGCGCACCGGGCCGTGGAAGCGGTTGTCGTAGTTGCGCGGCTCGTACCAGTCGCCCGCGGCGGTCGGGAAGCGCGACGGGACGTCGGGGAGGATCGACGCCGGGGTCAGGCCGGTCTCGAAGGCGAGCGCGTACGTGAGGGGCTTGACGGCGCTGCCCGGCTGCCGCGGCGCGCGCGCGCCGTCGACCTGGCCGTCCACCGGGTCTGAGAAATCGGCCGAGCCGACGTAGGCCAACACGCCGCCGGTCGGGTTGTCGAGCACGACGACGGCGGCGTCGGAGAGGCCCCGGTGACGCAGATCCGCGACGGTGCGCTCCACGATCGCCTCCACCCGCCGCTGGAGATCGAGATCGAGCGTCGTCGCGATTTCGGATTTCGGATTTCGGATTTCGGATCGGGTCGAGGCGATGAGCCACTGGACGAAGTGCGGCGCCTCGAAGCGCCGCAGCGGCGGCCGGATCGCGATCGGCTCGGCCTTCGCCCGTGCGTGCCGGGCCGCATCGATCGCCCCGGATTTCGCCATCCGGTCGAGGATCCGGTCGCGCCGGGCCCGCAGGTTCCGCGGGTTGCGGTACGGGTCGTACAATCCGGGCGAGCGCGGGATCGCTGCCAGCGCGGCGGCCTCGCCGAGCGACAGGTCGGCGGCGCCCTTGCGGAAGTACCCCCACGCCGCGGCGTCGATCCCCTCGATGCCGTTCCCGAACGGCGCGCGGTTCAGGTACTCCTCCATGATGCGGTCCTTCGACAGCGAACGCTCGATCCGCCACGCCAGCGCCGCCTCCGTGAACTTGTTGCGGATCGTCCTGGGACCGCCGCGCAGGATCCTGGCGAGCTGCATCGTGATCGTGGATGCGCCGGAGACGACCGAACGGGCCGCGACGTTCTGCGCGACGGCGCGCGCCGCGGCGATCGCGTCCACGCCGCCGTGCCCGCGGAACCGCCGATCCTCGGCGGCGACGATCGCGGCGACGACGTGCCCCGAGATCCGCTCCAGCGACGCCCACCTGGACCTCGTCTCCCGCCCCGACCGCACCTCGCGCAGAAGCTCGCCCCGCCGGTCCACGATCCGGATCGACCCGTCCCTCGCCCCCTCCTCCAGCTCCGGCGGCAGATCCACGACCCGCGAAGCGATCTCGACGGCCGCCACGCCTCCCCCCACGAGCGCCAAGCAGCCCATGACTCCCGCAACCGGCAGCCTCGCCCACCTCCACTTCCTCGTGGACGTGGACGTGGACGTGGACGACCTCACGCCCCTTTCCTATCACGTCGTCGTGGTCGTGATCGCGGGTCGAGCCGGGATGGTGGATGCGGGCAAGACTCCATGAATTCTTGCCCGCACCGCTCGGCCTACAACAGCTTGACGAGCGTGGCGACCGCGCTCACTGCAACGACCATCATGGCGCCGAGACGGATCGTGAGGCGCATCTCGAGCTCCTTCATGTCGCGGCGCAGGCTGGTCTCCATCTCCTTCATGTCGCGGCGCAGGCTGGTCTCCAGCCGGGCAAGGTCATGCTTGGTCGCCATTTGCTCGTTGACGAGCCCGGCGATCGCCTCGGCCTGAACCTCGGCCTGCCGCTCCGGAACGCCGGCGGCCTTGAGCTTGTTGGCGTAGGCGAGTGTGTCGAACGCGATGGCGTGGTCCATGGGTGCAATCATAGGGCAGCGGCGCGGCAGGAAACAAGGAAACCGTTCATGGGCGCATCCCCCCAACTGGGGGGAACGTGGACGCCAAAATTCGGTCCGCACAAGACGATCTGGCGCGGCGCGAGGCTCTTGTGGCAGTCTTGCCGTCCGGCGTCGGCGCCGCCTTCGGGACGCGGGCCGACGGGGAGCGAAGAGTGGCCCGGGAGAAGACCGCGGCGGCGCGCAGGACGTTCCCGGCGCATCTGATCGTCGAGGGGCGGCGGTGCGTCGTCGTGGGCGGTGGTCGCGCCGCCGTGCGGCGGGTGGAGCGGTTGCTCGAAGGCGGCGCGTCGGTCGTCGTCGTCGCGCCCCGTGTCGAGCCCCGGATCCAGGCGCTGGCGGCCCGGGGCGACGTCGATCTCCGGATGCGTGCGTTCGAGCCGTCCGACGCGGCCGGCGCGGCCTACGTCTTCTCGACGGTGGATCGCGCCGACGTGAACCGGGCCGTGGCGGACGCGGCGCGCGCCGTCGCCGGGCCGGGGCCGCTGGTCGCCGCGGCGGACGATTCATGGCGCGCGGGGGACATGGTGATCCCCGCCGGCTTCGACCACGGGCCGCTGACGATCGCCGTCGGCAGCAGCGGCGCCGACAGCCGCGCCGCGCGGCGGATGCGCGACGTGCTGCAATGCTTCCTCGCGGGCGCCGCGGGGGAAGGAGGCGAGACCATGGGTTTCCCGCAGACCAGGCTCCGCAGGCTGCGCCGCACGCCGGCGCTTCGCCGGATGCTGGCCCGGCCGCCGCTGCCGCCCTCGAGGCTGATCTACCCCGTGTTCGTGACCGACGGCGCGAACCGGCGCGAGCCGATCCCGACGCTGCCGGGGCAGGCGCGCGTGAGCGCCGATCTGGTCGTGCGGGAACTCGCCGCGGCGGCCGAGGCCGGCGTCGGAGGGTTCCTGTTCTTCGGCGTCCCGGAACGCAAGCACCCCGACGGGGCGGGCTCGCGCGACGGGGACGGCCTCGTCCCGCGCGCGCTGCGCTTCGCCGCCCAGGCGTACCCCGACGCCGTGCTGATGACCGACGTCTGCCTGTGCGCGTACACCGACCACGGACACTGCGGCGTCCTGCGCGACGGCGAAGTGGACAACGACCCGTCGATCGAGGCGCTCGGCAAGATGGCCGTCGTCCACGCCCGGGCCGGGGCCCACGTCGTCGCCCCGTCCGCCATGATGGACGGCCAGGTCCGCGCCATCCGCTCGGCGCTCGACGCCGCGAACCTCCACGACACGCTGATCATGAGCTACTCGACCAAGTTCTCCTCGGGCCTCTACGGGCCGTTCCGCGACGCCGCCAAGAGCGCCCCGGCGTTCGGCGACCGGCGTTCGTACCAGGCGCCGTACGACGACCCGGACCAGGCGGTGCGGGAGTCGCTGGAGGACGAACGCGAGGGGGCCGACATCCTGATGGTCAAGCCGGCGATGTTCTATCTCGACGTGATCCGGCGCGTCCGCGAGGCGACCCGGCTGCCGATCGCCGCCTACCACGTCAGCGGCGAGTACGCGATGCTGCACGCCGCCGCCGAGAAGGGCTGCGGCGAGCTCGGGCCGCTCGTCCGCGAGGCCGCCGTTGCGATGAGCCGCGCCGGCGCCGACTTCATCATCGCCTACTGGGCGCCCGAGTGGCGCAGGCACCTGGGATGAGCCGTTGCGCCGAACTGTGGAAGCGGGCGCAGGCCGCCATCCCCGGCGGCGTCAACAGCCCGGTGCGGTCGCTCCGGTCGGTCGGGCGCGACCCGATCTTCATCGCGCGGGGCCGCGGGGCCCGGATCGAGGACGCCGACGGGCGGTCCTACGTCGACCTCTGCATGTCGTGGGGCGCGCTGCCGCTGGGACACGCGCACCCCGAGGTCGTCGAGGCGATCCGCAAGGCGGCGGGCGATGGGACGACCTTCGGCGCCGCCACCGAGCGCGAGGTCGAAATGGCCGAGACGCTCAAGCGGGCGATCCCGTCCCTCGAGCGCGTGCGGCTGGTCAACTCGGGGACCGAGGCGACGATGAGCGCCGTGCGGCTGGCGCGCGGCTTCACGGGGCGCCGCAAGGTGCTCAAGTTCGAGGGGTGCTACCACGGCCACGTCGACTGCCTGCTGGTGGCGGCGGGCAGCGGCGTCGCGGCCGCGCCGACGCCGGCCTCCGCTGGCGTCACGCCGGGCGCCGCCGCCGAAGTCCTCGTGGCGCCCTACAACGACCTCGACGCCGCGCGGGAGGCCGCCGACCGCGCCGGCGGGGATCTGGCCGCGATCATCGTCGAGCCGGTGGCCGGCAACATGGGCCTGGTCGAGCCCGCCCCGGGATTCCTCGCGGGCCTGCGGACGATCGCCGATGCATCCGGCGCGCTGCTCGTGTTCGACGAGGTCATCACCGGCTTCCGCTTCCACTGGGGCGGGTACCAGGACCTGTGCGGCGTCCGGCCCGACCTGACCACTCTCGGCAAGATCATCGGCGGCGGACTGCCGATCGGCGCCTTCGGCGGACGCGCGGACGTCATGGCGCGCCTCGCTCCGGACGGCGACGTCTATCAGGCGGGCACGCTGTCGGGGAACCCCGTGGCCGCCGCCGCCGGACTCGCGACGCTGGGCGTGCTCGAACGCGACCGCCCCTACGACCGCATGGCCGCCGTCGCGGCGCGCATCGCCGGCGCCATCGCCGACGCCGCGCGCGCCGCCGGTGTCCCGGCGGCGGTGCCGCACCGCGGGTCGGTCCTGACGCCCTTCTTCTTCACCGGGGGGCTGTTCGGCGCTTCACACCTCCCCACGCCCCCTTCCAATCTCCGGGAGGCCAAGGAGGCCGACGCGGCGCGCTACGGCGCTTTCTTCCGCGCGATGGCCGACCGCGGGGTGTACCTGCCGCCGGCGACGCTGGAACTCGCGTTCGTGTCGGCGGCGCACGGGGACGAGGAGGTCGAGGCAATCAGTTGTCAGTTGTCGGTGGTCAGTGGTCAGTAGGAGGGGCGCGAATGGTTGACGGACCGAAGATCGCGAAGGACGTCACGGAGCTGGTGGGCCGCACGCCGCTGGTACGCCTGAACAAGGTCGTCGAAGGCGCCGGGGCCGAGGTGGTGGCGAAGCTCGAGGCGTGGAACCCGTGCGCGAGCGTCAAGGACCGGATCGGTTTTTCGATGATCGACGCGGCCGAACGCGAGGGCCGGATCGGGCCCGGGAGCGTGCTGGTCGAGCCGACCTCGGGCAACACCGGCATCTCCCTGGCGTTCGTGGCGGCCGTGCGGGGATACCGGTTGATCCTGACGATGCCGGAATCGATGAGCGTCGAGCGGCGGATGATGCTGAAGGCGTTCGGCGCCGAGCTGGTGTTGACGCCGCGCGAGAAGGGGATGCCGGGCGCCATCGCCGCGGCCGAGAAGATCGTCGCCGACACGCCGGGCGCCGTGATGCTCCAGCAGTTCAAGAACCCGGCCAACCCGGAGATCCACCGCGCGACGACGGCCGAGGAGATCTGGAACGACACGGAAGGCCGGGTCGACATCCTCGTCGCGGGCGTCGGCACGGGCGGCACGATCACCGGCGTCGGGCAGGTGATCAAGGCCCGCAAGCCGTCGTTCAAGTGCATCGCGGTCGAGCCGGCCGCGTCGCCGGTGCTGTCGGGCGGGAAGCCCGGCCCGCACCCGATCCAGGGGATCGGCGCCGGGTTCGTCCCCGACGTGCTCGATCGCGGGGTCATCGACGAGGTGATCGCCGTCACCAACGAGGACGCCACGACCGTCACCAAGGCCCTCGCCCGCAAGGAAGGGCTCCTCTGCGGCATCTCGTCCGGCGCCGCCTGCTGGGCCGCTCTCCAGGTCGCCCGCCGCCCGGAGAACCGCGGCAAGCTGATCGTCGTCGTCTTCCCGGACTTCGGCGAACGATACCTGTCCACGCCGCTCTTCCAGGATTGACCCCACCCCGCTCCCGATCCCGGAGAGCATGCCTATGAAGCCTCCCCGCGAACGCTTCCACGACATGGAGCAACAGACTCCCACGATGGGATGGGGCGCCACGTGATCCCCGATCGGCTCCGGATCGGCGGCCTTGCGATCTCGCTGCCGCCCGCCCTCGCCGTCACCGACGCCGCGAACCTGGCGGCGCACATCGGCCCGTTCGCCGTCGCGGACTCGGGGCCGCCCGACGTCGTGGTCCTCTCCGATCTCGATCCGTCCGCCGACTTCCCGGCCGGCTCGTTCCGCATCGAAGTGAACCGCGTCCTGGGCGGCCCCGACGGCGACGGCGACGGCCGCTCGGTGAAGCCGTACGATCTCGCCTTCGCGAACGGCGGAATCGCGGTCCGCGGACCGCTCGACGACGCCATCGGCGTCGTGTCGGCGATCCATCTCGGCCTGGCGCACCTCCTTCCGCGCCGGGGCGGGCTGATGCTCCACGCCTCGGCCGTGCGCGCCGCCGGCGTCGGCTTCGTCTTCCCGGGAGCATCCGGCTCAGGCAAGACCACCGCGGCCGAGGGGTTCCACGGGGGCGAGATGCTGGCCGACGAGCGGTGCATCGTGCGGCCGGAGGGGGCTGGATGGGGGGGGGCGAGTACGAGTACGATGGGACAGGGGAGGTGGCTGTTGCATGCGGCGCCGATGTGGGGAGGCAAGTACGGGCCGGTCGTGCCGGCGGCCGTTCCGTTGGCTGCCGTGGTGCTGGTCCGCAAGGACGCGCCGCTTGGGGTCGAGGTCGTTCCGGCCGCCGCGGCGATGACGCGGTTGGCGCCGGGGGTGGTGCAGAACCGGTACGACGCCGCCGCGGCCGAGGCGGTGTTGGCCGTGCTGGCCGGCCTGGTGGCGGCGGTTCCGGTGATCGAGGTGTCGTTCCGCCCGGGGGACCGTTTCTCCGACGTGCTGGTCCGGAGTGTGCGCCCATGAATGCCCTGCGTTCCAGGTTCCGCCGAAACCCCGACGCGGCGTTCCGGGTGATAGACGGCCAGGCGGTGATCGTCGTCCCGGCGACGCAGTCGATGCACACGCTCAACGAAGTCGGCACGTTCATCTGGCAGCGGTGCGAGGGGCGGACGGCGGACGAGATCGTCCCGGAGATCACGGCCGAGTTCGACGTGGACGAGCCGACGGCGCGGGCGGACCTGGACGCATTCTTCGCCGAGCTGGCCGCCAAGAAGATGTTGGTGCTCGGATGACGACGGTTCCGTACGGCACTCGATCGAGCGCCGCGGCGATCCTGCAGGATCTGGCGGACCGCCGGCCGCTGCCGATCTCGGCGCTCGTGCACCTCACGCGCCGCTGTAACCTCTCGTGCGTCCACTGCTTCCAGGCCGACCGCGGCGGACGCGAGCTGACGGCGGCGCAGTGGGAGGTCGTCTTCCGCCGTCTCGCCGACGCCGGCGTGCTGTTCATGACCTTCACGGGCGGCGAGCCGGCGCTGCGCGACGACTTCCTCGACCTCGTCCGCCTGGCCCGCTCGATGCAATTCGCCGTCAAGATCAAGACCAACGGCCTGCTCCTCGACCAGGCCGCGTGCGACGCCCTGTCGGCGGCGGCGGTGCTCGAGGTGCAGCTCAGCCTCTACTCGACCGACCCGGACGTCCACGACCGCGTGACCGGCCTGGCCGGATCGCACGCCGGAACGCTCGCCGCGGCGCGCCGGCTGCGGGCCAACGGCACGAGCGTCCTGTTGGCTTGTCCGCTGATGGCCGAGACGTTCGACGGCTACGAACGCGTGATCGAACTCGCGGCGGCGGAGGGGATGAACTACCTCTTCGATCCGGGCATCCGGATCCGCGAGGACGGGTGCGAGGACCCGGCCGCGATGCGGCTGTCCGAGGATCATCTCGAGCGGCTTCTCTCGGACGACCGGGTCTTCGCCCGCGACGCCGCGGCGCCGCTCCGCGCCAGGCCGCTCGACGCCCCCGTCTGCAACGTGGGCAAGGCGGCGGCCACCGTCGCCCAGGACGGCGACGTCTGGCCGTGCCTTCGCCTCCCCGTATCCCTCGGCAACCTGCTCGACGAGCCGCTCGATCGCATCTGGATCGGCAGCTCCGTGCTGGCGGGCTACCGCCTCTGCTGGGGCGACCTGCCGGTGTGCCGTTCGTGCGACCTGCGGCCGCACTGCATCAGGTGCCACGCCGAGGCGCTGCGCGAGGACGGCGACCTGCGCGGCCCCTCGCGCCTGGCCTGCCGGCTGGCGCGC
>CAMTWF010000143.1:0-2885 GCA_947085355.1 uncultured delta proteobacterium
CCCGGTCGAACTGGGCCGCATCGTCGAGATCCTCGGCATCGGCGCCGTCGCGTCGTTCGATCCCGATGCGCGCCTCGCGCGCCTCCGGGTCATCGAGTCGGTCAACCCGATCGAGCGCGGCGACTCGGTCGGTCCCGTGCAGCGCAACTTCGTCGTGAGCGAACCGCGCGCCGCCGAAGTCGACCTGGACGGCACGATCGTCGCGTCGCTCCGCCCGCGTGCGTTGCAGGGCCAGGGATTCGTCGTCTTCGTCAACCGCGGCAGCGAGGCGGGCGTGCGCGACGGCAACAGGTTCCAGATCATCCGCGCCAACGACCACTACCAGTCGAGCCGCGGAATGGACGTCCCGGTTGATCTCCCGTTCGAGTGGATCGGCGAGTGCCAGGTACTGGAGGCGCGCAGGCTCGCCTCCACCTGCATTGTCACCGCCTCCCGCCTCGAACTCGGCGTCGGCGACCGGGTCAACCTGATCCGCGGGCATTGAGTACAGCCCTCCGGGATTCCGGGACCACCCGCGTCGTTGCGAGGAAACTCCGTAACTTCTCAAAAACAGGCGGCGGATACAAACAGGATGGACAGGATAGACAGGATGGGATGTTGCATGAGGACCTCACCGAGAAGATCATCGGCGCATGCTTTGAGGTTATGCCCAAGTTGGAGTTCAAGAGACTCCACAGATAGGCCGTTCCCCCTCCTGTTCATCCTGTTGTCCCCCGGACCCAAGCTCCACCACCGGTTATTGATCTACTACTCCCGAGAATCGTCGCGTGGCGCGACGAATTCCCGGTCTGTCCGGACTCTCAACTCTCGACCCTTGACTCTCGACGCGCGGCGGCGCCGCTGCGCCACCCGGACAACACCCGGTGGTTGCGGCGCCGCCGCGCTAAGAAGTTACGGTTTTTTGACCGTGAGAGGATCCAGGCGGTACGATCCGAGCGAGGAAGCGCCCCGATGAAGGCGCCAGGGGCGCGGTCTCCAGGAGCCGAGAAGTGCGAAGGTCAGGACCAGCCGTTCGCTACATCGTCCCAACTGCCCTGGCGGCCGTATTCGCGTCCGCCTGCGGTGGGCTCGGGAGCGCGGACCGCGAGACCCTCACGGGACTGCGGCGGCAGGTGGACGAACTGGCCCGGCACCGGGCCGAGGACGCCCGCAGGCTCGACGATGCCGTACGCCGCCTCGCCGTTCTCGAATCGCTCCCGGCCGAGTCGCGTCGGCAGGCCGCGTCCGCCGCCGTCGATGTCCCTCCGCCCCCGCCCGCCCTGCCGGTCGTTCGGCTGGAGCCCCCAAGCAGCGGTACGGCGGTCGGCGTGACCGAGACGGCGCCGGCGCGCATCGCGCCCGCCACGGTCGGCGCCGACGACCGCGCGGACGCCGCATGGGAGACGCCGGACGACGCTTTGGTGTCCCGCCCGTACCAAGGTCCCGGCTTCGGCAACGACCCCGGACAGGGATACATCGACCTGGGCCGCTCGGGCCCGCCGACCGTGCGCCTAGTCGGGCGCCCCGCGCCGTCGCCCGTGCCGTCGGCGCCGACCGTTCCGCAGGGGGGCACGCCGTCGAGCGCGTTCGGGCCGGTGCCGAGGCTTCCGGTCGCGGTCTCGGCCGAGCCTGCGATCCCGCCGCCCGTGCCCGAGACGTCGGCGTACGACCGGGCGATGGACGCCTACCGGGGCCGGCGCTGGAGCGAGGCGATCGCGCTCTTCGATGCGGTGGCGGCGCACGGGCTGTCCGAGCCGCATCTGGGACAGGCCGTTTTCCTGCGGGCCGAGGCGGCATTCCAGTCCGGCGGCCACCTGGACGCCATCGGGCAGTTCGAGAGGTTCCTGGCGCGGTACCCAGGCAGCCCCCGGGCCGCGGAGGCGACGAACAGGATGGCGATGGCCTCCGAGAGGATCGGCGACACGGAACGGGCGATTGATCTGTACAGGCAGGTGGTCGGCCGGCATGCCGGGACGCGGGCCGCCGCCACGGCGGCCGAGCGCCTCGCCGGCCTGGGGGAGTTGCCGTGACTCAACCTGGACCTGGACCTGGACGACGCAGTCGACCACGTTCACGTCCACGTCGAAGAACGGGGAGAGGTGACGAATCATGAGAACGTCGTCGTCGGCATGCCTTGTGGCGTTCGGGGTGCTGGGCGCGGCGCAGGTTCGGGCGCAGGTGCCGGCGGGAGAGAACGGGGGCGGCGCGTTCGTTTCCGCGGCGGCGCTGGGCGGGGGCGCGGGTGAGCCCGGGACGCTTCGCGAGGCGGCTCTCGCCGGACGTTCGATCGTCCTGACCGGGCGGGGCGTCGGCGCTGCCGCACCCGCCACGTACGTCGTCCGCTCCGGCGACACGCTCTGGGACATCTGCGCTGCCGGTCTCGGCAGTCCGTGGCTGTGGCCGCAGGTCTGGAGCCTCAATCCGGAGATCACCAATCCGCACTGGATCTACCCAGGCCAGGTCGTCCGTCTTCGCCGGGCCGGTGTCGCGGCGCCCGTGGCGGCGGTGTCTCCCGGGGATCTCGCCGCGATGGGGTGGACGACCGGCGGCGCCGTCCTCTTCCGCATCGAGGGGTTCGTCGAGAAGGACATGGAGGAGGCTCCGGGGTCGATCGTGGCATCGTGGGAGGACGAGATGCTCCTGGCGTACCCGGACCTGCTCTACGTCCGGTTCCGCGAGGGCTTCCCCGTCCAGGCCGGGCAGCAGTACACGATCTACAGGCCGCGCGAGACGGTGTACGACACGGTCGAGGACGAGGAGGGCGACCCGGTCGAACTGGGCCGCATCGTCGAGATCCTCGGCATCGGCGCCGTCGCGTCGTTCGATCCCGATGCGCGCCTCGCGCGCCTCCGGGTCATCGAGTCGGTCAACCCGATCGAGCGCGGCGACTCGGTCGGTCCCGTGCA
>CAMTWF010000144.1:0-3499 GCA_947085355.1 uncultured delta proteobacterium
ATCGCGCAACCATGCCAGGGTTCGCGGCGACCGAGTGGCCGCGTGCAGTTCGGAAACACGCCGGGCGAACTCGATGCGATCGAGACGGGCCAGCGGCGCGACGGCGAAAGCCGCTCTCGCCACCGCGCCCCGCAGATCGGCGACGCCGAACGCTGCCGCAGCCCGATCCGCGGCCTCCTCCCCCGCCGCGGCGACCGCAGGCCTCCCGGACGGCAGGCCCACGTCCGGCAGCACTGCCCGCACCTGTCCCGTCTGCCCGCCGACGATCAGGAGACGGACCTCCCGGCCCGGCACGTCGAGGAAGCCGGGCGGCGGCGGGTCGGGGGCGGCGAACGGCCCGAAGGACGCCGCCGTCATCCCCACGACCAGGACACCGGTCGCGGCCACCGCGCCCAGCGCGATCGACGCCGCCCTGACGGGCGACACCGATGCGAATCCCGCGGCCAACGCCGCCGTCGAGAACGCCCCGAAGAACAGGTACGAGAACTCGATCGCCTCGCCCCACACGCGCGACTCGGGAAGGAGCAGGTCCCGGTGCGCGGCGGCCCGCATCCCCATCTCGGCGAACGGCTCCGCGAGCACGACGGCGAGCACGGACACCGCGGCGACGGCGCCGAGCCCGAGCGCCAGACGGGAACGCGGCACGCCGTCGGGTAGCAGGTGCCTTCGGACACGCAAGACCGCCACCAGTACGATCGAGGCGAGGAACGCGAGGATCGCCGCGTGGAACGCGGCGGGACCATCCAGGTAGTAGGCGCGGACGGCGGAGATGGAACGGTGCTGGACGCGGTCGAGCGGCCCGAGCCAGGCCGGATCGCGCGCGAGCGCCTCCACGACGTCCCCGGCGACGATGTTGGCGGTGGCGAGACCGGCCAACAGGCCTGCCGTCACGACCAGCAGGACGAGGATGATCTGCAGGACGACGCTCCGCACGGCTTGCGCGCGCCGGAGCGCCGCAATCCGGGCGTCGAAAGAGGACGGCGCGGCGGACACCCGGGCGGCGCCTACCTGGCGGGGAGGACGAACGGGAACGGCATCGTGAACGTGGCCCGCTGGAAGCGAGGGAACACCGCCGCCCGCGCGGCGCGCTCGGCGCACGCCCCGACCGCCGAGTCGGCGTGCTCGCCGCTGACGCGAGCGTCGGTCACCCTTCCGTCCGTGCCGCTCACCGTGAACTGCACGGTGATCGTGCCGGTCTGTCCGGCGCCGCAGTTGAGGACGGCCGCCTTGACCGAATCGGTCGCGCGGCGGATGTCGGGGCGCGACGGGATGTCCGGGAGCGCCTCGCCCGGCGGGGCCGGCGGCGCCGGGACCGGCGGCGGCGCGGATGCGACTCCCTGGGGCTGCTGTGGCGGCGGCGCCGCCCGGCCGGATGTCCCTGCCGCCGGCGGCGAGCCCGAGGTTGCCGTGGTGGGCGGCGCACCCAGGAGGTGTTCCAGGCTGCCGGTCACGCGACCTTCCGGCGCAGGCGGCCGGCCGGCGTCGGGAGCAGGGCCGCGGGAGCCGGTTCGCGACGTGCCGCCCGAATCGGCGTCGGCGCGTCCGCCGCCCAGCATCGCAACGGTCGGAGAAACCGGGGGCTGTGCCTGGGCGGCGCCGGCCGGGCCGGACGGTTCCGCCGCGGCCCTGCGTTCCACCGCCGGACGATCCCTGGCGGTCGAACGAGCCGACTCGCGATCGGCGCCACCGGCCCGTCCCGCAGCCTCGCCCGGCTTGCCGACCGTCTCCATCGCCGACCGCTGGGCCTTGAGCATCTCGATCTCGTGCCGCAGGCGATCGATCTCCTCGGCGGAGGCGCCCGCCGATTCGCGTTCCATGCGCCGCCGCTCCAGCTCCGCCTGCTGACCCGCGAGCCCCGATCCGCTTCCGGCGGCGCTCGGCGCGGCCGCGGAGAGCGCCGGTCCGGGTACCGGTGTCGTCGGACTTGCCGCCCTGCGTTGCGGGCCCGGCTCCGACGATCCCGCCACGACGTAGTAGGCCAGCACGCCGGCGACCGCCACCATGCCGAAGGCAACGGCGACGAGCGCCGGCAGCGCCATGCGCTTCCGTGCCGGCGCCGCCGCCTTGGGGGTTCCCGCCGACGGATCTCCCGGGGGTTCGCCGGCCCGTTGGGACTTCTGCCGGTAGTAGTCGTCCGCCAGCGCCTTCAGGTTGATGACGCCGGAACTCGTCTTGTCCGACTCCGCGCCGCGGCGCACCGCGGGCGCCTCCGGCGTTCCGGAAATCCGCGCGGACTCCCCGGTCCCGACCGCAGCATCGGATGAACCGTCGCTCGAGTACTCAGCCATCGCCAGGACCTCCTCGTCCGTATCAGGCAACGGGGCCTTCCTCGCCTCCGCGTCGTCCGCCGCATCGAGCGGCCCGGCGGCGCGCGCAGCCACTGCGGCAACCACCGCATCGATCCTTCGATCGTCCACGTCCGGCGGCGTCTCTATCGATCGCAGGCGCGCCAGCGCGTCATGCAGTGCGACCAGCGACACGGCCACGGCCTTGGCCTCGCCGCCGATCCTGTCGCCCTTGCGCAACGTCGACTCCGGCCCGTCCCGGTCGAGCCGCTCGGAAAGGGACAACCCCCATCGCCCCGACATCACGTCACGCTCCTTCGGTGGATCCCCGCCTCGCGCCCGCCGGCCCGAGTTCCTCCTCGAACCGTCCGCGCAGCATCTCCCTCGCCTTGAAGACGCGCCAAGCCACGGTCCCCTCCGAACACCCCAGCGCCCGGCCCACCTCTTCGTACGTCATGTCCTCGAACACGACCATGAGCAGAGTGGTGCGGAACCCGTCCGGCAAGGCGTGGATCGCCTCCCACAGCCGCCGCAGCGACTCCCGCCCCATCGCGACGCGGTCCGGCTGCGCCTCCTCGCCCTCCCGGCTTCCCCCGCCCGCGTGCAGGTCGTCGAACGACGACATGACCAGTTCGCACCGATGCCCCTCGCGACGCAACGCGTTCATCCACAGGTTGATGAGAATGCGATAGGTCCACGTAAACAGCGCGCTCCTGCCGTCGAAACGGTCGATCGCCCGCAGCGCACGGATCAGCGTCTCCTGGGCCAAGTCCTCCGCCATGTCTCGCCGGCGTGCCAGCCGGATCGCCGAGGCCAACAGGCGTGGATACAGCCGGCGAACGATCACCTCCTGCGCGGCGCCGTCGCCGGCGCGCGCGCGCTCGATCAGCTCCCTTTCCTCCGCCGGCCCCATCCGGATCCTCGAACACTCCCGGGCGTCCCTCGGCGCGATCGACAGTCTCGCCCGCCGCCGGACGGGGCACTCTATATCAGACGCACCGGTTGGACAACAACGGGCGGGAAGGATTTGGGGCATTCGTGATTTGTGGGGGGCCGGCGTAGCCGTTCACGGCCCCGGCTACAGCCTCCCGCCTGCCGTCCCCGTCCCCGTTGCCGTTGCCGTTGCCGTTGCCGTTGCCGTCGCCGTCGCCGTCGCCGTCGCCGTCGCCGCATCGTATGGAGGTCAGCATGAACCCCTACCACAAGCTGCATCA
>CAMTWF010000145.1:0-2283 GCA_947085355.1 uncultured delta proteobacterium
GCCCGAGCTGGTCACGGGCGCCGGCGTCTACCGGTATGACGGCGCATCGCGCGACTGGGTGCGCGAGGCGTACTCGGCGTCAGGGCTCGCCGGGGGCCACGCCGCCGTCGCCGACTTCGACCTCGACGGCCGGCCCGAGGTGGCGGTGGTCAACGCCGGATCGGTCTGGGTGCACACGCTGGAGAGCGCGGTCATCTTCGGGCCCGTCGCCCTTCCGGGCGGAGGACGCGGCGGGCCGCCGACGATCGCCGACTTCGACGGCGACGGCAGGCCCGAGATCGGCGCCGCCGGCGCCGGCGCCTACTCCGTCTTCGACCTCGACTGCCGGCCGGGCGGGGGGATCGGGGTGTGCCCGAGCGGCCGGACGGACTCGATCCTGTGGAGCAGCACGACGCAGGACTTCTCGTCGAACGTCACCGGATCGTCGGTCTTCGACTTCGAGGGAGACGGGGCGGCGGAGGTCGTGTACGCGGACGAGTGCTTCGTGCGGGTGTACGCCGGGGCGACGGGCGACGTGATCTTCTCGCAGCGGTCGTCGTCGTGCACCTGGTACGAGAACCCGGTCGTGGCCGACGTGGACGGCGACTTCAACTCGGAGATCGTCGTGGGCGCCAACACCAACTGCGGCGACCCGGTCGCCGGGATCGCGTGCGCCGGCCTGGAGCCCGGCAACGTGGACCCGCGCTTCCCGGGCATCCGTTGCGCGGCGAACGAGGACTGCGCGTCGGGCCGCTGCGACGCCGGGCTGTGCCGGTGCGCCGCGACCGACGACTGCTGCATCGGCGGCTGCGGCGACACCGGCTTCGTCTGCGCGCCGCCGCCGGCGGGCGCCCCGGGATCGGGCGACACGTGCCGGGCCTCCAGGCCGCGCGGGTTCGCCGGCATCCGCGTCTACCGCGACGCAGCCGACCGGTGGGTGAACTCCCGGCCGATCTGGAACCAGCACGCCTACCACGTCACGCACGTCCGCGACGACGGGAGAATCCCCCGCACGAGCGCCGTGGCGCCGAACTGGCGCGCTGCCGGCCTCAACAACTTCCGGCAGAACGTGCAGGGCGAGAACATGCCGCTGGCGAGCCCGGACGCGACGGCGGGCGGCGGACGCTCGGACGAGTGTTCCGGCGACCCGCCCGCAATCGCGCTCTCGGTCCTGGCGTGCAACCGCGGCGCCGAGCCGCTCGATGCCGGGTTGGCCGTGCGCTTCTACGCGGGCGACCCGGCGGCCGGCGCGCCGGAGATCTGCACGGCCTACACCGACCGCGTCCTGGCGCCTGGCCAGTGCGCTGGGGCGTCGTGCGAATGGCGCCCGGCGCCGTCCGAGCCCGTCGACGTCCACGTGGTGGCCGATCCGGACTCGACGGAGACCGAGTGCGTCGAGGGTAACAACTGGACCGTCATCCCCGGCGTCCGCTGCGCCCCGATCGGGTAGACCGCGGCGCATCGCGGAAAACGCGCTACATCCCGTTCGCTGATGCAACGGAAAGCGGCCGGCGACCCGGATCGCGGGAGCGGAGCGGATGCGGAGCTCGGCGCGAAGTCGGCTTGGACGTCCTTGGCTCCCGAGTGATCCCCGGGCGCGGCGGGCTCCACCTCGTCCGCCGTGACCTTCACCTCGTCCGCCGCGATCTCCACCTCGTCCGCCGTGATCTCCACATCGTCCGCCGTGATCTCCACATCGTCCGCCGTGATCTCCACATCGTCCGCCGCGACCTTCGGGTCGTCCGCCGTGATCTTCGGGTTGTCCGCCGTGATCTTCGGGTCGTCCGCCGTGATCTTCGGGTCGTCCGCCGTGATCTTCGGGTCGTCCGCCGTGACCTTCGGCTCGTTCGCGGCGACCTTCGGGCCACCTGGGGGCTGTCCGACCCGGACGGCGGGCCGGCGGCGATCGAGCGGCTCGCGAGCGGCGCGGTCGTCGTTTCGCCGGCGTCGTTCCCGTACGTGCCGGGGCGCCTCTCTTTTCGCGAGGCGCCGCCACTGCTGGAGGCGCTCGCGCGTCTCCCGCTGATCTCCGACTGCCTCGTCGTCGACGCGCACGGGCCGGCGCACCCGCGGCGCTTCGGGCTCGCGTGCCACCTGGGCGTCTGGTGCGACATCCCGACGATCGGCATCGCCAAGAGCCTGCGCGCCACGATCGCCGCGGAGGAACGCGCCTCGACGACGGCCGCACGAGCAGCACGTGGCGGCGCCGGCGTCCTTGAGCGCGGTGACGACGGCGGCCATGTCCTTCTGTCCCGGCGTGACGGTCTGCTCGCCTCCGGCATGCGCCACCGCTCCGCCGCCGGC
>CAMTWF010000146.1:0-18931 GCA_947085355.1 uncultured delta proteobacterium
CCACCTACCTCGCCGCCGCCTCCCGGTTCACCTGCGCCCAGATGCCGTCGGGGGAGAACAGCTTCTCGCGCACCGCCTTCCAGCCGCCGAGATCGTCGATCGTGAACAGCCGCTCGGGGTGCGGGAACAGGTCGCGCGTCTCGGCCTCGATCGACTCGAGGACCGAGCGGAAGCCGTACTCGACGAATGCGCGCTGCGCCTCCTCGCCCCGCAGGAAGGCCACGAAGCCCTCGACCAGATCCCTGTTGCCGTGCCGGTCGACGCTGCGGTCCACGATCGCCACCGGGTTGTCGATCCTGATCGTGTACGCCGGCACGACCACGTGGTACTCGCGCCCCTGCTTCCGCCGCAGGAGCACCTCGTTCTCGTAGGTGATGACGGCGTCTCCCACGCCCCGTTCGAACGTCGTCATCGACTCGCGCCCGGAGGGATCCAGCGCCTTGACGCGGGCCCGCACGCCGGCCAGCAGCAGCCGCGCCTCGCCCTCGCCGCCGTCCGGGCCGAGCAGCCCGGCCCCCCACACGGCGCTCACGTTCCACATGGCGCCCCCGGACGTCGATGGATCCGGCGTGACGACCTCTACGTCGGGTCGAGCGAGGTCGCGCCAGTCGCGGATCCCCTTCGGGTTGCCCGACCGGGCGCCGATGACGACGATCGATCGCGTCACCATGCCGCCCCACGCGTTGGCCTTCCAGTCGTGCGCGATCAGGCCGGCCTCGCGGATCATGTCCACGTCGCCTTCCAGCGACAGCGCCGCCACGTCCGCCTCGAATCCGGCGGCTATCGCCCTCGCCTGCGCGCCGGAGCCGACGTACGACGCCTGGACATCGATCTCCTGTCCCGTCTTCTCCTTCCAGTGCCGCTTGAAGGCCGGGATGATGCGCTGCTCGTATGCCTCCTTCGGCACCGTGTACGCACCGAGCACGATGGTCCGCGAGGCCGGTGCGGCCCGGCGCGAGCACGAGACGCCCAACGCAGCCGCCAACACCGACATGCCGGCCAGGACCGCTCTAAATCGCATCACGACCTCCTTCCGCCGCCGCATCTTCCGGCGGCGACGCGACCCGTTAGCCCGATTCGGGCGCCCGTTGCAACAAGGGGCGCATCATCGCTCGTTGACATCGTCGATGCCGCTCCCGATAATCCGGCCGCCATGGCGGAACTTGCGGCGGCGGGGAAGGCAGGGCGCGGGATGACGGGCGGCCGAGGGGACGTGTTCGTCATGTCCGAGCGGTGCAAGGGTTGCGGGTTCTGCGTCGAGTTCTGCCCGACGCACGTGCTCGAGATGGCGCCCGCATACAACTCGAGGGGCTACCACTTCCCGGCCGCGACCAGGCCGGAGGCGTGCACGGGATGCGACCTGTGCGGCATGTACTGCCCCGACTTCGCGATCCACGGCGCCAAGCGCGGGCGTCGGACCGCCGGCCGCGGGTCGGACGGCGAGGCCGGGGCGACCGCATCGCGGCGGTCGAAGGCCGCAAGTTGATCCACTACCCCCCGAATTCTTCGCGCCGCGCGACGATCGTGGGGGGTCTGGAACTTTCGACTTTCGACTTTCGACTTTCGACTTTCGACTCTTGACTGATGAAGACCGATCCTGCCGGGGTTCTGACTGGGACGCACTTCATGGACGGCGACCACGCCGCGGCCGAGGGTGCGTTGGCGGCCGGCTGCCGGTTCGCCGCGGGGTACCCGATCACGCCCTCGACGGAGATCGTCGAGCGGCTTGCGGCGCGGTTCCCGCTGGTGGGCGGCCTCTTCGTGCAGATGGAGGACGAGATCGCCTCGTCGATCGCCATCCAAGGCGCGGTCTGGGGGGGCGTCAAGGCGATGACGGTCTCGTCGGGGCCGGGCATGTCGCTCATGATGGAACACATCGGCTACGCCGTAATGACCGAGACGCCGTGCGTCTTCGTGGACGTGCAGCGAGCGGGGCCTTCCACCGGCCTGCCGACGCTGCCCGCGCAGGCCGACATGATGCAGGCGCGCTGGGGGCCTCACGGGGATTGCCCGGCCGTCGCGCTGTGCCCCAACTCGCCGCAGGAAGCGTTCGACCTCACGATCACGGCCTTCAACCTGGCCGAGCGGTTCCGCACGCCGGTGCTGCTGATGATGGACGAGTGCGTCGGACACATGCTCGAGAAAGTCGTGATCCCCGCGGCCGAGGAGATCGAGATCGAGCCGCGGCGGTACACCGACAAGGGGCCGGGAGAATACGTGCCGTACCGCGCCGGCGACGACCTCGTGCCGGCGATGTCCCGCGTGGGGCTCGGGCACAGGTTCCACGTCACGGGGCTCACGCACGACGAGCGCGGCTATCCCGCCATGAGCGCCGACGTGCACGACCGGCTCGTGCGCCGCCTGGTCGCGAAGGTCGCCCGCGCGGCGGACGACATCGCATTCCACGAGGCCGACGGGATCGACGGCGCGGACGTGCTGGTGCTCAGCTACGGCATCACGTCCAGGGTGGCGGCGCGCGCAATCGAATGCGCCCGAGAGGGCGGGACGCGGGTGGGCCACCTGCGCCTCAAGACGATATGGCCGTTCCCGGATCGGCTTGTCGAGCGGGCTCTTTCCGGGGTGCGTGCCGCGGTCGTCCCCGAACTCAACCTCGGCCAGATCTCCCTGGAAGTGCAGCGCGTGGCCGCCGGGCGCACGCGGGTCGTGCCCGTCACGCACGCCGGCGGCGCGGTCCACCAGCCGGCTGCGATCGAGGGGGCGATAGCGGAGGCCGCGCGATGACGACGACCCAGACGCGCGGGCACGCGGGGCGATCCGCGGGTGAGCCCGCCGCCCCGGCCGAGGCGGCGGGTCCGGTGAACCCGGTCGAGAGGTACCTGCGCAAGGACAGGCTGCCGCACATATGGTGCGCCGGCTGCGGCATCGGCACCAGCGTCAACTGCTTCACCCGCGCGGTCGACTCCTGCGGCATCCCGCTCGACAAGATCGCCGTCGTCTCCGGCATCGGCTGCACGGGGCGCGTCGCGGGCTACCTGAACGTGGACTCGTTCCACACGACGCACGGCCGCCCGCTCCCGTTCGCCACCGGCCTCAAGCTCGCCGGCCCCGGACAGAAGGTGGTCGTCTACTCGGGCGACGGCGACCTGGTGGCCATCGGCGGCAACCACCTGATCCACGCGTGCCGCCGCAACGTCGACCTCACCGTCATCTGCGTGAACAACTTCACCTACGGCATGACGGGTGGGCAGGTCGCCCCGACCACGCCCGTCGACGCCATCGCGACGACCACGCCGTACGGCAACCTCGAGGAGCCGTTCAACCTCCCGCACCTGGTCGACTCGTCGGGCGCCGTCTACGTCGCCCGGTGGACCACGTACCACGTGCGGCAGCTCCAGAAGTCGATCGCGGAGGCGATGCGCAAGCGCGGGTTCTCCTTCGTCGAGGTGCTGTCGCCCTGCCCGACGCTCTACGGCCGCCGCAACAGGCTCGGCGATGGGCTGGCGATGCAGCGGCTGTTCAAGGATCGCTGCGTCGTGAAGAACGGCGCCCTGACGCGCGAGGCCGACTTCGACCTCGGCGGCTCGGGCCCGATCCCCGTCGGCACCTTCGTCAACCGCGACCGTCCCGCGTTCCTCGACAGGTACAGCGCCCTGATGCGGAAGGAACTCGGCGACCGGTTCGTGCCGTTCGGCAGGCCGGACGCCGAGGAGCACACCGAGGCGGCCCACTGGGTCGGTGCGGAAGGGTAGGAGCGGCGATGTCGACGTCGGTGTTCCAGACGGGCGCCACGGAGATCCGGATCGCCGGCTTCGGCGGCCAGGGCGTGATCCTGGCGGGGACGATCCTCGGGAAGGCGGCGACGATCCACGAGGGGCGCCAGGCGACGCTGATACAGAGTTTCGGTCCCGAGGCGCGCGGCGGGTCGTGCTCGGCGCAGGTCATCCTGTCGGACCGGCCGATCGGGTACCCGTACGTGACGCGGCCGCACGTGCTGGTGGCGATGAGCCAGGATGCGTTCGAGCGGTTCGCCGGGGATGTCCGCGAGGGCGGGATCCTGGTGTTCGAGGAGGATCTCGTTCGCGTGCACGACCTGCGGCCGGACGTGCGCCCGTTCGGCGTGCCGGCCGCGCGGTTCGCCGAGGAGATGCGCCGGAGGATGGTGCTCAACATCGTGATGACCGGCTTCGTGACGGCGGTGACCGGAGTGGTGAACGCGGACGCGGCTCGTCGCGCCGTCGCCGACTCGGTGCCCAAGGGGACCGAATCGCTCAACATCGCCGCCTTCGACAGGGGCTACGAGTACGGAAGCGGATCAAAGGGGAGTGGCGGATGAACTCCGGCGCGGCGCTGCACCATCTCTCGTTCCCGCAGACCCACTACCTGCCGGACGGCACGGTCGTCGCGATCCGGCCGATGAACGTCGCGGACCGCGACCTGCTCCCCGTCTTCTTCGAGGCGATCCCGCCGCAGGATCGTCTCGCCCTGCAGGAGAACGTCCTCGCCCCCGACACGGTGGACCGATGGGTGGCGGACATGGAGGCGGGGCGCGCCCATCCCATCCTGGCCTTCCACGGCGAACGGATCGTCGGCGAAGCGACGCTGCTCCGCCGCCTGCACGGCTGGACGCGCCACGTCGGCTACATGCGCTGCATCGTCCATCCGGCCTACCGGCGCAGGGGCCTCGGCACGCACCTCATCCGGCTGATCATCGACGTCGCGGCACAGATCGGCCTCGACAAGGTCGTCGTCGAGGTGCTGGTCGGACAGCGCCGCGAGCGCAGGATGCTGGAGAAGCTCGGCTTCCGCAAGGAGGCCATCCTCAAGGATCACGCCACCGACATGCGCGGCAACAAGCACGGCGTCGTCCTGCTGTCCAACAGCGTGATCGATCTGTGGCGGAAGATGGAGGACATGATCCTCGACGCGGAGTTCGAGGTGATTCCGTAGCCTGCCGTCAGCCGTCCACGGCGCCGGCCACGGGCTGATAGCCGACCGGCGGCTGCTGCCCGCCGCCCGCGTCACCCTCCAGCCGCTCCATGATCTTCGCGGCGTAGATCTGCTTCTCGCGCGGGTTGTCGCCGGGCCCGATCAGGCCCTCCCGCTCCATGCGCTCGACGATGCGCGCGGCGCGGTTGTAGCCGATGCGGAGGTGGCGCTGGATCTTGGAGATCGATGCCTGCTTGATGCGGAGGACGAGTTCGAGCGCCGGGGTCCAGTGCTCGTCGTAGCCCTCGCCGTCCGCGTTTTCGTCGTCGCGGTCGCCGTCCCTGTCCGCGACGATCGACTCGTCGTACACCGGCTCGCCTTGCACTCTGATGTGGGCGACGACGCGTTCGATGTCGTCCTCGCCGACCAGGGTTCCCTGGATCCGGATCAGGTCGGACGTTCCGGGCGGCAGCAAGAGCATGTCGCCCAGGCCGAGCAGCTGATCGGCGCCGTTCTGGTCGAGGACGGTGCGCGAGTCGGTCTTGGAGGAGACCTTGAACGACAGGCGGGTGGGGAAGTTGGCCTTGATCGTGCCCGTGACGACGTCGACGCTGGGGCGCTGGGTGGCCACTATGAGATGGATCCCGGCCGCGCGGCCCTTCTGCGCCAGCCGCTGGATGGCGGACTCGACGTCCTTGGCCGCCACGGCCATCAGCTCCGCCAGCTCGTCGATGACGATCACGATCGAGGGGAGCTTCTCGATCGGTCCGAGGTCGCGGCGGGGATTCGCGCCGGCGGGCGCCACCTCGGTCCGCGCCCCGTCCGGGCCCTTCACCACGATGCGGACGCGGGCGGCGTCGGCCGCCGGCGCGGCCGGTGTCGGCTCGTCCTTCCCCGCCAGGCGAGCCGCCACCTTCTGGTTGTAGTGGGAGATCTGCCGGGCCCCGATCGACGCGAACAGATGGTAGCGACGCTCCATCTCGTCGATCGCCCAGCGCAGCGCCAGGGCAGCCTTGCGCATGTCGCTCACGACCGGCAGCAGCAGGTGCGGGATCCGATCGTACGAGATCAGCTCCACGTGCTTGGGGTCGACCAGGATCAGCTTCATGTCCTCCGGCTTCTGGCGGAACAGCAGCGACATCAGCGTGGCGTTGATGAAGACGCTCTTGCCGGTCCCGGTCGCGCCGGCCACGAGCAGGTGCGGCATCCGCGCGAGGTCGGCGCAGTACGGCCTGCCGGTCAGATCCTTCCCGACGGCGATCGGCAGCGCACCGGCACGCCGCCCGAACGCCGGATCGGCCAGGATCTCCTTGAGGTAGACCGTCTCGCGGACCGGATTCGGCACCTCGAACCCCACGGCGTTCTTGCCGGGGATGGGAGCGACTATGCGCACCTTCATCACCGCCATCGCCATCGCGATGTCGTTCTCCAGCGCCGAGATCCGCGAGAGCTTCGTACCGGGCGCCGGGCGGAACTCGTACGTCGTCACCACCGGGCCGGGATGGATCTCGACGACGCTGCCCTCTATGCCGTAGTCGGCCAGCGTCGCCGCCAGCTTGGCGGCGTACTCGCGCAACACCTGCTCGTCCACGCCCCCGGATGCCGGCGGCGGGTCGGTCAGCAGATCGAGCGGCGGGAGCACGTAGCCGGGCCTGGGGGCCTGAACCCGCGCCGCTCGGCGCACCGCCGGCCGCGGCTTCCTGGCCTCCAGCGGGGCCGGCGCCACGATGACCGGCGCGGCGGACGCTTCGGCCGGCGCGGCCGGAATCGGATCCACCACGGAAAATGCGGGATCCAGGAAACCGACCGCCCTGGCCGCATCGAAGGCGCGCTCGATGATCTGCTCGTCGAGAGTCGAGAACATCTCCGCGATTCGGCGTTCGTCGGCCTCTGGGGCCGCATGGCTCGCCGTCGTCCGTGCGACCGACTCGCTCGCCGATCGCGCGGCCGGAGCCGAGGCGCGGTGCGCGATGACGACCGGCTGAGCCGCCGGCGATTCCGCCGGCCGTACGGACGGTTCGGCGCCGCCGACGTCCGCGCGCTCGGGCTGTTCCGCGTGCGAAGCGGCCGCCTCGCCCGCAAGCCGCCACGCACGCACCGCCAGCGACGCGCACGCCGCCGCGCCCCGGCCGACGATCCGGGCGGCGCGGCCGGCCCGAAGCAGGGACTCCTTGAGCGCCGCGGGCGTGGCGACCAGGACCAGCAGCGCGATCGCGCCGAACGCCACGAGCCGGGCGCCCCATGCCGAGAAGATCGCGCTCAAAGTCGTTCCGATCAGTTCGCCGGCGGCGCCGCCGATGAGGTGGCCGCCCAGGAGCACGTCGGAGGGGGCGCCGAGGTGCGCGAGCGCGGCCACGAGCAGGCCGGCGACGGCGTAGGCCAGCACTACGCCCGACGTCACGTCGTCGCGCTCGGACGTGAGCCAGATCGCACCAAGCACGAGCGCCATGGCGACGTAGTACCCTGCGGTCAGCCCGAAGACCTGCAGCGAAACAAACGCCGCGTAGCGGCCCGCGGCGCCCATCAGGTTCGTCCCGGCGGGAAGGCCGTCGGGACCGATGCCGTCGTACGAGGCGAGCGACAAGCAGAAGAACGTCCCGAACAGCAGCAGCAGGACTCCCGTGACCTCCGGTTTCGTGCGACCGAACGCCTCGCTTGCCGCCGCCAGCGCCCTGTTCCGCGAACGCTTGCCCCACGTTCCGCCCATCAACCCCTACCACGTCCGAGGAGGCCGGAAACGCCGGGGGATATCGAGAAACCGCGCCCCCGGAACGGCCACCTGCAACCTCGAGGCTAAATGACGGAGAGCACCGTGTCAAAAACCCGGCACGACTGGTACAACTCTCGGCGATGCTTGGGTTTATCGTCGATCTGCTGGCGCGGTTGGTCGGCCTTCTGCCGGCCTCGGCCGCCCTGCGTCTCGGCAAGTTCCTGGGCCTGGTGTGGTTCCACATCGTTCGCATTCGGCGGCGGACTGTCGAAAGCGCCTTGGCGGCGACGTTTCCGGACTGGGACCGGCGCGCCGTTCGCCGCGTTGCCCGCGAATTGTACTTGAACCTTGGAAGGCATGCCGTGGAGTTCCTGAGGGCGGTGCGGGGCCGGCCGTTGCCGCCGGTCGTCGTGGAAGGGCTGGAGCGGTACGAGAAGGCGTTGGCGGAGGGTAGGGGGGTGATCGTGGCGACGGCCCACGCCGGCAACTGGGACCTGGCGGCGTGTTCGCAGGCGCGTGCGGGGCGGCGGCTGGTGCTGCTGTCGCGCCGGTTGTCGAATCGGAGTCTGGACAGGCGCTGGATGCGGTGGCGGCGCCGTTTCGGCCTGGAGATCCTCGACGAGGGCGCGCCCGTGGGCGAGATGGCGGCGATCCTCCGGGGCGGCGGTGCGCTGGTCCTGCTGATCGATCAGGCGACACCGGCCGACCGCGGGGGTGTCCGGGTGCCGTTCCTGGGCCGACTCGCGTGGACGACGCGGCTGCCGGCCCTGTTGTCGCTGCGGACCGGCGCGCCCGTCCTGCCGGTCTTCGCCGAGTCGCGGCCGGATGGGAGCCACGTGGTCCACGTCGAGACGCCGGTGACGGTGGAGGGCGGCTGTGCGGGCGCGCCGGTCCCGGTGGCGGAACTCGCGCTGCGGATGACGGCCGCGCTGTCGCAGCGGCTGGAGGCGCGCGTGCGGGCGCACCCCGAGCAGTGGCTGTGGCTGCACAGGCGGTGGAAGGATTCCCCGTAGCGCGGCTACTTGTCGCCGGTCTTGCGCTCGATCTCGGCCAGCAGGATCGTCGCCGAGATCAGCAGCCACACGACGGCGAGCAGGAGCATCCTGGACGGCGCGATCGTGATCCGCTCGAACGTGATGAACTTGATCACGATGCCGCCGACCAGCGACAGCGCGCCCAGGTAGAAGGCGATCCTGGCGGCCAGTCGGGCCATCGGCTTCCCGAACAGCTTCCCTCCTCCTGCCGACGTCCCCGTGCAGCAGCTTTCCGCCGCCGGCTTCGATCCCTCGTTCTCCTTCTTGATCTCCTCGGACATGACGCACCTCCTCCTTCTTTCCCCGCGGCTCTCCCCCCGCGGACGACTCACGATGGGCGACCATCTACCATCGTTCGGACCGGGCTGTCAACCCCGCTGGGTGCTACCAATCGCCGACGACCGCGGCGATGGCCGGGCGAAGGCGCTCCAGATCCTCCGGCGTCTTGACGGGCAGGAAGCGCGACCGCGGGCCGGTCCGCGGCACGCCGAGCAGCAGCGGCTCCTCGAAGGCGGTCATCTCCCCGATGAGACGCTCGAACTGGATCGCGGGCCGGCCGTCGATCGACTTGCGGACCGCGAACCACGACAACGGCATGGGCCGCCCGAAAATGCGCGCGTCCGCCACGATCGTGTTCGTGTTGAACCAGCGTATCGCGGAATCGTCGAAGCCGGCCGGGAACCGGAACGCCTCCAGGACCTGCGGCCGCCCCTCGACGACCGCGGGCATTCCGCCCATGTCGCCCGCGGCCCGCTCGGCCAGTTCCGCCGCCACGCGCCTGCCCGAGAGGATCACCTGCCCGACGATCGCCGGATCGACCGTCGCGCCGACGTTGTCCACGTTCGAGACGACCAGCCATTTGCCGCCGGTCGCCGTGAAACCGTCCAGCAGGCCGCTGCTCCGGATGGCGGACGGGAGATCGCCGTGGCCGGGCGTGCACAGCGTGGCCTGCGGATCGCGCGGGTCGACGAAGACGGCGCCGTCGAGCGTCAGTCTGACGCCGACGCCCTGGGCGAAGCACCGCACGGGGATGTCCGGCCGTAGCCCGGCGATGTGATGCTCCGTCGCCTCCTGTGTCGCGAAGCTGTTCATGACGTACATCGGGACGGCGCCGGGAAGCGCGCGGATCTGCGCGATCTTCAGCGCCAGAAAAGAACGCCCCGGCAGCGCCTCGGCCGTCCCCTTGGGGACGCCCCCGAACCGAGTGGCCATGCCGCCGTTCATGACGACGGCGCCGACCTCGCCCCGTCGGATGGCGTCCACCCCCGCCGCGACCGCCTCGGCGTGCTGCGGCGCCCCCGGGTGGTGCGCACGGACGATCGAGTCGTCGGGCACCGGACGGACGGCCGCCGGGTCGCGCCTGGCGTCGCGGTCCATGTCGCCCGCGAGCCAGCGGTCGGCCAACTCCACGAAGCCGTCCACGTCGAAGCAGTACCGATCCAGGATCGCCCGCACCGCCGGCGGCAAAGCGCCGATGCCGGCACGGATGGCGTCCGTCCTTGCGTCCCGCATCGCGCCCCGCAGCCTACCAGGGAGCCGCCGAACGGCAAGAGGCAGCCCCGGCGCCTGCCTTGCCTTGGCCTGGCGCGCCGGTGTAGGAACGCGCGGCCGGGACGAGGCGGAGGCGACGATGTACGATACGTCCGACATCCGGAAGAACCTCAAGATCACCATCGACGGGAATCCCTGGGTGGTGGTCGACTTCCAGTTCGTGAAGCCGGGCAAGGGGACCGCGTTCACCAGGACGCGCATCAAGAACATGATCACCGGGGCGGTCCTGGACAGGACGTTCAAGTCGGGGGAGAAGCTCCAGCCCGCCGACGTGGAAGAACGCCGGATGCAGTTCATGTACCGGGAGGGCGACTCCTTCTGGTTCATGGACAGCGACAACTACGAGCAGATCGCGGTTGACGCCCCGCACGTGGGTGATGGGGAGGGATTCCTCGCCGAGAACCTGGTCGTCGACGTCCTGTTCTTCAACGGCAAGCCGATCGGCGTGACGCTCCCCACCTTCGTCGAGGTGGAGTTGGCGTCGTGCGAGCCGGGCCTTCGCGGCGACACCGCCTCGGGCGGCACCAAGCCCGCCAAGCTCTCCACCGGCGCCGTCGTTCAGGTGCCGCTGCACGTCAACGAGGGCGACCGGATCAAGATCGACACCCGCGACGGGACGTACGTCGAGCGCGTCAGGAAGTGATCGGCTCGCCGGACCGCGCCGCCCTCCGCCGGGCGCTCGAACTCCGCGCGCGAGTCGTGGCGGCGATGCGGGAGTTCCTGGCCGGGCGGGGGTACGTCGAGGTCGAGACGCCCGTCCTGATCCGTGCGCCGGCGCCGGAGCGCCACATCGAGACGATTCCGGCCGGCGACGGGCGCCGGCTCGCCGCTTCCCCCGAACTCCAGATGAAGCGGCTGCTCGCCGCAGGCTCGGGGCCCATCTTCCAGATGGCCAGATCGTTCAGGCGCCGCGAGATCGGCCGACTGCACAACCCCGAGTTCGCGATGCTCGAATGGTACCGCCCCGGCGTCACGTACGTCGAATTCATGGACGAGTGCGAGGCGCTCGTGCGCGAGGTCGATCGCCGGGCAATAGGGCCGCTCGGAGCAGCCGGCCCCCGGACGCTGGACCCCGACCTGCCGTTTCTCCGCATGGCGGTACGGGAGGCGTTCGAGCGATTCGCCGGGTGGATTCCGGACGGCGCGCCGGACGATGTGCGATTCTTCGCGGACCTCGTGGACAAGGTGGAGCCGTCGCTGCCGAACGACCGCGGGGTGTTCCTGTACCGCTACCCGGCGTCGCAGGCATCGCTCGCCCGGCCGGCGCCGGACGACCCGTCGGTCGCCGAGCGGTTCGAGATGTACCTGGGCGGGATCGAGGTCGCCAACGCCTTCACGGAGCTGGCGGATCCGGCGGAGCAGCGGAGGAGGTTCGAGGCCGAGCGGGCGGCGATCGCCGCGGCCGGGAGGGATACGTATCCGTTCGACGAGGCGTTCCTGTCCGACGTCGGCCGCATGGGCCTCTGCGCCGGCGCGGCCCTCGGCGTCGACCGGCTGCTCGTGGCGCTCACGGGGGCCGCGAGCCTCCGCGACGTGCTACCCTTCACGTGGGATGATGCCTGACCGCTGCCGTTGTCGCCGTGTCTCCGCGCCTCTGCGCCTCTGCGTGAACCAAGCCGTCTTGAAGCTGGTGACTGCAGTGCTCCCGGTGTTCCTCCCTGCCTGCGCCGGTGCGCCGCCACCGGAACCGCGCGTTCCCGCGCCGGAGCGTCACCGGGCCCTGCTGGTCCGCGACGGCGCGCTGTTCGTCCAGGCTCGCATGCCGCGCGTGCGCGAGGCGATGCCGATGCTGGGAGAGGCGGTGCGGCTGGCGGCCATCTCGGTCTCGCCAGGCGCGGGCTGCCTCGTCGACCTTCTGTGGTCGGCGGATCTGGTCTCCGCGGTGCTGGCGACCGGCGGTAGTGTCGAGAGGCCCACGTCCGGCGGCGCGCTGCTGGAAGGCTCCCCGGTCCCGCCGGAACGAGTGGACGCCTGGGTCGACTGCTTCCTCTCCGGCCTCGGTTCCGGTCGGGTGGAGACGTCGTTCCCGGCCGCGGATGACGCGGCGGTCCGGTTCGTCGTCGGGACCGGCTCGGCCGCGGACGTGGGAGTGGGATCCCGCGAGTCGGGCTCGTACGCCGTGGTCGTTGCCGAGCCGTTCGACCGGTGGGCCGGCGCGCTTGCCGCCTCGCCGGTGGAGCGGCGATCGCGTGCGGTCGTAGCCGGTGCGGACTTGGTGACCGATGCGGACGTCGTCCTGCTGTGGCCCGATCCGCCCGCCGCGGCGTTGGTGCTCGGGGCCGCTTCGGCCGGGCTGGCGTCGGCGCCTCCTCCGGCGGAGATCCTCGGCATGACCGCCGGGCTGTGGCTCGGCGATCGCCCGCGGACCGTCGTGTTTTTCCCGGCGCGCGGCCCCGAGGCCGCGGCGATGCTGGCCGAGGCCGTGCGAACCGCTCTGACCGTGCTGCAGCTCGCCGGCACGGTCGTGGCGGCCCAGTTGGGAGCCGCTCACGGACGCGACGTGCAGGCGAGGGCCGAGCGGGTCGTCGAGCTGCTCAAGCGGGCCGATGTGAGGGTGACGGGAGCGGTGGCCCGCGTACTGGTGGACCTCTCGGTGGAGGATCTCGAACTCGTGCAGGATCTGCTGATGGCCCTGGCCGGTCGCGGCTTCGACGTCCCGTGACGGCCATCCCTCCCTCGCCGTTCGACCTGGACCGGACCGCGGCGGCGGCGCTGGTGGAACGTCTCGGCGAGAGCCGATACCGCGTGAATCAGATGCTGGCGTGGGTACACGGGGCCGGCGCGATCGACCCGGCCGGCATGACCGACCTGCCGGCGAGACTGCGGGAGGCACTGGCGGCCGAGTGGGCCGGATCGCGCGTGCCCGAGGCGGCCGGCGTCGAGACGTCGGCGGACGGGACCACGAAGATCTCGATCCGGCTGGCCGACGGGGCCGTGACCGAGACGGTTCTCATCCCCGACGACGAGGAGCCGGCGGATACCGGCGAGCGCGCCGGGGAAAGCCGCAAGTACACGCAGTGCCTGTCCACGCAGGTGGGCTGCGCCTACCGGTGCGCGTTCTGCCGGTCCGGCGCCGACGGGCTGTCGAGGAACATGACCCTCGGCGAGATACTGGCGCAGCGGTGGCACGGCGTGTGGTTGCTGGGGGGTAAGGAGCTAATCCGCCGCACGGTCCTGATGGGGATCGGCGAGCCTCTGCACAACGCGGCCGCCGTCCTGGCCGCGCTGCGGGTCATGACCGACCAGCGCGCGGGGGCCGTCTCGCCGCGGAGGATCACCGTCTCGACCGTGGGCCTCCCGGCCGGAATCAGGGCGTTGGGAGAGACGTTCGGCGGCAAGATCGCGCTGGCCTGGTCGATGCACGCGGCGGACGACGCCACCCGCGCCCGCCTCCTCCCGGTGGCGGCCCGCCATCCGCTGCGCGACGTCGTGGCAGCCCTGCGGGCCTACCCGATGCCGCCTCGCGATCGGATCACCGTCGAGTACGTCATGGCTCGCGGGGTGAACGACTCGGACCGGCACGCTCGCGACGTCGCCCGCGTGCTCTCCGCCCTGCGCTGCAAGCTGAACCTGATACCGCTCAATCCCCACGACGGGACCGACCTGCTGCCTCCTCCTCCCGATCGCGTGGAGGCGTTCCGGGAGGTCGTTGCCGCCGTTGGGGTTTCGGTCTTCGTGCGCAAGCCGCGCGGCGGCGACGTCCTGGCCGCCTGCGGGCAGCTCCTCGGCAGGGCCGCGCCGGCCCTGGTGCTCGCCGGGAGGTAGGCCTCCGAGCGTGCCGCGGCTGCGTCGGCGGCCCTACAACCCGAGCTGCTTCCGAATCAGTCGACACAGGCTGTTCTTCACCTCCACGTGGCGGGGCACCGGAGCCATCCGCCCGGTCTTCGGATTCCAGTACAGATCGTGCCTGTTTCCGCGTCGCCGCAAGACGCACCCTGCCGCCGCGAGTTCGCGGATCAGCTCGTGCCGCTTCATGCGCGGATGGCGATCGGCCTGGAGCGGGTCCGTATGCGAATGCGCGGTTGCTCCCGGACCACGAGTCGGTAGGCGGCCCTGATGTTGTCCTCGAGTTCCGCGAGTGTCTCCCCTTGGCTGAACACGCCGGGCACTTCGCGCAGGCGTCCCACGAACCACCCGTCATCCACCCAGTATTCCAACGTCAGCCTTGTCGTCATCGCACCGAACCTCCAGGTTCAGGATGGGCCGCGGATGCGAAGCTGTCAAGCTCGCGGGCCCGGCAGGGCCGCGCCGGCCCAATCTCGACAATCCGGCGCCGCCGGTGCAGAATCGAAGCGAGGGTCGCAGGAGGGGAGCCGGTGCGGGAGCGAAGGGGCGTGCGGGGAAAAGCCGACAGGCCGGAGGCGTCCGTGACGTCCGATGGTGCGGAGCCGGAGGCGCCGCATACCAGCCGCAACGTGCTGTACGTCGACGACGACCCGCAGCAGCTCCGCGTGGTCCAGAAGCTGCTGGCGCGGGAAGCGGACCAGGTCCATGTGGCGCTGGACCCGCACCGCGCCCTCGAAATGATCGAGTCGACCGAGTTCGCCCTGTTCATCGCCGACTTCCGCATGCCCGGGATGGACGGGATCCGCTTCCTCGAACGCGTCGCGACGGTGCAGCCGGACGCACGTCGGATACTCATCTCCGGCCACGCCAGCTTCGACACTGCGATCAGGGCGATCAACCGCGCCGGCATCTTCCGCCTCCTGACGAAGCCTTGGAGCGGCCCCGATTTCCGGTCGTCGGTGCGGCAGGCGCTGCTCCAGTATCGCTACGTCAGGGAGAACCAGGCGTTCGCCGCGCGCCTCGACGACGCCAACAGCCGGCTCCGCGACATGAACCGGCGGTTGGACGCGATGGTCGGCGAACGCACCTCGGCGCTCCTGCTGTCGCTTTGCAGCGCGCTGGACCTGCGCGACACCGAGACGCAGTGGCATTCGCGCCGCGTCGCGCTGTACGCCCGCCGCCTCGCCGTCGAGGCCGGCCTGTCGCCGTACGAACAGATCGATGTCGAGCGCGGCGCGCTGCTGCACGACATCGGCAAGATCGGCGTCCCGGATGCCATCCTCCTCAAGCCGGGCAAGCTGACCGAGGAGGAATGGGTCCGGATGCGGACGCATTGCGACCTGGGCGCCCGGATCCTGGCGGGGATACCGTTCCTCGACGACGCGCGGCTGCTCGTGCGGCAGCATCACGAGCGGTGGGACGGCAAGGGGTATTCGCGGGGGCTGCGCGGCGGGCAGATATGCATCGGTGCGCGGATCTTCGCCGTAATCGACGCCTACGACGCGATAACCTCCGACCGCCCGTACCGCCCGGCCGCGGATCACGACGCCGCCGTCGCGGAGATAGCGAAGAATCGCGGAACGCAGTTCGATCCGACTATCGTGAATGCTTTCCTGCGCATCCCACGGGCAGATCTGGAAGAGATACGCCGCATGGCGCAGCAGGCCGACGACGTCCCGGAAGGCTGACCGGCGCGATGACCGCGATGGCGGCCGGGCTGCCGCGTCAGGCGGCGCGCGTGCGGCGGTTGCCGCGCACGATGCCGTCGAACATCCGGCTCACATCGATCCCGAAGACGCGTTCTCCGCACGCCGTGCAACGCTCGTGGGGCACGTCCTCGAAGCGATAGCTCGTTCCTCGGATCTTGAGGACCACGGCCTCGGTGACCATCCGCACGCGCAGGCTGCCGCAGCGCGGACAAGCGCCCGCCTGCGAGCGTCTAGACGGCGATTTTGCATGAGACGAATACATAGAAGACATCCAGACCGTCCCGCAGGCGTTCGAGTTCGGCCTTCCAGGTGAACTCCACCCGGTGTGCAACGGCGAGCCGCTTGATCCGGACCAACACATCCATACGGCGAAGCGTAGTACAAGAAGGCGCCTGATCGCCGACCGCTACATGCCCGCCCACGCCGCCGTCACCGCGACGGCGGACCGGGCGACGTCGAGGAAGAACTCCGGGTGGAACTCGGAGGACGTGTCGTCCACCGTGTGGTTGGACGGCATCCTCGGGAACGACGCCATCCCGACCGCGCACAGGTCGTGCGCCCAGAACGCCGCGTGGTCGGAGTGCCCCGCCTCGGTGAAGGTCGACGCGATCGGACGGGCGGACGGGACGAACAGGTCGACTGCCTCGATGCCGATCGCCGCGGGCGGGCGGGAGTCCTCGCTGAAGACGTACCAGAACCGGCCGGCGGTGGCCGGCGTGGACCAGCCGACCATGTCGACGTTGAGCGTGCACGCCGGCGACTCGGCGGCGGCCGCCAGATCCGCGGCGTAGTCGCGGCTCCCGAGCAGCCCGTCCTCCTCGCCGTCGAAGAGCACGATGCGGATCGTCCGGTGCGGCGACGCTGCGCCGGCGGCCGCGAGGATCGAGGCGATCTCGAGCGCGATCGCCACGCCGGAGCCGTTGTCCACGGCGCCGGGCGCCGGATCGGTCGCGACGTTCCACGAGGGCGTGTTGACCGCCGTCGAGTCGAAGTGGGCCGTGAGCAGCACCGGGGGAAGCGACGGCTCGGAACCGGGGATCTCCGCCTCGACGTTGACGTGCGGCAGCCCGCGCGCGTCGAACGGGAGGCGCGCCGGCGCCAGGCCCATCGCCGCCAGTTCCGCCTCGACGTACGCGACGGCCAGGGCGTGGTCGGGATGACCGACGGCGCGCGACCTGATCCGGACGGGCCCGTCCGGGCCGTCCCAGTCGGCCTCGCCCGCGAGTATCCTCACGCGCCGCATCATGCGATCGGCCGACACGGCCTCCACGGCGGCGCGGATCGCCGCCTCGTCGCCGTCCAGCACTCCGGGCCGGTCGACGGTCGCGACGAAGGCGGCTGGGACGCACGTGCCGATGCAGACGTAGTGCGGCGCACGACAGTCGGCGTCGCTCGAACATGCCTTGGCGCACAGGGGAGGGTAGATCTCGATGTCGAAGCAGACCGCGTCCGGGCCGCACGCCCCCTCGAACTCCGGGTCGCACATGAAGGCCGAACAGTACCCGTCCACGAACGAGGGGTCGAGGTCCGGCGTGATGCAGAACCGTCCCTCGCATTGGGCATTGGCCGTGCAGGGCTCCCCGTAGCCGCGCCGCGCCGCGTCGGACTCCGGCTCGGCGTCCCGCGGATCGGCCTGGGCGTCGTCCATCTCGTCCGCGTCGACGTCGCCCGCGGTGTCGGTCGGCACGTTGGCGGCGGGGCCGCAGGCTGCAACGCCGGCGACCACGGACACGAACACGGACATGGACACGGACATGAACCGAACCACGATCTGCATGTTCACACCATCCCTACGATACCCGGTCAAGCACCGGCATCGCAGGTTCCGGCGCCTCGTCGGCGATCCGTATCGCCGCGGCAAGGCGCGCGATCGGGCCGCCCGCCGCCTGGTCGTCCCGGTGGTGCACGACGGCGATCGTGTCGCCTGCCTCGACCCTGTCCCCCGTCTTGCGCTCGAACACGAACCCGACCGAAGGATCGACCACATCGTCCGCGGTGCGCCTGCCGGCGCCGAGTTCCACGTTCAGCCAGCCGATCTCCTCGCAGGCCATGCGGACGATCCAGCCCGCCCGATCCGCCCGGACCGGCGTCGTCCGTGGCGCCCGCGGGAACCGCGCGTAGTCGTCCAGCGCTCTCGGGTCCCCGCCCTGGGCCTCCACCACCCTCCGGAACCGATCTAGCCCGGAGCCGTCTGCGATCGCCCGCCGGAGCCGCTCGCGTCCTTCGGCCGCGTCCGCCGCGCGTCCTCCCAGGACCAGCATCTCGGCGCCGAGCGCCAGCGTGATCTCGACCAGGTCGGCCGGCCCGCGGCCTTTCAGCATCTCGATCGCCTCGATCGCCTCCAGGGCGTTCCCGGCCGCGCGTCCCAACGGCCTGCTCATGTCGGTGATGAGGGCCACCAGCGGCTTGCCGTAGGCTCGGGCCGCGCCGGCCAGCGAGCGGGCCAGCGTGCGGGCGTCTTCGATCGTCTTCATGAAGGCGCCGTCGCCGGTCTTGACGTCCATCACCAGCGCATCGGCGCCCTCGGCGATCTTCTTCGACAGGATGCTGGCCGTGATGAGCGGGACGGACTCGACCGTGGATGTAACGTCGCGCAACGCGTAGATCCTCCGATCCGCCGGCGCCAGATCGCTCGTCTGCCCCACCATCGCCAGCCCGCACTCGGCCACGATCCGCCGGAACCGCTCGACGGGCTGGTCCGTCCGGAACCCCGGGATCGACTCCAGCTTGTCGAGCGTCCCGCCGGTATGTCCGAGGCCGCGCCCGGACATCATCGGCACGGGCACGCCGCAAGCCGCCGCCAACGGCGCCAGGCACAGCGACACCTTGTCGCCGATGCCGCCCGTGGAGTGCTTGTCCACCTTGACGCCGGGAACGTGTGACAAGTCGACGATCGTCCCCGACCGCACCATGGCGTCCATCCATGCGGCCATCTCCGCGTCGTCCAGCCCGCGGAAGAGGATCGCCATAAGCAAGGCGGCCATCTGGCAGTCGGGAACGTCGCCACGCGCGAAACCCAGGACGATCTCCCTCGCCTCGTCCGGCTCGATCTTCCCGCCGTCCCTCTTGCGCCGGATGATCTGCTGCAGCGGCCGCATGACATCATCATCGACGCGGAGCCTGCCTCCGGTCAACCGCACCTTGGGGGCTGTTCGGCGCACGGCGCCTCACCGCCCCCCGGACCCCCGCGGAACCTCGCGGCAAAGCCGCTCGGGACGTTTGCGCCGGGGGGCTGTTCGGCGCAGAGCGCCTCA
>CAMTWF010000147.1:0-6261 GCA_947085355.1 uncultured delta proteobacterium
GCTCGCGCGTGATGCCCCCCGCGAGGCGCGGGAGGAACTCCCGGACCACCGGGTGATCGTCGGACCCGCCGCCCAGCTTCGTGATGACGATGCCCAGCGCCTCCACGATGCGACGGCGCAGCAGCGTCAGCCACGAGTTCTGCTGGGCCTGCGCCACGGGACGCCCGAACAGCGTCTGGTCCTGCGTCTCCCGCGCCTCCTTGAGCAGCGCATCAATGAACCCGCGCAACGATGTCGCCATCGCGGCCAAGTTGCGCCGGGACTGCTCCGGCAGGTCGCTGAACTCCGACCATGCCTTCAAAGAGGCCCAGGTGAACACGCTCCAGGCAATATGGACCCATGATGAATTCGATTCCGCCGGCAACCTCATCGATCATCCGCTCCTTTCCAAGGGGCGACTACCCCTCGAGTTGGGGCCTCGTACCAATCCTTCCAAGGCGGTGTCAATACCGATGAGGCCGCTCGACGGCGCCACGCGCCGGAGCCCTCGACCCGGCCGGCGTCCAGCCGGGATCATCGGTCGCGGCGGACGACCTGGCGCCCGATCCCGCCGGGAGATGCGCCGTGGTGCGTGCGAGCGGCTCCGATCCCGCCCTGGAAATGCGCCGAGGGGCGTGCGAGCGGCTCCGATCCCGCCGAGAGATGCGCCGTGCTGCGTGCGAGCGGCTTCGATCCCGCCGAGAGATGGGCCGTGCTGCGTGCGAGCGGCTTCGATCCCGCCGAGAGATGGGCCGTGGCGCGGTGCCGGCGGCTCCGATCCCGCCTGGAGAGGCGCCGTGGCGCGTGCAAGCGGCGACCAACCGGGCGAAAGCACGCGATTGTCCCCAGTGCGACGCAGCCGCGAGGCACAGCTCGGACGGAAGCCTGCGCCCGAGGACGCACCTCATCCCGGCCGCCCGAGCGCCGCGGCGCCGTAGCCGGCCCCGCGTGCCGGAAACTTGCCCCGGACGGCCGGTGGGCCCAATCTTCGGATCGTGCGTGGCGTGGTGGACGGTCTGGCGATGGTGCGCCGCACGGTCCGGACGCAGGCGGCGTTCCTGTTCGCCGGCGCGTTCGCGGGGCTGGTGGCCGCGGGTACGTTCCGCCCCGGCGGCGGGGCGCTGCCGTGGTACGCGCTGGCGGCGCTGGCCGTCTGGGGCGCGCTGTTCACGCGCACGGCGTTCGGGCGCTTCCGTGACGAAGGCGACGCCGCCGAGTTGTCCCCAACCGCCTCGTCCAGGACGCTCGCCTTCGTCGTTCTCCCGCGCCTGCGCGCCGACTTCGAGATCGGCGTTCTGCTTCTGGTCCTCACCTTCGCCGTCGTCGAGTTCGCCGGCGGGGTCACGTCGCCGCTGTACCCGCTCGTGTACGTCCTCGTGGCTTTCTACGTCTCCTTCTACCCGCGCGTCCTCGGCCTGGCGCTCGCGGCCGCGACGATCCTGATCGAGACGGCGATCGTGCTGTCGAGGCACGGAATCGACCGCGAGGTCCTGTTCATCCACGCCGCATTCATCGGCTTCTTCGCGCTGCTGAACCTCGTCTTCACGCACACGGAGATCTTCAGGCTGCGGCACCGCGGCGAGATGCGGCTGCGGCAGGCGCTTCAGCGCGTGCGCGAGGCGGCGCGGGACTTCAGGCTTTCGGATGCCTGCGGCGCGCCCGCCGCCGCGGGCCCGGACTCGGGGCGACCGGACGGCGCATCGGCCGCCGATCGCCGGGCGCGCGACCCGTTGCGCTCGGCGGTCTCGTCCGTCCACCAGATCCAGGAGACGCTGTTCGATACGCTGGATCTCCTCAAGCAGACGCTGTCGCTGCACACGTGCGCCGTGCTGTGGCTCGACGCCGACGGCGCCAGGCTCAAGCCGGCCGAGATCGTGACGGACGCCGAGGAGATCGATCTCGGCCCGTACCCGGCCGCCGACGGCGCGGTCGGAGCGGCCCTGCGGGCGGCCCGCCCGCTGGCGTTGGGCAACCTCCGCCCGGACTACCGCGGCCTTCCGTACTACCGTGGCCCGATCCCCGTCGGTTCGTTCCTTGCGGCGCCGGTGCGCGAGGGCGACGTCGTGCGGGGCGTTCTGGTGGCCGACCGCGCGGCGCCGGAACCGTTCGGACCGCGGGAGAGGGCGATCCTGGAGCGCGCGGCGGAGCGGGTGGCGCGCACGATCCAGAACGAGCGCGCGTTCATGCAGCTCGAGAAGGCCAAGGCCGAGCAGGGCTGCCTGTACGCGGCGTCGCAGCGCCTGGCCGGCGCCATCCGCGAGGGGGACGTGCTGGATGCCGCCCTGGAGGCGGCGAGCGCGATCGCGCCGTTCGATGCCGCCGCGATCGCCCTGTGGAACGAGGAGGCGCGGCAGCACAGGATCCGTCGCACGGCGGGAGACGTCCCGGACGGACTGGCGGACCTGACGTTCCCCGACAACCAGGGCCTGGCGGCGATGGCGCTGCGGACGAAGCACTACCTCCCCTACCGCGGGGAGTTCGACGACCGGGGCCAGGTCGTGTGGGCCGCCAAGGGCGAGCTGCGAGGCATGGGCTCGCTGCTCGTGCTGCCGCTGGTGACGGCGGAGGCGGCGATCGGCACGCTGGCGCTGGCGGCGCGGCGCCGCGGCGCCTTCCGCGACGACGTGCGCCCGCTGCTCCAGGTGCTGGCGAACCAGGTCGCCACCAGCCTGCTGAACGCGCGCATGGTCCGCAGGCTGGCGGAGGCGGCCACCACCGACGCGCTGACCGGACTGGCCAACAGGCGGACGTTCGAGGCCGAGATCGAGCGGCGGATCAGGTCGGCCGAGCGTTTCCGCAAGCCGCTGTCGCTGATCCTGTGCGACCTGGACCACTTCAAGCGGATCAACGACACACACGGGCACCCCGCGGGCGACGACGTCCTGCGCGGGTTCGCCGACGTCCTGCGGGAGTGCAAGCGCGACCCGGATCTCGTGGCGCGGTGGGGCGGCGAGGAGTTCGCCGTGCTCTGCGAGGAGACGGACGCCGCGGGAGCCCGCCTGCTGGCCGAACGGATCCGCGGAGAGATGCAGGCGTGCATCTTCCGGACCGTCGCGGGCGAGTTCCACGCGACGTGTTCCCTGGGCATCGCGACCTTCCCCACGCACGCCCGCAACCGCGAGGAACTCCTGCGGCGCGCCGACCAGGCGCTCTACGCGGCCAAGGAAAGCGGCCGGAACACCACCGTCGCGGCGCCCCCGGCCGCTCGTGACGCGGGTCGTCGCAGCCCCGCCGGCCCGCCGGTTGTCGAGCGCCAACCGGGCGCGTAGACTGCGCTCCGGGCAGCCGGCGCGGCGGCCCACGGAGGTGCCCCATGCCGCTCCAACGGCTCGACAGGAGGTTGCCGCATCCGCTGCTCCGAGCAGCCGTCGCGGCGGGGCTGGCGTCGGCCGCATGCGCCACCGGCGAGGTCCCTACCGGATTCCTGCCCGACATCCGTGAGACGGCGGACGATTCCCGCGGCGAAGGCGGCGACGAAGCCGCCGATGCAGATGCCGATGCAGATGCGGGGCCGGCTTCACGTGCATCACGCTGGACGGAGTGAACCAGTGCCTCCGGTACTGCCGCCGGCCGGGCGGCTCGCCGGCGTGTCCCGCGCCCACGATCTGCAACGACGCCACGGCGATCTCGCCGTCCTGGCCCGCGGCCGTCGGTCTGTGCTACTGAATCGGGGGCACTGTCGATTCTCATCCAAGGGGATGCCTCGCGATGAACTTGCGGTTCGACCTTCAACCTTCGAGCTTCGACGCGCGGCGGCGCCGCCGCGCCATGACCCGTATCCTCTCCGTGTGCTCCGTGTCTCCGTGGTGAAAGCGGCCGCCGCCGTCGTCGCGTTCCTGGGCGGCTGCGGGACGGAGCTGCCCCCGCAGAGCCTCGTGGACGGCTTCCGGATCCTCGCCGTCAGGTCCGACCCGCCGCACGCCGCGCCCGGCGAGCGCGTTCGGGTGGAGGCGCTGATCGCCGATCCGGGCGGCGGGGGCCGTTCCGTCGTTCGCGCGTGGATCGCGTGCCTGCCGGGTCCGGGCGGCGACATGGACAGGTGCCGCGACCCCGGGGGTGGTGCGATCGTCGCGTTCGGGGCCGGCGAGGTCCTGGAGTTCGACGCGCCGGACGCGGGATCCGGCGACGGTCCCGCCGTGGCGATCGTGACGCTGGCCGCCTGCGCCGGCGGCGTCCTGTCGATGCCGCCGGGCGGCGAGGGCCCCAGCGGGCTGCCGGCGTGCGAGGGCGGCGACGGCGCCGTCGCGATCAAGCGCGTCTTCGTCGGGGGCGACGCGCCGCCGAACCGCAACCCGGTCGTGGAATCGCTCGAGATCGACGGCGAGCCGCTCGTGGACGCCGACCCGTCGTTGCGGCTTCCCCCGTGCGAGGCCGGGTCGTGCCCGCGCCGCACGGTGCGCCTGAGGTACGCGGAGGGTTCGTCCGAGCGTTTCGTCGTCGTGGAGTTCGGGACGCCGCGCGAGCGGACGGAGGATCTCTACATGTCGTGGTTCGCGACCGCCGGCGAGTTCGCCCGGATCCGATCGGGCGGGATGGAGCCGGAGGTCGAGTGGGTCCAGCCCGAGGGTGTCGGCGCCGTGGTCTTCTACTTCGTCGGGCACGACGGCCGCGGCGGCCAGGATTGGGCGACTCGCCGGGTCGTCATCGAGTAGCACCGGGCCGGCGACGACGGCCGTCAGCCGGCTCCGCAACGGTTCGTGCCCGCCGGAGGTTCGCGGCATGCATCGGACGTTTCGCACCACAGCCGTGACCGTCCTCGCGACGGCGGCGCTTGCGGCGCCGCCATCGACGCTCGCAGCCCCGGAGGGCGCGCCACCGCGCGCCGCCGTCCCCGACTACGACGCCTTCTTCACCGACGAGGCGATGCGCGTGGAGCTGTTCCACACGGGGACGGACGAGGACGAAGCATACTCGTTCGATCGCGCGGTCGCCGAGCCGCTCTGGCCCGGCACGCGCCGCAACCTGATCGATCCGACGGGCTTCGGCAAATACCGGTTCCGCGTCGAGGACGCCGCCACCGGGACGCCGATCTTCTCGCAGGGCTACTGCACGCTCTTCGGCGAGTGGCAGGCGACCGAGGAGGCGATGAAGAAGAAGGTGCGGCGCTCGTTCGAGGAGTCTGTGCGGTTCCCGTATCCGAGGAAGCCGGTGCGGCTGCGGATCGACCGCCGGGCCGACGAGCCCGGCCCGGACGGCATCGGCGGGTTCCGTGAGATCTTCTCCATCGAGATCGACCCGAACTCGCATCTGGTGAGCCGGGAGCGCCGGGGCGCGGACTACCGCGTGTTCCCCATCCTGTCGTCCGGCGACCCGCGCCGGAAGATCGACGTCCTGATCCTCGGCGACGGGTACGCCGCGGCCGAGATGGAGAAGTACCGGCGCGACGCGCGCAGGTTCGCCGACGTGCTCCTTTCGCACGAGGCGTTCGGGCGGAACCGCAACCTGATCAACATCCGGGGCATCGAGACGCCGTCGCGCGACAGCGGCCCCGACGAGCCGCGCAAGGGGATCTTCCGCGACACGGTCTTCGGGACGTCGTTCAACACGTTCGACTCCGAGCGGTACCTCACGACGAGCCGGGACCGGGACATGCGGGCGATCGCCGCCAACGCCCCCTACGACACGATCTTCATCATGGTGAACACGAGCCGCTACGGCGGCGGCGGCGTCTACAACCAGTGGTCGATCTTCCCGTCGGACAACGAGTACGACGACTACGTCTTCATCCACGAGTTCGGCCACGGCTTCGCGGGCCTCGGCGACGAATACTACGACTCGGCCACGGCGTACGACGAGGCGTTCTACGCCAAGGGCGTCGAGCCGTGGGAGCCGAACATCACGGCGCTGCTGCCCGGCGCGCAGGCCAAGTGGGCCTCGATGATAGCGCCGGGAACGCCGGTGCCGACGCCCGACGAGGAGCGCTTCGCGGCCGTGGTCGGCGCGTTCGAGGGGGCGGGCTACCAGGCGAAGGGCCTGTACCGCCCGTTCCGCAACTGCAAGATGTTCCACAAGGGCCTCGTCCCGTTCTGTCCGGTCTGCACCGCCGCCATCGGGCGGATGATCGGGCTCCGGGCGGAATGACGCGCGCCGCGCGGAGGTTGGGAGATGCGTAGCGTTTTGTCGAGTGCGCTGTCGTTTCTCGCCGTGTGGTGCTGCGTCTTCGCGTGCCGGCAGGCGAAGGCGCCCGAGGCCGGCGTGGCGGAGGCCGGCGCGCCCGCGGTGGAGGTGACTGCCGGGCCTTCGCCGGAGGCGCCGGCGGCCGACCGGGGTCCTGGGCCGGAC
>CAMTWF010000148.1:0-13495 GCA_947085355.1 uncultured delta proteobacterium
CCGTGCACGTCGACGCGCAGAGCCCCTCGTTGCACACCTCGCCGGCGTCGCAGCGGCGCCCGCAGGACCCGCAGTTGGCTGGGTCCGAACGGGTGTCGAAACACGTGCCCGAGCAGTCCGTCTCTCCCGGCCGGCACCCGCCGTCCGCCTCGCCGCCGTCGTCGCGAGGGACATCGCCGTCCGGCCGTGCCGGGCCGTCGCCGGTCTGGGCGCAGGCAAGGCCCAGCAGGACCATGGCGCAGCCCGGCAGGAGCCACGGCAACGCGCGCATCATGCGTCCGAGCGATCCGGTCATGGGCGGTCGGTCACGCGAAGCCGGCATGTTCCACCTCCGGGCCGTCGGCATGGACTCTGGCACGCGGCAGCGGCCGCCGCAAGCGGGGGCGCCGACTCGGTACTCCGGCCCGCAAGTTCGGTGACGCATCCCTCAACGCAAAGGCGCAAGGACGCGAAGGCGCCAAGTGCAATGAGGACTTCATTCCTCCTTCACCGCGGCTTCGCGTCCTTGCGTTCCAGGTGGTCAGCCGCCACGGCGTGGCGGCCGCGGCCGGCGGGATCATCAACGGGGCCGTCCGGCGCGCGCGGCTCGCCGGCGTCGGCTTCCAGCGGTCCGGAGCCGAAGAAGTTGAGAGCGCTGTAGACGTCCGCGTGTTCGCCGTAGGAGCGTATCTCCTCCCTGGTGACGAAGAACGTGGCGTGCTCGCCGAAGCGCCGCGAGAAGCGCACGCGCCCCTCGGCGCCGTTCGTCATCCGGAAGCCGATCTCGGCGAGGTTGCCGTTGACGGGCGAAATGAGGCCGTGCCGGCACACCGGGCAGCGCAACTCCAGCAGGTCGCCGGGCCGCAGGTCCAGCTCGTCGGCGGCGATCACCTGGTAGTTGCCGGGCTGGGGGCTGAGCAGGATCAGGCCTTCGGCCTGCTCCTTCCTCGCGGTGAGGATCACCTTGGCGCTCGGGTTGAGCGTAGCGCCGCAGGACGGACAGAAGTAGGCGCGCTTCATGACCGTGGACCTCCCCGGGCAGGTCAATCGACCTGCTCCAGCGCACGGGACGGGCAGTAGCGGGCGCACTGCGGGTCGCCGCCGCACAGGTCGCACTTGTGGACCCGGCGCTGCATCTCGTCGTAGCCCACGTTGCCGAAGGGACAGGCCGCGACGCAGGCGCGGCAGAGGATGCAGTGCTCCTCCGAGTGGAGGATCGCCCCCGTGCGGTCGTCGCGCCGGAGGGCGTCGGTCGGGCAGACGCGCACGCAGGCCGCGGCGTCGCATTGCAGGCAGACGACCGGGATCCCGCGTTCCGGCGGCCGCACGGGGAAGGCGCGGATCCGCGACGGGCCCGGGCCGCCGCCCGCCGGGTGCGAGAAGGCACAGGCGATCTCGCAGGTCCGGCAGCCGATGCAACGGGCGGGCGTGACGACCAATCGCTTGCTCATGGCTTCACCGCGGTCACCAGGTCCAGGAAGCGGCGACTCGTCTGCTCCCGACGGCAGCGTTCGCACCGCGCGAACGTCTCCGCGGGCAGCCCGCTGCGCCGCACGAGCAGCGCGACGTGAGCGTCGGTCAACGCGGGCCGGCCGCAGGCCGAGCACCTGACGCGCTCGAACGTGCGGCCCCATATCCGGCGCAACGCCTCACCGTCCACCATCTCGATGGCGCCGGTGGGACATGACAGGGCGCAGGCGCCGCAGCCGACGCAGTCGACGGCGTCCTCGCCGAATGCCGGGGAGACCCGGCCGGCCGCGCCGCGTCCCGCCGTCGCGATCGCGTGCGCCCCCACCGCCGCGCAGGCCCGCACGCAGATGTTGCAGAGGATGCACTTGTCCGGCCGCTCGCGCTCGGCGAAAGACGTGCGTCCGACACCGTACTCGCCGGCAAGCTCCCGGATCCGTTCGGCCTCGGGGCAGCGAGCGAGCAGGAGGTCGAGGAGCATGGCGCGGATTCGGTGGATGCGCGGCGTGTCGGTCTCCACCGCCAGGCCGTCCCGGACCGGGAAGAGGCAAGCAGGCGCCACGCGCGCGGCCTTGGCGCCGGGGCGACGGGTCTCGACCACGCAGAGCCGGCAGCCGCCCCACGTCTCGAGCCCCTCGTGGTGGCAAAGCGTGGGGATGCGAATGCCGCCGCGGCGGGCCACGTCCAGCACGCTTTCCCCGGGGTGGGCAGCCAGGTTGCGGCCATTGATCGCGATGATCATCCCCGGCTCCTTCAGCGCACGTCCACGGCGTCGAACTTGCACACGGCGCGGCAGACGCCGCAGCGCGTGCACAGGGCCGGATCAATTGCGTGCGGCTTCTTGCGTTCGCCGGCGATCGCCGCCGCCGGGCACTCCTTGGCGCAGACCGCGCAGCCGTTGCACCGGTCGTTGATCGTGAAGGTGAGCAGCGCCCTGCAGACCGCCGCCGGGCAGCGCCGGTCGCGGATGTGCGCCAGGTACTCGTCGCGGAAATGCGCCAGCGTGGAGCGAACCGGGTTGGGCGCCGTCTGACCCAGGGCGCATAGGCTGGCGTCGCGGATGACATCGCTCAGCGCCTCGATGGCCGCCAGCGTTGCTTCGTCGGCCGTTCCATCGGTGATCGAGTGGAGCAGGCGGCTGAGCTGCGTCAGGCCTTCCCGGCAGGGGACGCACTTGCCGCACGACTCCGCGACGAGGAAGTCGACGAAGTAGCGGGCGACGTCCACCATGCAGGTGTCCTCGTCCATCACGATCATGCCGCCGGAGCCCATCATCGAGCCGGCTTCGGTGAGCTTGTCGAAGTCAACGGGCAGGTCGAGCAGCGATTCGGGGAGGCAGCCGCCGGACGGGCCGCCGGTCTGCACGGCCTTGAACGCCCGGCCGTCGCGGATCCCGCCGCCGATGTCGAAGATGATCTCGCGCAGCGTCCGGCCCATCGGCACCTCGACGAGGCCGGTGTTGTTCACCTTGCCGACCAGGGCGAAGATCTTCGTCCCCTTGCTCCCGCCCCACGGGTCGGTCGAGACGTCGCCCGTGCCGATCGACGTGTACCACCGTACCCCGCGCTCGACGATCGGCGGCACGTTCGCCCACGTCTCGACGTTGTTCAGGTTCGTCGGCCTGTTGTACAGCCCGCGCTCCACCGTGTGCACGTACTTCGCCCGCGGCTGGCCGGGGAATCCCTCCAGCGAGGCCATCAGCGCCGTGGACTCGCCGCAGACGAAGGCCCCGCCGCCGCGGTTGATCCGGATGTCGAAGTCGAAGCCGGCGCCGAGGATGTTCTCGCCGAGCAGGCCGAGCTCGCGGGCCTGGCCCAGGGCGATGGTCAGGCGCTCGACTGCCAGCGGGTACTCGTGGCGGACGTAGATGTAGCCGACGGGGGCGCCCGGCGTGCCGATGGCGTACGCGCCGATGATCATCCCCTCGATCACCAGGTGCGGGTCGCCCTCCATCAGCGATCGGTCCATGAAGGCCCCGGGGTCGCCCTCGTCGCCGTTGCCGATGACGTAGCGCACGCCGTCCGGGGACGACGCCTCGCGGCACTCCTGCCACTTCACCCCCGCGGGGAAGCCGCCGCCGCCCCGTCCGCGCAGCCCGCTGCGCCGGATGAGGTCGACGACATCCTGGGGCTTCATCTCCGCCAGCACGCGGCCGAGCGCCCGGTAGCCGCCGACGGCGAGGTAGTCGTCAATCGCCGTCGGGTCGATCCGGCCCGCGTGCTCGAGCAGCACGCGGAGCTGGTGCTTGTAGAACGGCACGTCCTCCTGGCGCACGGCCCGCGCACCGGTGACGGGATCCACGTACTGCAGCCGCTCGATCTGCTCGCCCGCGAGCACGCTCCGCTCGAGGATCTCGCCCGCGTCCTCGGGCCGCACCCGCTGGTAGAAGAAGCCGTGCGGATGCACGAGCACCAGCGGCCCGCGCTCGCAGAAGCCGTGGCACCCGTTGATCCGCACGTCCACCTTGTCCGCCAGCCCCCGTGCGGCCGTCTCGCGCCCGAAGGCGTCGGCCAGCTTGAGCGCCCCGCAGGCGACGCACCCGGTCCCGGCGCAGACGGAGACCGCCGGGCGGCGGGGATCCCGCCGCGCCACGACCTGGGCGCGGTATCGTTCGAGCGCCGCCGGGCTGGAGAGCCGCGCGGTCCGTGCCTTGCCGGGGGGCAGCTCGGCCGAGACGGCCTCGCGCCCCCCGGACCCCCGCGGGCCCTCGCGGCAAGGCCGCTCGGGCCCTCGGCCCTTCCGCACGTCTGCCAGCACCCGGTCGAGCCTGGTCGACGTCATGTTGCCGTGGTACTCGCCGTCGATGATCACCAGCGGGCCGAGGGCGCAGGCGCCGACGCAGTTGACGGTCTCCAGGGTGAGCTGCCGGTCGGGCGTCGTCTCGCCGGCCTTGATCCCCGCCCGCCGCTCGACATGCTCCACCAGCAGCCGGGCGCCGCGCACGTGGCAGGCGGTGCCCACGCAGACGGTGCAGGTGTGGCGGCCGCGGGGCACGAGGCTGAAAGCGTTGTAGAAGGCGGCCAAGCTGTGGACGTGCGACCGCGGCACGCCGAGCACCTCGGCGACCCGCTCCAGCGCCGCGCGTGGCAGGTAGCGGTAGGCCTGCTGCACGTCCTGCAGGATCATGATCGCCGACCGGCGCTCGCGCGGGTAGGCGGCGAGGATCGCGTCCGTCGGCGCCAGGTCGACCGCCGTCTCCCCGCCGGACGCCGGCGTCCCCGCCTGCCCGCCGCACCCGATGCTCGCGCTCATCGGCCCACCGTCTCCCGCCGTGCCGCCAGCCCCACTTCCACTCCCGCCTCGAAGACCTCCAGCGCCGCGGCGAGTACGTCGCCCTTCCGGCCGAACTCCTGGCGCAGCGCCGCGCGCTGGCTGTCCAGCGCCACGTACCCGCTGCTGGCGACGAAGGCGCCGAGGCCGACCAGGTTGAGCGATCGGGGGTTCCGGAGGCGGTTGGCGATGTCGTTGCACGGTACGAGCACCTCGGTGATTTCGGGCCGGCCGGCGCGCGCCTCGACCAGCGAGCTGTTGATCAGCAGCAGGCCGCCGGGACGCACGCGGGGGCCGAACTTCTCCAGGCTTGGCGGGTTGAAGACGCAGATGCTCTCCGGGTCGTTGACGACCGGCGAGCCGATCAGGCGGTCGGCGAGGACCACGGTGCAGTAGGCCGTCCCGCCTCGCATTTCGGGTCCGTACGACGGGATCCAGCAGACCTCGCGGCCCTCGGCCATGCCGGCCAGGGCGAGCAGCTTGCCGGCGGTCATGATCCCCTGACCGCCGAAGCCGGCGAACATCACCTCGTGCTGCATCGCCCGCTCCTCAACCGCCGCCCTGGGCCGTGCCGGTCCGCGGATCCCAGTTCTCGGGCGCCTTCTTCACCCCCAACACGAAGTAGGGGATCATCACATCCTCCAGCCAGCGGAGCGATTCCAGCGGCGTCTTGCCCCAGTTGGTCGGGCAGGTGGAAAGGACCTCGACCAGCGAGTAGCAGCGGTTCTCGGCCTGGTAGCGGAAGGCCCGGCGGATGGCGCGCTTGGCGTCGACGATGTGGCGCGGCGTGTGCACCGCCACCCGCTCGATGTAGGCCGGGGTGCGCAGCCGCGCCAGCACGTCGGCCACGGGGATCGGCCAGCCCGCCTGCTCGACGTCGCGCCCGCGCGGCGTGGTCGTCGTCACCTGATTGGGCATCGTCGTCGGCGCCATCTGGCCGCCGGTCATCCCGTAGATAGCGTTGTTGACGAAGATGGTCGTGAACTTCTCCCCGCGGTTGGCGGCGTGAATCATCTCCGCGGCGCCGATCGACGCCAGGTCTCCGTCGCCCTGGTAGGTGAAGACGATGCGGTCGGGAAGCACGCGCTTGATCCCCGTGGCCAGCGCGGGCGCGCGGCCGTGCGCCGCCTCCTGGAAGTCGCAGTAGAAGTAGTTGTAGGCCAGGACCGAGCAGCCGACGGGGGCGATGCCGATCGTCCGCTCGCGCAGGCCCAGCTCGTCGAGGACCTCGGCGACCAGCCGGTGGATGGTCCCGTGCGTGCAGCCGGGGCAGTAGTGGGTGAAGGCCTCGCGCAGCGACCGCGGCCGGGAGAATACCGTCGTCGCGCCCATCACGCCGCTCCCCCGCCGAGCAACTTGCGGCACACGGCGACGATCTCCTCCGGCCCGGGGACGTTGCCGCCGCCGCGGCCGTAGAAGTGCAGCGGCGGACGGCCGCGCAGGGCGCGATCGACGTCTTCGAGCATCTGGCCCATGTTCATCTCCACGACCAGCACGTTCTTGACCTGCGGCCCGTGGGCCGTCGCACGGAGCATCTCGTCGGGGAACGGGAAGACGGTGATCGGCCGCAACAGCCCCACGCTCGCCCCCGCCTCGCGCAGCCGGTCCACCGCCGTGCGCACGACGCGGGCTGTCGTGCCGAGGGCGACGACCAGCAGCTCCGGCGGCGGGTCGCATCGGTACGCCTCGGCCCGCACCTCCTCGCGCGCCATCCGGTCGTACTTCTCCCGGAGGCGCCGGTTGCGCGCCTCGAGCACGTCGGGGTCGAGGAAGAGGGTCTTGACGACGCGCGGCTCGCGCCCGGCGCACCCGGTCGTCGCCCACGCGGAGGTGTCCAGGGGCGGGGGCGGCTCGCGCCCCTCGAACTCCACGGGCTCCATCATCTGGCCGATCAGGCCGTCGGCGATGAGGATCACCGGGTTGCGGTACTTGTCGGCCAGGCGGAAGGCATCGATCACGTGGTCGACGGCTTCCTGGACCGTCGAGGGGGCGAGGACGAGGAAGCGGTAGTCGCCGTGGCCGCCGCCCTTGGTCGCCTGGTGGTAGTCGCCCTCCGAGGGGAGGATGCCGCCCAGGCCGGGGCCGCAGCGCATGACGTTGACGAAGACCGCCGGCAGCTCGGCGGCGGCGATGTAGCTCATCGCCTCCTGCATCAGGCTGATCCCCGGGCTGGAGGATGTGGTGAAGACGCGCGCGCCGGCGGCGGCGGCGCCGAAGATCATCTGGCTGGCCGCCACCTCGCTTTCCGCCTGCAAGAACACCCCGCCCACCTCGGGCATGCGCTTGGCCAGGTACTCCGCCACCTCCGACTGCGGGGTGATCGGATAGCAGAAGTACCCGCGAGCGCCGGCGACCAGCGCCGCCTCGGCAATCGCCTCGCACCCCTTCATCAGCTTCTTGGCCATGCACCGCCCTCAGTAGTCGAAGTACGCATACTGACACCCGTGCACGGCAATCTCGACGGCGACGTCCGGGCAGACGATCGCGCAGATCCGGCAGCCCAGGCACAGCTCCGGCCGCACCGGCTCGGCGGGAAAGTACCCCTTGAAGTTGATCTGCCGCGAGAGACCCAGCACCTGCTGCGGGCAGGCCGCGACGCACATCTCGCAGCCCTTGCAGCGATCGCGATCCACCTGCACCCTGGGCATGCCGCGCTCCCTCGACCCCCCGCTCAGCGCACCGTGGGCGCCTCGCCGCCCCATCCAGCCCTGCCGCCCGCGTTCCCAATCCCGCGCTCCGCGTTCCTGAACAGCGGCCCGACCGCCCGCGGCCGGCACTCCCACGGGCGCACCAGCCAGCGGTCGAGCGGAAGCACCGGGGCGCCGACCCGTCCGGCGACGTCGGCGGCGAGCGCTCGCGGGGCGGTGACGAAGCGCAAGACCAGCCCGCACCGCGCCGCCACCTCCGCCGCCAGCTCCGCCCCGCGCAGCACCGTATCCACCGTCGTCTCGTCCAGGAGGTGCCCGTTGGCCACGATCCCCGTCGCGCGCAGGCCGCTCGCCGCCGCAATCTCGTCCTGGATGCGCAGGCAACCCTCCACCGTGTCGGTGAACGGCCGGAAGGCGTTGACCACCTGGAGCAGCTCGTGCGGCCCGAAGGAGCCGGCGAACGAGCGGAGCACGCGGGCGCCGGCGTCGTCGCCGCCCACGTCGAGCACCGCCGTGCCGTCCGTGCGCAGCAGCAGCCCCTTGATCTCCGGAAGGATGATCGGCAGGTCCGCATGAAACTGCTCGCCCGGCGGCGCGATCACTCGCACCCCCTCGGCGGCGAGCGGCTCGGCCGCCCCGCGGCATCGGAAGTACGGATTGACCACGTCCAGGTCTGCGAGGGCCAGGCCGGTGACGCCCGCGCGGGCCATGTGCATCGTCCAGTTGACGGCCACTTCCGTCTTTCCCGATCCGTAGTTGCCGGTGATGATCGCCACGCGCTCCAGCGGCAGCAGGGGATCGCGGGCGAGCGGGGCGGCGGACACCATCGCAGCCGGGCATACGACACGCCTTCGCACAGTGTCAACTGCACCGAGAGGCTTCGTTCGGCGCCGGGCGCCTCACCGCCCCCCGGACCCCCGCGGACCCTCGCGGCAAAGCCGCGGTCCTTGCACCGCTGGCACGCGGCCTTCTCGGGTGGTATCCTCCATGCGCCATGCGCGGTCGGGCCCCGCGGGGTGCGGAGATGCCCGGAGCCGGTTTGATGGCGGAGGTTGTGTCATGACGGGAACGCTCGCTCGATGGTTGGTGCTGTGCCTGCTGGCGGCTGCGGCCGCCGCATGCTCCCCCGGCGGATCGGATCCGCAGCCGAACGGGGACGCCGACGTCGGGGACGGCAACGGCGGCGACGTCGGGTCGCCTCCGCGGGACGAGGACGACGACACGATCTCCGACGACCACGAAGGACGCCGGGAGAACGTGGATACCGACGGCGACACTCTCCCCGACTACAGGGACCCCGACAGCGACGACGACACGATCCCCGATTCCCTCGAGGCCGGCGACTCGGACCCGCGAACTCCTCCCGAGGACGCCGACGGCGACACGATCCCGAACTTCCGGGACGCGGACAGCGACGGCAACGGGATCCTCGACCGGTTCGAGGGGTTCGAGGACACCGACGGAGACGACAGGCCCGACTTCAGGGACCTCGACGACGACGGCGACAACCTCTCCGACTCGGTGGAACTCGCCGGCAACCCCGCCGCCCCGCCGAACTTCGATGGCGACGCACATCCGGACTTCCGCGACTTCGACTCGGACGACGACGCGATCTCGGACCGCGACGAGGGGACCACGGACACCGACGGCGATACGATCCCCGACAGGTTCGACTCCGACTCGGACAACGACACGCTGCCGGACTCCGCGGAGGCCGGGGACGACGATCCGCGGACCGTGCCTTTGGACACCGATCGCGACGGCCTGTGGGACTTCCGCGATCCCGACAGCGACGGCGACGGCCTCGCCGACGACATCGAGGCGAGGGTGGGCACCGATCCGCGCATCTCGGATAGCGACGGCGACGAGATCAACGATGCGATCGAAGTGGCCGCAGGCACCAACCCGCTCGACGGCGGCGACAACCCGCGCAGCCGCGGCCACTTCGTCTTCACCGTCCCGTACAACGATCCGGTGACCCCTCCAGACCCGCCGCTCGAACCCGACCCGGAGCGGGACACGCTGGTCTTCTCCACGGCGCTCCAGTCAGCCGACGTCTACTTCCTGATGGACACCACCGGCTCGATGGGCCAGGAGATCGCCAACCTGAGGACGTCCATCAACGGCACGCTGATACCCCGGATCCGCGCCTCCATCCCGGACGTGCAGTTCGGAGTGGGGTTCTTCGACGACTATCCCGTGTCGCCCTACGGCAGCCCGGGAGACTTTTCCTACCAGAACCTCCAGAACATCACGTCCGACGACGCGGCCGCCCGCGCTGCCGTGGGGCGCCTGGCGACCCACAACGGCAACGACTGGCCGGAGAGCCACGTCCCGGCGCTCTGGACGGTGGCGACCGGCGATCCCGGCCGCACGTGTCCCCGGCTGGGCGCGCGGTCGTGCCCGGCGGGGACGGTCGGGTACCCATGCCTCCGCTCCGGCGCCGTGCCCGTAGTCGTGCTGATGACCGACGCCGACTTCCACAACGGTCCCGGCGGGGCAGATCCGTACGGGGCCATCAACGCCGGCGGGTGCACTGCCTCGGCGCCGACCTACGACATGGCGAGATCCGAACTCGTCGCGCGGAACGTGAAGGTCATCGGCGTGAACTCCGGCACGGCGCGCCCGCACCTCGAGCAACTCGCCCGCGACACGGGCGCCGTGGATGCCGGCGGCACTCCGTTGGTCTACAACATCGACGGTTCCGGCATCGGACTCGGCGACCAGGTGGTGCGCGCGGTCGAAACGCTGGCCAACCAGGTGCCGATCCGCATCGACGCCGTGCCGGTCGACGACCCGGCCGACGCGGTGGACGCGCCGCGCGAGTTCATCCTGCGGATCGAGGCCAACGCCTCAGGCGCTTCCGTGTTCGATCCGGTCGCGCGGGTGGATCGGATCTGCACCGTGACGACCCCGCCCCCGGTGGACGAGAACGGCGACCTCTATCCCGACTACTTCCCGCGCGTCCTGCCGGGAACGCCGGTCTGCTTCGACATTGTCCCCAGGAGGAACACGACCGTGCCGGCCATCCGCGAGCCGCAGGTGTTCAAGGCGACGATCCAGGTGCAAGGCGACAGGATCACCGTGCTCGACGAGCGCGAGGTCTACTTCTTCGTCCCGGCGGGCTTCATCGATATCCCGATCGGATAGGCGGCAGGGTAGCTTCATGGCGCGGGCCTTGCCCGCAAGCCAACGGGACAAGGTTTCTCGGACTGGTTCACGCGGAGGCGCGGAGGCGCGGAGGGGAGACTTTCATTTAGTACTTCTCCGCGTTCCCAGCGCCTCCGCGTGAACTTCTCCACATGTTCCACGTCTCCGCAGTCGTCGCGCCGTGCGACGATTGCCGGGAGTAATCGACTACCTCCGGAACCTGACCACGCCGTCCACGATCGTCATCGTCGCGCGCAGGGTCTCGATCTCCTCGGGCGGCGTCTCGAGCGGGTCCCGATCGAGCACCGTGACATCCGCGCGCATCCCCGGCTCCAGCCGCCCCCGCGTCGCCTCCGCGCCGGCGGCGCACGCGGCGCCGCGGGTCATGGCATCGAGCGCCTCGCGCAGGGTGACGCATTGCTCGGGATGCCATCCCCCTGCCGGCCTCCCCGTTGCGTCGCGTCGCGTGGAGGCGGCGCGGAGAGTGGCGAGCGGATCCGGTTCCTCCACGGGGAAGTCGGTGCCGAACGCCAGCGTCGCCCCGGCGTCCGCGAGGGATCGCCACGCGTAGGCCAGCCGGACACGGTCGGGCCCGAGGCGTTCCTCCGCCCATGGCATGTCGGACGTCGCGTGGACGGGCTGCACGGAGGCGATGGCTCCGAGCGCCGCGAACCGCGGGAGATCCTCGGGCGCCAGCACCTGCACGTGTTCGATCCGGGATCGTCCGACGATCTTCCCTTCGGAAGCGAGCCGCTCGATCGTGTCCAGCGCGTTCCGGCAGCCCGCATCGCCGATTGCGTGGATCGCGATCGCGAGGCCGAGCGCGGCGGCCTCCCGGCCCGCCGCGATCATGCGATCGACGTCCATCACTTCGATCCCCCGGTTCCCGGGATCGTCCGAGTAGTCCGCGAGGAGCAGTGCGCCGCGGCTGCCGAGGGCGCCGTCGGCGAACACCTTGACGCCCGCGACCTCCCACGGCGGACGATGCGCTCCCGGCCCGCTTCCGGCCGAACTCCGGGCGCGCAACGCGTCGTCGGCCCCGGTCAGCGGTTTCGTCCCGTCGAGGTAGGCGACCACGCGCAGCAGCAGTCCGTCCCCGGCCGCCAGCGCGCCGTAGACCGGCAGGTCGTCGATCCCAACGCCCATGTCGTGGACGGAAGTGAGGCCGAGGGCCGCGAGGCATCCGAGCGCCTCCGCCATCGCCTCGCGCCGCTCGCCCGGCGTCGGCTCGGGGACGCGGGCCTCGACGAGTTCGACCGCGTTGTCGATCAGCACCCCGGTCGGCTCGCCGTCCGGGCGCCTCACGATGACGCCGCCCTCGGGATCTGCGGTGGAGGCGTCGATGCCGGCGATCCGGAGCGCTTCGGTGCTCACCCATGCGGCGTGCCCGTCCACGCGGACGAGGAAGACGGGGCGGGCGCCGAGCCGGGCATCGAGCGCGGACCGATCCGGGAGGGCCGCGTCGGTCCAGAGGTTCTGGTCCCAACCGCGGCCCAGGATCCACGCGCCCGCCCGCTCGAGCAGGCCCCGCTCGGACGCGAACCGGGCCGCGCGTTCCGCGGCCTCCGCAATGCTCGCCGACCCCCGCAGGTCCGCTCTTCGCATGGACAGCCCGAGCGACAGGACATGGCCGTGGGCGTCCACGAGGCCCGGAATCGCGACCGACCCCGCCAGGTCGATCTCGCGGGCGCCAGGGCACGCGGACGCCCGCACGTCGGCGGCGCTCCCGACGACGGCGACGGATCCGTCCGGGGCGATCCCGAGCGCTTCAGCCGGGGAATCTCCCTCGCGGAAGCCGGGACGAACGCGGCCGCCCACGAGCAGGGTTGCGGAACACGGCGCGGCGGTCCAGCCGCCGCCGGGCGCCGCCGGGGCAGGGCCCGCGCGACACGCCGGGAGGCCGCCGATCAGGATCGCCAGCATGGCCCGGCGAGCTTTCCACACCGCGCCAGTAGACGCCACCCCCGCCGGTTGCGTCAACGCCGTGCCCGCGGGCCCGTGAGGTCAGGCGCAGCGCGCTTCACCACCACGGATCGTACCATCCTCCGGATCGAGGCCAACGCCTCGGGCGACTCCGTGTTCGATCCGGTCGCGCGGGTGCATCGGATCTGCACCGTGACGTCCCCGGTCCCGGTGGACGAGAACGGCGACGGCTATCCCGACTACTTCCCGCGCGTCCTGCCGGGAACGTGGGTCTGCTTCGACATCGTCCCCAGGAGGAACACGACCGTGCCGGCCATTCGTGAGCCGCAGATGTTCAAGGCGACGATCCAGGTGCAAGGCGACAGGATCACCGTGCTCGACGAGCGCGAGGTCTGCTATCGGGGTTCCGGCCGCTCGCTCCGCGCTTCCGGCCCCTCGCTCCGTCGTCCGGACCCCTCGCTCCGTCGTCCGGACCCCTCGCTCCGTCGTCCGGACCGCTCGCTCCGTCGTCTGGACCGCTCGCTCCGTCGTCCCGGCCGCGGGCTCCACCGTCCCGGCCGCGCGCTCCGGTTCATCGACGGCGCTGCACGATGATTTGGAGGCTCGCTCCAGCGCAACAGGCGGTCTGCACGGACCCTCGGGGCCTCGCTCCGGCTTCCGGCAGGCCCCTCCGACCGGTTTTCGGGGCCGCCGACCGATTCCGAACGGCGCCGACCGATTCGGGAGGCCCGCCGTCCGGTTCTACCGGGCCACCGTCCGGTTTCCGCGGGGCCCTCCGACCGGTTTTCGATGGCACCGCCCGGTTGTGGAGACCTTCCGTCCGGTTTTGATGAGGCCCTCCGACCGGTTTTCGATGGCGCCGTCCGGTTCGAGAGACCCCTCCGTCCGGTTGAAGGGACACTCGCTCCGGTTTTTGCCGAATGGTTTCGCTGAAATGCTGAAAGCCGAATGCTACTTCGGCGGTTCGGCGGAGGCCGGCGCGGGCAGGAGGGACGGCGCGGCGGGCGCCGCGGGGTCGTCGTCCTCGTCGCGCTCCGTCGAGATCGGAAGAGCACACG
>CAMTWF010000149.1:0-16576 GCA_947085355.1 uncultured delta proteobacterium
CTAAGCCTGCGATCCTGTCGCGATCATCGTGCTCGCCCCGACATCGTCCGATGCTCCGGTGCGCGACGCCGGCCGCGGAACCGTCAGATGAGGATTACGGTGTTGAGCTGGAACCCGGTCATGTCGCTGTAGGTGTACGGGCCGCGCCCGACGGGGAAGGTCTGCAGCTCGTACGTCGTCGGGTGTACCTTGATCACCGCGTTGCTGCCCTGGGAGACGGCCCAGACGTTCCCCTGGAAGTCGATCGCGACGCCGACGACCTCCGCGGCGCCGAGCGGGAACTCGGTGACCGGCGTCACGTTGTCCTCGCGGACCTGGACCAGCGTGCCGCCGGTGTTGGCCACCCAGATCGATCCGGCGTCGTCGACCGCGATGCCGCGGTAGAACGCCGCGAACCGCGGGTCGCGGTAGGTCACGTTCTCGCGGGTGCCCGGATCGAGCCGGTTGACGCAGCTCCCCATGGCCGCCAGCTTGCCGGAGGTCCAGATGCGCCCGTGGCGGTCGGCCGAGATGCCGTAACCGCACGGGACGGAGAAAACGTCGACCGCGAGGGTCTCGGTATTCACCCTGGCGAGATTGCACATGCCGACGGTGCACATGGCGCCGACGATCCAGAACCCGCCGCGGCCGTCGATCACGCCGCCGTACGGCTGGTTGGTCACGCTCGTCCGGCCGACGATCTCGCCCGTGTCGCCGTCGAGCTTGTACACGCCGTTGTTGTTGAGCGCCCCGATCCAGACGAAGCCGCCCTCGCCGGTCTCGGGGTCCTCGGTGCCGTCCCACGCGGTCGCACGGGCGCCGATCGCCGTCGTCGCCGAGGCGTCCGGGAGCGGCGCGTTCCAGATCATGCACTCGTCCTGGCCCCACGGCAGGACGTCCGTCGCGCTTGTCGACGTCCGGATCCGGGTGTCGGCGTCGCGATCGATGCAATCCCGCGGCTCGGCGGCGAACTTCGTGACCGACGACGGGCCGCCCTCGGTGTTGCGGTTCGTCACGACCATGTCGCCGTGCATGTTCACCGACGTGCGCGACGGATCGCCGCTGCTCGTCTGCGGGCTCGTCCAGTAGCGTCCTACCTCGACGCCGTCCAGCGTGCACAGCTTCGACAGCGTCCCTTCGGCCGAGTTCGCGATCCAGATGTACGACCGTTCCTCGCCGCACCCCGACACGGAGGCGTCCGGGCCGGTTTCGCGCGGGACGTCGCGGCCGTCATCCGCGGTCGCGTCATCCCGGCCCGTGTCGCCGTCCGTCGCGTCCGGCCTCGGCCCGCCGTTGTCCGTTCCGCCGCCGCCGGGTTCGGTACACCCCGCCGCCGCCCACAGGACGGCGGCGGCCGCGATCGCGATCCACGACCACATGCTCACGTGCTTCATCGTTCCACCTCCCGTTGCCGACCGGGAGTATGGACCGCCGTTTCCTGCCGCGCAAGCGCGCCGCCGGCGCGCGAATCCAGGGGGCTCTCCCTGACCGCCGCCAGCCGCGTAACTGGTCGCTCCGGCGGCCCTCATCCAGATCCGTCTGCCGAATCCAGTTCCGGATCGTCTGCGTCGAGTCCTTGAACTCCCGGGCCAGGCTCCCGGTGGAACGACCTGCCCGCGCCAGTTGCACCACCCGGCGCCGGTGCTCCGCGGGATACGGTGCATGGGTCTTCGGCATCGTGAACTCCTTCCGCCAGGCGCGCGTGGAGCACGGAACCGTGGTCTGGCCCGGCAACATCGACATCGCGCCGGAGACGCTCTACGACCGGTCCGAGCCGCTGGGCTTCCCGGCCGACGAGCCGGCGGCCGCGCCGCCGGCGGACTGACCTACAACCGGCGGGCACGCCTACGGCGATCACAGCGCCGGGTCGTAGCGCCACTCGGGATCGAAGAACCCCGCCGCGCGCGCCCACGAGCCCGACCATACGAGGTAGTCCGGCATTCCGCCGCGCGACGAGAACGGCACGACCCGGTACAGGAGCCGCTCGGCGCCGCCCGTCGTCGCGAACGCCGCGGCGAGGCGGCCGTCCCGAGGGAACACGAAGAACAACCCGGCGTCCCGGTACCGATCGCCCGCCACGACGATCGCGCTCTCGCCCCACGAGAACGGGACGTCCGGATCCCCGATCTCGTCCGCCGGCAGGCCGAGATACACCAGGTTGCGGGACGCTCGGATCTCCGCGGTGACGGCGGAAACCGGCAGTGCGCAGGCGTGGCCGTTGCCGTAGATGGTCCAGTACGACGTGAAGTACGCCGCGACGTGCGCGAACGGACCACCCTCGTCGGGATGCACGAAGCAGAACGGCCGGTGGAAGACCTGGTTCAGCGGCCCGTGGACGTCGCGCCGCTTGCCGCCGGCCGGTCCGACGGGCAGCGGCCCGTCGGGCAGGTCGTGGCTCGTGCCGTCGACGACGGCGGTCGTGACGCCCCTGCCCCGCAGCGCGCGGCCGTCGATCTCCATGCTCCGCACGTTCGTGGTCGCGATTTCCACCGTCGCGCCGGTCCGCGCGGACGTCACGACGAGGTCCTCGTAGGGCGTCACGGCCGAGTGGAGCGTCACGAACGAGTGCGTCGGACTGTAGGCGGGCGACGGGCTGCGGAACGTGAAGTCGGTCTCGACCGGGTTGAGCGTGCGTGCCTGCATGAAGTCGAACAGCGGGGGCCAGTCGACGCAATCGGCGCCGGGCGAGGCGTCGCCGTCCCACCAGTGCCCGGCGCCGGGCTCCTCGTGGTAGACGACGTCGTCCGCCACTGCGCTGACCGCCGCGTACATGTTGCGGCCCTCGCTCACCGGCACGTTGTCGTCGGCGCTGCCGTGGATGATGTAGACGCCGCGGCGGGCGAGGTTGGCCAGGTAGACGAGCGTGTCGCTGTGGGCGCGCGCTCGGGCGAACGCCCCGGTCGGCCGGCGTTCGCCGCCGTAGCTGTAGAACGACTCCCACCCGGCGCTGGGTCCGACGACCGCGAACCGTCCGGGCGTCGTGACGCCGACGTGCCAGGCGCCGTGGCCGCCCATCGAGTGTCCCGTGAGGTACACGCGGGTCGGGTCGATGCGGAAGGTCGTCATGGCGTCGTCGAGCGCGCCCAGGGCGTTGAGGCGGCCCCACTCCTCCCAGTCGAAGCCGAACGGCCGGCGGTTGGTCGGCGCGACGATGTAGGCCCAGTCCTTCGGCGAGTACGCCCCCGCCTGACCGATCGCCTCGACGCCTGCGCCGTGGAGCGTCAGCACGAGCGCGTAGTTGCGGGCCGGGTCGAAGTCCGCCGGCGGGAGGACGCCGTAGTACTGCACCGAGCCGTCGGCCGGATCGCGGAACGTCCGGCGGTACGCCGCGCCGTCCGGCACGGCCGTCATCTCCAGGTCCCGCTCGTAGGCCCAGCCGAGCGACGGCGACGAGACGCGCAGGCGCGCGGTCATGACGGCGCCCGGACCCGCGGGCGGCGCCCTGGGCCGCAGGACGAAGCCGATCTGCGTGACCGCGCCGCCGGCCACCGAGGGGTGCTCGACGGACGTCTCCTCGAAATGCTCGTTCTCCACGACGCGCGCCCGCAGCGCGTGGAGCGGCGACGCGGTGAGGTTGAGCAGCGGGACGCCGGCGAGGAGTTCGGACGCCTCGCCGTCCACCAGGTCGGGCAGCGTCGTGTCGCCGAAGTTGAGGAAGACCTCGTCGGCCGTGCGGAACAGCTCGACCTCCATCCGGCCGCGCACCGGGAACGCCCGCACGACGATGAGGTTCTCGCCCGTCCTTCCGACGAGCGGCACGCGCATGCGGCGCGAGCCGTAGATGTCGGCCGGCTGCGGCGCGCCGTTGATGTAGACGCCGAGCGCGCGATCGACGCGGGCGACGATGGCGGCCGGCTCCGTGAGATCGACGCGGGCGACGGCGTAGGCGATCAGGTAGCCGGAGGGGCCGAGGCTCCCGTTGGAGCCCGGCGTGGTGACGCGCCAGTCGATCCCGCGCTCGTCCGTGCCCGCTCCGGGATACGCGAACGTCCCCGTCTCGACCGCGTCGATCAACGGATCCGGCTCGTCGGGACTCCACAGCCCCACGAGCCACTCGTCCACGGCCAGCGGCTCCGGCTCCCGGTGCGGCGCCACCGGCGGCTCGCCGGAACCGTCGTCGGCATCAAAGGGAGGGTCCTCGGAGAAATCGCGCGGCACGTCGGTCTCGTCCGCGACGTCGATCTCCGCGTCGCCCGCATCGTTCCTCGGCGGATCTTCTTCCGAACAGCCGCACGCCACGACCATCATCGCCATCCAAGCGCCACGAAAAGTCATTGCAAGCCTCCCATGCGGGTTGGATCCGTCATCGGTCGCCATGCGCGATTGTCGCACGGCGTTGGGCGTCCCGCCAGCCCCTTGAACGCCGGGCGGTCCCAGCGTAATAGTCCCGGCCATGAAACTCTTCCTCGACACCTTGGACGAGGCGGCGCTCCCCGGCCTCTGGGGGCTCGGTGCGTTCGCCGGCATCACCACCAACCCGATCCTCCTGGCCTGCGCCGGGGTGACGGTCGAGCAGGCCGTTGCGCGCTGCCGCGCCCTCGGCGTCGGCCGCATTTTCCTCCAGGCGGCCGGCGACGACCGCGAGGCGATCGCGTGCGACGCCGTGCGACTGGCCGACATGTGGAGGCGTTCGGCCAAGCCCGTTCGCGCGGCCGCACGCAAGGGGGCGAAGGCCGCGGCGGCGAAGACCGCCGGGCGGGCCGCGGCGGGCCGCGGCGCTCGCCGTGCGGCGGGCGGCGTCGGCGAAGCCGACGTCTGGATCAAGATCCCGGCGTTCGACGAGGGCTACGCGGCGATGGCGCGGCTGCGGGCCGAGGGGATCGCGACGGCGGCGACGGCGGTGCTGTCGGCCGGGCAGGCGCTGATCGCCGTGGAGGCCGGGGCCGACGTGGTGATCCCGTTCCTGGGCCGTGCCGAGGCGTCCGGGATCGACTCCGCCGGGCTGGTCCAGGACGTCGCGTGGATCGCCGCCGACGCCGGCAGGCGCGTGCTGGCCGCCAGCGTGAAGACCGAGGCGCACGTCCGGATGGCGCTGCACGCGGGCTGCTGGGCCGCCACGCTGCCGCCGGACCTCGCGCGGACGCTCGGGCGGAACGACGCGGCGAGGACCGCAATCGATGCGTTCCGGAGGACGGGCGGGAGCGAGGGCGAGTAGGGGCGACCCGGCGGGTCGCCCGATTCATCGGGGCAGACACGCAGATCCGCCCCTCCAGAGGTGACGATGCGAACCATCTTGACGATCGTCGTAGTCGCGGCGGCGGCGGCGCGTCCCGGCGCGGCGCAGGTCTTCCCGGCGCCGCCGTCGGTGGACGTGCTTCAGAACGGCCTCGTGGTCGTGACGGCGCCGATGGACAGTCCGGGGATCGCCGCGAGCTACATCCTGGTGCGGACCGGCTCGCGCGACGAGGTGGAACCCGGGCGCACCGGCTTCGCGCACTTCTTCGAGCACATGATGTTCCGCGGCACCGAGCGGTACCCGGCGGATGCGTACGAGCGGATGCTCCAGTCGTTCGGCGCCGACAACAACGCCTACACGTCGGAGGACGAGACCTGCTACACGGTCGTGCTGCCGTCGGCCGCGCTGCCGGCGCTCCTCGACATCGAGGGCGACCGGTTCCGGAACCTCTCGTACGGCGTCGAGGCGTTCCAGACGGAGGCGCACACGATCCACGGCGAGTACCGGACCGCCGTCTCGGACCCCTCCCTGCGGATGCTCGAAACGCTGCTGCCGATGGCCTTCACTCGGCACACCTACGGCCACACGGTGATCGGCTGGGAGGACGACATCCGCGGGATGCCCGATCTGTACGAGTTCTCTCTGTCGTTCTTCCGGCGCTACTACACGCCGGACAACACGACCGTCATCGTCGCGGGCGACGTCGATCGCGATTCGATCGTGACGCTCGTCCGCGAGAAGTTCGGTCCCTGGCGCGGCCGCAGGGACACGCCCCAGGTCCCGGTCGAGCCGGAGCAGACGGAGCCGCGGAGCGCGCACGTCGATTGGCCCGGCCCGGCCCCGCGGTGGATGTTCGTCGGCTGGAAGGCGCCGGGCTTCTCCACGGCGACGGTCGACTCCGCCGCGCTGGACGTCGCCGCGGAGTTGCTGTTCGGCGGCACGGGCGACCTGTACGAGCGGCTGGTCGTCCAGGAGCGCCGGCTGCTGACGCTGGAGCCGTGGCCGAGCAGGAACCGGGATCCGTCGCTGCTGGTCGTCGATGCGAAGCTGGCGGACGGCGTCGCGTTCGATGAGATCGTCGACCGGATGCAGCGCGCGGCCGACGATCTGGCCGCGGGGAACGTCGATCCCGCCCGTGTCGAGGAGGTCAAGAGCCACGTGCGGTACGCGCTGCCGATGTCGCTCCAGACGCCCGCCGACGCGGCCGGCCTGCTGGCGCGATTCACCGCCGCGACCGGCGACCCGGCCTCGGTGGAGGACTATGCGCGCCGCGTGGCCGACGTGACGCCACAGGACGTGGTGCGCGTCGCGCGCGCCAACCTGGCCGCCTCGCGCCGCAACGTCGTCACGCTCGCGCCGGCCGCCGCGGAAGCGGCCGGGGGAGGATCGCCGTGAGGCGCGAGCCACGAGTTTCGGGTTTCGGGTTTCGGGTTTCGGGTTTCGAGTTTGCGGTTTGCGCGAGCTCGAAACTCCCAACCCCCAACTCGGAACTCGAAACTCGAAACCGCTCCGCCTGGCCGATCCTGCTGTGTGCTCTCGCCGTCGCGGGCTGCCCGCGGCCTCCCGATCCGCCCGGACCGCCGCCGGCCTCGATGGCGTTCGTGCCGATGCCGTCGGAGGCGTCGCCGTCCGTCACGATCCGGGTCGCGTTCGACGCCGGTTCGGCCGACGACCCGGCGGGCCTCGAGGGGATCGCGCAGATGGCGGTGCGGCTCGTCGTCGAGGGCGGGACGGAGACGATGAGCTACCCCGAGCTTGTCCGGCGGCTGTTCCCGCTGGCGGCGGAGATGGACTGGCAGGCGGACCGCGACCAGACGGTCGTGGTCGCGCGCGTCCACCGCGACCTCCTGGAGGAGTTCTACCCGGTCTTCCTCGAGGTCCTCACGCGGCCCAGGATGGCGGCGGCGGACTTCGAGCGTCTCCGCGCGGCGTCGATCTCGGAGCTGGAGGCCGATCTCAAGGCGAGCGACGACGAGGAACTCGGCAAGGAGGCGCTGCAGGCGTTCATCTACGAGGGGCACCCGTACGGCCATCCGCCGGTCGGGACGAGGGCGGGGCTCGACGCGATGACGGTCGAAGCGGTGCGGGCGCACCGGGCGAGGACGCTGTGCGCCGGGCGCGCGACCGTCGGCGTGGCCGGCGGGTATCCGGAGCGGTTCGCCGAGCGGCTCGAGGCGGACCTGCGGGCCGGGTTGCCGCGGGAGTGCGCGGCGAGGGCGCCGCTGCCTCCCCCGCCGGCGTTCGAGGGGCGCCGCGTGCTGATCGTGGAGAAGCCGGGCAACCGGGCGACGGCGATATCGATCGGCTTCCCGATCGACGTGAGGCGCGACCATCCGGACTACCCGGCGCTGGCGCTGGCGACGGTCTGGTTCGGCCAGCACCGGCAGTTCGTCGGGCGCCTGATGCGGGAGATCCGCGAGGAGCGGGGCTTCAACTACGGCGACTATGCGTACTGCGAGCACTTCCGCCAGGCGGGCCGGACGCGGTTCCCCGAGGTGAACGTGTCGCGGCGCCGGCAGATGTTCTCGATCTGGATACGGCCGCTGCGGCCCGACCACGCGCGGTTCGTCCTGCGCCTTGCGATGCGCGAGCACGAGCGCTTCGTGACGGCAGGCCTCCCGCCGGAGGAACTCGACGCCGTGCGCACCTTCGCGCTCGGGTACTTCAATCTCTACCGCCAGACCGAGTCCCGGCGGCTCGGCTTCGCGATCGACGATCGCTTCCACGGCCTGGACCGCCCGTTCCTTGACGGCCTGATGGACGCATGGCCGTCGGTCACGGCCGACCAGGTGCGCTCGGCGGTGGCGCGCGCGCTCACCGCCGACCACGTGAAGATCGCCATCGTGGCGCCCGACGGCGAGGCGCTCGCGGACGAGATCGCCTCCGACTCGCCGTCGCCGATGACCTACGAGACGCCGAAGGCGCCGGAGATCCTCGCGGAGGACGCCGAGATCGAGGCGTACCCGCTCCGGATCCCCCGCGACGCGATCCGGGTGATCCCGGTGGCCGAGATCTTCGCGCGGTAGAAGCGCGTAGAACCGCGCCCGGGAGGTTGAAAATGCGCCGACGAATCCTTGCAGTGCTGGCGGTGACGGCATCGGTGTCGGCGCTCGGCGGGTGCGCGCTCGGGGCCTTCGGCGTGGCCGCACTCCTGGCGGCAGGCGCGGCGATCGCACTGGGAGCCTTCGCCGCGTGCTCGGGCCGCCGGGCGGCGGACGTGGAGTCCCGAACGTGCCTCCAGGTGGCCCCCGACGTCGCCCCCGAGCCGCCCGACGCGCCGGAGCGCGGCCCGTGCCTCACCCTGCCGCGGCCCGAGCCGATACCTCGGACTTGCCTCCATGCGTCCCCCCCGTGGCTGCACGGACGGCTGCCGATTCCCCCAGGGGCGGAGACGCCGCCGCCCGCCGTGCCGCTCGATGCCGACGCCGAGGCCCGACTGGTGGACCGCGGCCTTCTGACCGGCGACCAGATCGCGCGCCTCCGGCGACTGCGCGAGGGATAGCCGCCGAGCTGGGCGAGCGGCGTCGGCACTCCGGAGTGGCCGAAACGATGGTCGAGGCCTCCGCCAACCTGTCCGGCACGGCCCCGGGCGGTGGCGCCGGCTTGACCGGCATCCGCGATCGGTGCACGCTGGAAAGTGGAGGTGGAACACGATGGCCGACGACGATTCCCCCATCCGAACCGACGAGCACCTGATCGCCCTGCGCGGCATGTGGGAGGAGATGAAGCTCCTCGGCCGCAAGATCGACCGCACGAACGACCGGCTGGATGCGGTCCGGACGGATCTATCCGCACGCATCGACCGCACGAACGACCGGCTGGATGCGGTCCGGACGGATCTATCCGCACGCATCGACGCGGTCTCGGAGCGAATCGATGGCGTGCGCACGGAGTTCGTGAGGGTCTTGGCCGATGCGGACATCCGCCTGTCGACCGAACTGTTGGCCGTACGCCAGACCCTCGACGGTCTGAACGCCCTGCTCCGCGAGCGTTTCGCATCCCAAGCCGAGCTCCTGAAGTTGAGGGAGCGCGTCGACCGTCTGGAGCAGCGCCTCCCGCCGTAGGCGGGCGGAGATGCGAACGCCCACACCGCAGCGGCGTCGGGTTCGGGGTTTGCGTGACCGACCAAGTGAAAAGCGGCGAGGTGCAGCGCGTGAACGTAGCTTCTTGGCGCGGCGGCGCCGCAACCAAAGGGGTTGTCCGGGTGGCGCAGCGGCGCCGCCGCGCCTGCCTGCCGCCTGCCTGCCGGCAGGCAGGCAGGCAGGCGTCGAGAGTCAAGGATCGAGAGTTGAGAGTCCGGACAGACCGGGAATTCGTCGAGCGGCGCGACGATTTCCTGGGTTGCGGGCAAGATGCCCGCGTTACGAAGTCCGGACACTTCCACGCCGGCATGACGTTGCCACGAGCCGCCGTGAGGCTCGCGATCCCGGCGATGCTCGTCGTTGCCGTCGGTTGCCGGTCCGAGTTCCGCAGGCGTGAGGCCGGCATCGGGCGCGCTGACGCTCCCTCGGCCGCGGATGCGCCCTCGGCCGCGGATGCGTCGCCGACGGTCATCGTTCCGCCGCCGCCGTCGGGCTGGGCGCCGGGGATGCGGTTCGATGTCCCGCCGCCGGTGACCGCGCCCGACGTCCCGATCAGCGGGCCGTTCAACATGCTGGCGAACGCGGGATTCGAGGAGGGGACGGAGCCGTGGTGGTACTTCCCGGACCGGCCGCACTGGGGCGGGTTCGTCGTGTCGGACGGTCAGGCGCTGTCGGGGCGCTGGGCGGCGAGGCTGGACCTCCGCGTCGGCCGCGCCCATCCCCCGCCCGACAAGACGCACATCCGGGGGTTCATCCAGAGCCTGCGGACGCCGGCGTTCCCGGCGCGGTTCTCGGGGAGCTACTTCGTCGAGCGATGGGAGCGCGGCGCGACCGACACGTACGTCCAGTTCGTCATCATCGCCGTGGGCGCCGCGCCGCCGGGCGGCGCGGGCGGCTCGAACACGCAGATCCGGTACCTGCTTGCGGGCATAGACCGGCCGCCCTTCGGGATAGCGAACGCGAAGTTCGTCTACGTGAGCCGCTCGCAGCCCGAGGTGGGCCGCTGGATCTCGTTCGAGCGGGATCTGCGGCGTGACTTCACCGACCTGTGGGGGTTCGTTCCCGAGAGCTTCGAGTCGATCCGCGTCCTGTACGAGGTGCGCTACGACAACCTCGACGTCGCCGACCCGCCCGAGATCGACGCCGTGGTCTGGTTCGACGACCTGTACCTCGGCAACTGATCCACCGCCTTCGCGGTTACGTAGCAGGTACGCGCCGGAATGTAGCAGGTACCCTGTCGGCGGGTAGCAGGTACGCGCCGGAATGTAGCAGGTACCCTGTCGGGAGGTAGCAGGTACCCCGCCGGAAAGGCATTCCGCCGTGCGTCTGAACCCCTCCCTACCGGTCGGGACTATGAAGGAGGGTGAACGGTTACGTTACGCGGTCAGGTCCTATCCGGCAGGCCGACGAGCCCGGCGCTGATCTCCCATAGCCTGCGCGCAGCCTCCCCGTCGCGCGCGGCCCGGCTCGGCGTGCGCACTCGACGGCGGGCCCAGTACTTGCCCGTGACGCCTTCCACCTCCGGCGACGACGCGAGGTGGATCGACGTCCTCGCCCCGCGCTCCGGGCCGATGAGGAACGGGCGGCCGATGGCCAGCAGGAAGCGGAACGCGCCGCTCGTCCGGCGGCCGAAGCCGCTGGCGATCGTCCCGGGGTGCAGGCTGTTCGCCGTGACGCCGCTCCCATCGAGGCGCCGGGCCAGCTCGGCGGTGAACAGGATGTTCGCCAGCTTCGTCGCCGCGTACGCGTGAAAGCCGCGATACCGTCCCTTCGCGGACTGGAGATCGTCGAAGTCGATCGTTCCCGCGCGGTGCGCCTCCGACGAGACGTTCACGATCCGGGCGGGGGCCGATGCGCGGATCGTGTCGAGCAGCAGGTTGGTGAGCAGGAACGGGGCCAGGTGGTTGACGCAGAAGACCTCCTCCAGGCCGTCCTCGGCGGCGCGACGCTCGGTCAGCATCAGGCCCGCGTTGTTGACCAGGACGTGCAGCGCCGCGTGCCGGCCGCGGAACTCGTCCGCCAGGGCGCGCACGGCGCGCAGCGAGGCGAAGTCGGCGGCCATCGGCTCGACGGCATCGCTGCCGGCCGCCTCGCGGATCGTCGCCGCGGCCGCCTCGGCCTTGGCCGAGTCCCGGCAAACCACGACGACCCGGGCTCCCATGCGCGCCAGCTCCCTGGCGGTGACCGCCCCGATGCCCGAGTTGGCGCCGGTAACCATGCAGATCCGGCCTTCCATCGTGCCACGCGCTTGCGTCATCGCTTGCCTCCGGCAGGTACGAGGAACCGGTCCGTACCACAAGGCGCGTGCGGCGTGAAGGCCGCCAAGAGGGGGTTTCGGGTTTCGGGTTTCGGGTTTCGGGTTTCGGGTTTCGGGTTTCAAGCTGCTCCAAACTCCAAACTCCAAACTCCAAACTCCAAACTCCCCCCAGGTTTCCGATTGACCGCTGCTGCGAACGCGCTATTATCGGGGGCATTCCGTGTCCGGCATGGTGCCGGACGTTGCAATCGAAAGGGGTGACGCTCATGGCCAAGAAGCTTTTGTTCCCGTCGGTCCTGCTGTCGTTGACGGCGGCCGCCTGCGGCGTGGAGGGGGGATCGGAGGCGCCGAGGATCGTGGCGTTCGATGCCGCCCCGCGAACCGTGCCGGTGGGCGGCGTAGTCACGCTGTCGTGGACGGTCGAGTCCTCGGTGCGCGTGGCGATCGAGGCGAGTTGGTCCGACGGCTCCGGAACCCGGGTGGTCGCCGTACCGCTGGAGAACGATACCGACCCGCGCGGCAGCGGCGTCCACAGGCCGTCGGCCAACACCACCTACACGCTGCTGGCGTTCGGGGCCGACCGGAGGATCGCCCGCAGCAATCCAGTGATTGTGACGGTGGTCGCGGCGCCGGCGACGCAGGCGCCCGAGATCGAGGAGTTCCGCGCGGAGCCCGACGAGTATTTCCCAGGGCTGGACGACGGCCTGGACCTGGTCATCGCCGCGCGCCGGGCCGAGACCCTGTCTCTCGCGATACTGGTGGGGACCGACTGGCAGCCGGTCACTTCGTTCCCCGTGCCGGTGGGGCAGGACTACTTCGGGGCCCGGCATGCCGTCACGCCGACATCTGGTGCGTCCTACCGTCTCACCGCCGCTAACTCCGCCGGGACGGACGAGGCGTACGCTAGCGTGACCGTGCATGTCCCGCTTCCCGGGATCCCGCGGATCGCGCGCTTCGAGATCGATCCGGCGGTGGTGCCGGAGGGCGAGGAGGCGACGATGTCGTGGGAGGTCACCGGGGCTGCGAGGCTGGAACTGATCCCGACGGTCCCCGGTTTCTCGCCCACCCGCATGAGCGGCTCCGTGTCGTTCACCCCCGACTTCGGGGAGCTCGGCGTCGACCGGACGTACACCCTGGCTGCGATCAACGGCGCCTTGCGGGTCGAGCGGTCGGTCACGATCGTAGTCCGCCGGCCTTCCATCGTTTCGTTCACCGCCACGCCGGACGCGGTGGCGGCCGGGGGAAGCTCCGTGACCCTGCGGTGGGAGACCAGCGGAGCGCTGGAGGTTGTGCTGTCGGCGGTTCCGACGCATGCCGGGATCCCGCCCGCGCCGGCGGTGACGGGGAGCCTTGTCGTAACCCCGCCGGCGCCGACGGTCTACACGCTGGAGGCGCGGGGCGCCCAGGGGAGCAGGACGACGCAGGAGGTGAGCGTGTTCGTCGTGGCCCCCGGCGATCTGGTGATCTCGGAGATCCAGTTCAGCCCGGTCGGCGTGACGCCCGAGACGAACGGCGAGTGGTTCGAGGCGTACAACGCCTCGCCGCGCGTGGTTCCGCTCGGCGGGTTCCGCCTGGCGGTCGGAGCCTCCACCCACACGGTGGCCGGGGTGCTCTCGGTGGCGCGCGCCGGCTACTTCGTCTTCGGTCGCCAGACCGATCCCGCGGCGAACGGCGGCGCCGCGGTGCACTATGCCTACGCGGGGCTCTCGCTGCCCGACGCGGCCACTCTGCGGATCGAGTTCGACGGCGTGACGATCGACTCGGTGTCCTACAACGCCGGCGCCTCCTGGACGGCCGGCAACGCCATGAGCCTCGCCCCGGACCGACTGTCGGCCGTCGCCAACGACAATCCGGCCAACTGGTGCCCGGCTCCGGCATCGACTGCCTACGGCGCCGCCGGCAACTTCGGCACGCCGGGAACTGCGAACCCGTCCTGCCCCTGAACGCCCGCCGCCTCGCGCTCGCCGCGGCGCTCGCCATCGCCGCCGCCCTGGCGCCCGAAGGCTCGTTCGGCCGGGGCCGAGGCGGCCCAGTTCGCCGGGCCGAAATTCTCCGGCTCACGCAGCGCATCGCCGAGCGGATCGCCGAGGCGCGCGGGATGCGCGTCGTCGCGCCGGTCAGGGCGGGCCTCATGACGCGCGAGCGACTCCTCGATCTGGTCCGCAAGAGGATCGCCGAGGACTCCCCGCCGGAGGAGATTCGGCGCGAGGCGACGTTGCTGAAGATGTTGGGGCTGCTTCCCGCCGGCGCCGACTACGAAGCGCTGATCCACCGCCTGCTCGGGGAGGCCGTCGCCGGCATCTACGACACGAAGGACAGATCGCTGTACGTGCTCGCCGACCTCGATCCGGCCGAAGCGGAGCTGACGCTGTGGCACGAGATCGTCCACGCGCTGCAGGACCAGAACTACTCGATCGGCGACCGCCACGACGCACTCGACGACGACGGCGACCGGCAAATCGCCCTGAGGTCCGTGTGCGAGGGCGACGCGACGATCACCGGCGCCCTGCTGGCATCGAGCCTCGACGCATCCCGGATCGACATCCTGCTCCCGCGCGACCCGGGGGCGTTGCGGGCGATGCTCGCCCTGCCGGCCGGGCCGGACGCCGTACCGGAGGCGTTGCTGCGCGTACTGGCGTTCCCCTACGTCGAAGGGACGCTGTTCGTGCGCGACAGGATGGAACCCGGCTCGCTGCCGTCGATCGGCGCCCTGTTCCGCAAGCCCCCGCAGAGCACGGAGCAGGTGATGCACCCGGAGCGGTACGCGCGGGGCGACGCGCCGGTGCGGCTCCGGTTCGGGCCGCTCGCGCCGCCGCTGGAGTCGTGGACCGTGGCCTACGACGACACGTTCGGCGAGATGGGCGTGCGCATCTGGATCGAACACCACGTGTCCGCCTCGCTGGCGGCGCCGGCGGCCGAGGGCTGGGGCGGAGACAGGATCGCCCTGGTGGAGCCGCCGGCGGCGGACGAGCCGCAGGGGCCCGCGCCGGCCTGGGTGCTGTGGCAGACGGCGTGGGACCCCGCACCGCCCGAGCATTCCCTGGGGTCTTCCGGCGAGGCGATCGAGTTCGAGCGCGCCGCGGTGCGGACGCTGGTCGCGCGGTTCTGCGCGGACGGCGGTCCCGAACAGGCGGGGCGCCACGATGCGGCCGCCTCCCCTTGGACGCTCGACGCCCCGCCGTCCGCCGTGGCGGGCGTACTGCGCGACGGGCGGCGGGTCTTCGTGGCGATCGGCCCGGCGGGCCGGCTCGCCGACGTTGCGCCGACGCTCCGGGCCCTGGCCGCGCCGCCCCGGCCGGAAGCGCCGGAGACGCTTTGACCGGCGGCGCCGGTCGTGGCAGCGTCGGCCGGCGACGCCGGTTCGCGGAGGACCATGTGATGCACCTGACAGCGTTGATGGCGGTGATCGCGACCGTGGCGGCGGCCTGCGGCGGCCGGCAGGCGAACCTCTGCGGCGGGACCGACTGCGGATCTCACGCGCGCTGCGCCGACGTCGAAGGTGTCGAGAAGTGCGAGTGCGTCGAGGGGTACATCATGCGGGCGGGTCGGTGCAGGCCCGAGGGGCCGTGCGGACGGCTCGCGGCCGCGATCTGCAACGCCGTGGGAAACGATCCCGATGCCTGCGGCGCGCTCCGCAGGGGCGTGACGGCCGCCGACGGAGCGGCGTGCGAACGGCGCCTTGCGGCCGGCGCCCTGGCGGACGACGTCGCGTGGCTGGGCGAGGTCCAGCCGGCGTTGGCGCGCGATACATCCGCCTCCTATGCCGACGTGCTCGCGCGATCGCTGCTGGACCCGTGCGGCGCGGCGGCCCACATTCTCTGCTCGTTGCTTCGATCCGGCGATCGCTCCTGCGGCCGCGATGACGCCTCGATCCCGTCCGACGATCGCGCCTGCCGGTCGATGATCCGGAACTTCGAACGATCGCAGGCGGGCACGCCGGCCGAGGGGACGCCGGGGACCGGCGGCGAACAGGGCGGCGTAGCCGGACGTGGCGTCATGGTGCGGCTGGTTCCCGACCCGGCGAGTCCGGGACGCATGGCCGGCGGCGACTTCCGCGCCGGTCTGCTGGCGGCGCGCAACGAGATCGAGGCGTGCTACTCGGGCGCCGCCGAACACTACCCGGGGCTGGCGGGGCGGGCCGTCTTCCGCGTCGCCGTCTCGCCGGATGGATCGGTGCGCGCCGACGTCGGGCGCGCCGACGGGCCGATCTCGGGATCGGGCGTGGCCGAGTGCGTCCGCAGCGTCCTGGCCGGGCTCGACTTCTCGTCGGCGCCGCCGACCGGCGGCGAGGCGTCCGTCCACGTGGCCCTCGATTTCGGAACGCGTTGAACTGCTACTTCCGGCAGCCCATCGCCGTCGGACGCCGTCCGACCTGTCTGACTTGTCCGACGTCCGACCCCGGAGGGTTCGAGGCGGCCGTAAGCCGGGTTCTGTCTCCCGCGCGGGGTTGCCCCCGCGCGGGCGGCGACCATTCGTCTGGGCCGACCGTTGCCGGCCGGCTCTAGCGACCAACCCGGGGGACTGGGGCGGGCCACCCCTGCCGGGTTTCCCCGGCTGCCCCCTGTTCGGTCTTGCTCCGGGTGGGGCTTGCCGTGCGAGGCCCGTTGCCGGACCCCCGGTGCGCTCTTACCGCACCGTTTCACCCTTGCCCGCTCGCGCGGGCGGTCTGTTTTCTGTGGCGCTCTCCTCGAGGTCACCCCCACCGGACGTTATCCGGCACCCTGCCCTGTGGAGCCCGGACTTTCCTCCCGCGGCCACGACGAACCCGAAGGTCCGTCGCCACCGCCGGCGGCCGCCTCGCCGCCTCGAACCCTCCGGCCCAATCATCGTGGCACGGCGGAGGTCCCCGGGCAAGGGGCGGCTTCCGGCGTTGAGAAGCGGGTGCATTCGTGATTCTTGGGGGTAGCCCGTCCGCCGCCCCCATCCCCATCCCCATCCCCGTTGCCGTTGCCGTTTCCGTTGCCGTTGCCGTTGCCGTTTCCGTCGCCGTCGCCGTCGCCGAAGACTCGACTACCGGGAAGTCGTCACATTGCCATCTTGACCAGCATCGACACGATCCGGCGGAGCAGCGTCTTGCCCCGA